>JBKHXE010000061.1:0-14358 GCA_046566185.1 Actinomycetes bacterium | reverse complement strand
GCCGTCCGCGTCGGCTTCACCACGTCGTCCTCCCAGCTGGCCTACCAGATCTCCTGGCTCCTGCTGAGGTTCGGGATCACCTCGTCGGTCCGTCGGTACGACCCGTCCCATAAGCGGCCCAGCGTCGTTGCCGGCCGTGAGGTCCGCGGTCGTCGTGACTGCTTCGAGGTCCGGGTGGCCGGCTCGGACAACGTCCGGGCGTTCGCCGAGGCAGTTCCGGCCTGGGGTCCCCGCAGCTCCGCCTTGCAGGAGGCGCTGCAGACGGACCAGGGCAGGCGACGGGGGAGCCAGCAGGTGTACCTCTCCGGTGCCCTCACCGAGGAAGTCCTCGAGCACCTGCACAAGCGCGGCGTCACCGCGTCGGAGGCGGCAGTGATGATCGGTGCCTCGCCGGCAGCCGCGCGAGCCGGGATGAGGCAGTTGCTCGGCACGCCGAGGATCCGTCGCGACCGTCTGGCTGGCGTGGCCGACGTCTTGGATGACGTGTTCCTGCGATCGCTCCTGGACGAACAGGTGGCCTTCGCTGCGGTACGCCGCGTCGAGCCGGCTGGACGCGAGAGGACGTACGACGTCGAGGTGGCGGACCTGCACAATCTCGTTGCCGAGGGGATGGTGGTCCACAACTGTTCGCCCCCGTTCAAGCAGGCGGAGTTCGACATCCTCTACGGCATCGGCATCTCCCGCGAGGGCGGCCTCATCGACATGGGCGTGGAGCAGGGCTTCGTGCGCAAGTCGGGTGCCTGGTACACGTACGACGGTGACCAGCTCGGCCAGGGCAAGGAGAACGCTCGCGCGTTCCTGCGCGACAACCCCGACCTCGCGGACGAGATCGAGAAGAAGATCAAGGAGAAGCTCGGCATCGGGGCCCGCGTCGACGCGCCGGCCGAGGAGCCTGCGGTCGAGTTCTGATCCTGCTGTGAGCACCGCGCCGCGCCGACCCCGTGGACGTCGCCGGCCCGCCGAGGAGCCGCCGACCACGGGGTCGGCAGCCGTCGATCCGGAGCCGGACGCCGAGGCGGTCGCCCGCAGCATCGCGCTGCGGCAGTTGACGGCCGCCCCGCGCACCCGCGCCCAGCTCGCCGAGGCGATGGCCCGCCGCGACGTTCCGGACGACGTCGCCGAGCGGGTCCTCGACCGCTTCGAGGAGGTCCGCCTCGTCGACGACGCCGAGTACGCCCGGGTGTGGGCGCGGTCGCGGCACGCCGAGCGTGGCCTGTCGCGGCGAGCGATCGCGCACGAGCTGCGGCAGCGCGGCGTCTCCGGCGACCACGTCGAGCAGGCGCTCGAGCAGGTCGACGACGACGCCGAGGCGGCGGCCGCGCGGGCGCTGGTGGAGCGTCGGCTCCCGAGCACGCGGCGGCTGGACCGCGACGCCCGCGTGCGCCGCCTGGTGGGCATGCTGGCCCGCAGGGGCTACCCGTCGGGGCTGGCGTTCCGCGCCGTCCGGGACGCGCTCGAGGCCGAGGGTGAGGACGCGACGGGCCTCAGAGCTCCGGTCGAGTAGGCGCCCGCCCCAGCGCCGTGCGGTCAGGCGCCGGTGCTTGCCTCGCTCTCGGCGGTTGCGGCCTCCGGCCGTCCGACGCTTCGCCGCGACGACCTGGCCTCGACCCAGACGGCCAGCCGGGACAGGGCGAAGTTGATGAGGATGAAGATGAGGCCGACCACGAAGAAGGACTGGATCGGGTTGTCGAGCCGGGTGGCGATGAGCTGACCTCGGCGGAGGAGCTCGAGGTAGAGGCCGAGCACCGCGGCCAGCGACGTGTCCTTGAGGATGACCACCAGCTGGCTGATGAGCGCCGGCAGCATGGTGCGGAAGGCCTGCGGCAGGAGCACCAGCTGCATGGCCTGCCACCGGGTCATGCCGATCGCCAGTGCGGCCTCGCGCTGGCCGCTGGGCAGGGACAGCACACCCGCCCGGACGATCTCGGCGATGATCACCATGTTGTAGGCCGTCAGACCGATGACCAGGTACCACAGCCCGTCGTCCCCGGGCAGCGGACCCACGTCGACGCCGATCTCCGGGAGGACCCGCCAGGCGAAGAAGATGGACACCACGACCGGAAGTCCGCGCAGCAGCTCGATGAGCCCGATCAGCGGGATGCGCGCGACCCGACCGGCCATCAGCCGGCCGACTGCCAGCGTGGTGCCGATCACCAGCGAGAACGCGATGGCGAGCACGGCGGCCGTCAGGGTGGCCCGGAGCCCGGCCAGCAGCAGCTTCCAGACCGCCTGGAAGGTGTCGCTGCTGGGGTCCACGTAGGGCTCCCAGAGCTCGGCGTCGAACTGCCCCTGGTCGGCGAGCCGCATCACGACGACGGCGCCGGCGGCGGCCAGCGCCACGGTGGCGACGATGCTGCCGATCAGCGACCGGCGCCGCGCCCTCGGCCCGGGGGCGTCGTACAGCACCGCCGTGTCCTGGCTCATCGGATGATCGCCACCTTCCGCTCGATCACACCGAGGAGGAGGCCGGCCGGGATCGTGATCATCAGGTAGCCGACCGCCACGCCGGTGAGGACGGGCAGGGCGGCGTAGCCCTGCGCGCTGGTGAGGTTCTGGCCGACGCTGAAGAGGTCGCCGCCCACGCCGAACGCGCCGACCACCGCGGAGTTCTTGAACATCGCGATGATCACGCTGCCCACCGGCGGAACCGAGGTCCGGAACGCCTGCGGCAGGACGACCTCGCGCAGCGACTGCCCGAACGTCAGGCCGATCGATCGCGCCGCCTCCGCCTGCCCCGCCGGCACCGCGTTGATGCCGGCCCGGAGCGCCTCGCAGACGAACGCGGAGGTGTAGAGGATGAGCGCGAACACCCCGAACGCGTAGTACGAGGCGTTGATGCCGATCTCGGGGAAACCGAAGGCCATGAAGAACAGCACCACGGTGAGCGGCGCGTTGCGGACGAGCGTGACGTAGGCGGTCCCGAAGGCGCGCAGTGGCGGGACCGGCGACACACGGAACGACGCCATGACCGTGCCCAGCGCCAGCGACCCGACCAGCCCCCACAGGCAGATGCTGAGAGAGCGCAGATAGCCGGACCAGAAGAGGTCGAGGTTCTCCGTCACCGCGTCCACACGGCGCCTCCTTGTCGGCGGAGCAGGGTCCCGCCACCGGCGCGCGGCCGGCGGCGGGACCCCGTTGCTGTCAGGTCAGCTGCAGGGCTCGAGCTCGGGAAGCTCGGGCGTCTGGGACCCCTCGACCTCGCCGGCCGTCGAGTTCCAGGCCTCCTCGTAGGCGCCGGACTCGGCCGCCTCCTGCAGCGTCTCGTTGATGAACTCGCAGAAGGCGGTGTCGCCCTTGGTGATGCCGATGCCGTAGGGCTCCTCGGTGAACTGGTCCCCGACCAGCTTGAACTCGCCGTCGGACTCGCTGACGAAGCCGAGCAGGATGACGTTGTCGGTGGTGACGACGTCCACCTGTCCGGTGCGCAGGGCGTCCGCGCACTTGTCGTACACGTCGAAGAGCACGAGCTGGTCGTCGCTGGCCAGGTACTCCTTGATGTTCTCGGACGGCGTCGAGCCGGTCACCGAGCACACCTTCGCGTCGGGGTTGGCCTTGAGGTCGTCGGGGCCGGTGATGGTGTCGTTGTCCGACGTCACCATGAGCTGCTGGCCGGCGACGTAGTACGGGCCGGCGAAGGAGATCCGCTCCTTGCGCTTGTCGTTGATCGTGTAGGTGGCCACGACCATGTCGACCTCGCCGCGCTCGATGACCTCCTCGCGCACGGCGGACGGCGTCTCCACCCACTCGATGTTCTCGGGGGAGATGCCCAGCTTGCCCGCGATGATCTTGGCGATCTCGACGTCGAAGCCCTCGGGGACGCCCTCGAGGTTGGCGAGGCCGAACCCGGGCTGGTCGAACTTGGTTCCGACGGTCATGGAACCGGCGTCGGCGAGCTCGGCCATCGTCGTCCCGGCCTCGAACTCGGCGGTCTCGGCGACGGTGGGCTCGGCTCCGCCGTCGCCCCCGTCACCGTCGCCGCCGCAGGCGGCCAAGGTCAGCGCCGCGACGGCCATGCCGGCGGCGAGTGTCGTACGACGGAACCTCATGTGCTGCTCCTCCTGGGTGTGAGGGTGGGGAATCAGTGGCTCAGGATCTTCGAGAGGAAGTCCTGGGCGCGGGAGGACTTCGGGTTGGTGAAGAACTCCTCCGGGGTGTTCGCCTCGACGATCTCGCCGTCGGCCATGAAGACGACCCGGTTGGCGGCGCGCCGGGCGAAGCCCATCTCGTGGGTGACCACGACCATCGTCATGCCGTCCTTGGCCAGGGTCGTCATGACGTCGAGGACCTCGTTGATCATCTCCGGGTCGAGCGCCGAGGTGGGCTCGTCGAAGAGCATCACCTTGGGGTTCATCGCCAGCGCCCGGGCGATGGCGACGCGCTGCTGCTGCCCGCCGGAGAGCTGGGCCGGGTACTTGTCGGCCTGGTTCGCCACGCCGACTCGCTCGAGCAGCTCGCGGGCCCGCTTCTCGGCGTCCGCCGGGCGCTGCCTGCGCACCTTGATCGGCCCGAGCGTGACGTTCTCCAGCACGGTCTTGTGCGCGAAGAGGTTGAAGGACTGGAAGACCATGCCGACGTCCGAGCGGAGGCGGGCGAGGTCCTTGCCCTCCTCGGGCAGCGGTACCCCGTCGAGCGTGATCGAGCCGGACTCGAACGTCTCCAGCCGGTTGATCGTGCGGCAGAGCGTGGACTTGCCGGAGCCGGACGGGCCGATGACGACGACGACCTCACCCTTGTGCACGGTGAGGTCGATGTCCTTGAGGACGTGCAGGTCACCGAAGTGCTTGTTGACCTTGTCGAGGACGACGAGGGGCTCGGCCATGCTGCGGAACCTAGCGCGATTGATCGGGTTTGCGCACCGTCCACCGCTCGGCCGGGGCCCACTGTGACCATCCCGCAACCTGGCCGGCGGGAGGACCGTCTGCGGCGCGTACCCTGGATGCCGCCATGACGACCGCCCGCACCTACGCCGTCCGCACCTTCGGGTGCCAGATGAACGTCCACGACTCCGAACGGCTCTCGGGGCTGCTCGAGGACGCCGGCTACCTGCCGGCGTCCGACGGGGACGCCGCCGACGTCGTCGTGCTCAACACGTGCGCCGTGCGGGAGAACGCGGACAACAAGCTGTACGGCAACCTGGGGCACCTGGCGCCCCGGAAGGCGTCGCGGCCGGGCATGCAGATCGCCGTGGGTGGCTGCCTGGCGCAGAAGGACCGCGACACCATCGTGAAGAGGGCGCCGTGGGTCGACGTCGTGTTCGGCACCCACAACATCGGGTCGTTGCCGACGCTGCTCGAGCGGGCGCGGCACAACGCCGAGGCGCAGGTCGAGATCCTCGAGGCGCTCGAGGTGTTCCCCTCGACCCTGCCGACGAAGCGGGAGTCGGCCTACGCCGGCTGGGTGTCGATCAGCGTCGGCTGCAACAACACCTGCACCTTCTGCATCGTCCCTTCGCTGCGCGGTACGGAGAAGGACCGCCGGCCGGGCGACGTCCTCGCCGAGGTGCGGGCACTCGTCGACGACGGCGCGATCGAGGTGACGCTGCTCGGCCAGAACGTCAACACGTACGGGGTCGAGTTCGGCGGCACGTCGCGGCGGAGTGCGTTCGGCGATCTTCTCCGGGCGTGCGGCCGGATCGCCGGGCTCGAGCGCGTGCGGTTCACCAGTCCCCATCCCGCGGCGTTCACCGACGACGTCATCGAGGCGATGGCGGAGACGCCGAACGTCATGCCGCAGCTGCACATGCCGCTGCAGTCCGGCTCGGACCGGGTGCTCAGGGCGATGCGCCGCTCCTACCGCTCCGAGCGGTTCCTGGGCATCCTCGACCGCGTCCGCGAGCGCATCCCCGACGCTGCCATCACCACGGACGTCATCGTCGGGTTCCCCGGCGAGACCGAGGAGGACTTCCAGGCCACCCTGGACGTCGTCGAGCGGGCCCGGTTCGCCCAGGCGTTCACCTTCCAGTACTCCCGGCGGCCGGGGACGCCGGCGGCCGACCTGCCCGACCAGCTGCCGAAGGCCGTGGTGCAGGAGCGGTACGAGCGGCTGGTCACGCTGCAGGAGCGGATCTCGTGGGAGGAGAACCGCTCGCAGGAGGGCCGCCGGCTCGAGGTGCTGGTGTCGACGGGGGAGGGCCGCAAGGACGGTGCGACGTCCCGGATGAGCGGTCGCGCCCGCGACAACCGGCTCGTGCACTTCGCCGTCGGGGACGGCGCCGAGGTGCCCCGCCCCGGCGACGTCGTGACGGTCGAGGTCACCTACGGCGCGCCGCACCACCTCGTCGCGGACGGCGGGGTCGTCGCGCTGCGCCGCACGCGCGCCGGCGACGCCTGGGACCGCCGCCAGGCCGGCAGCTGCGGCGTCCCCACCGCGGGTGCCGCGTCAGGAGCCGGCGCCGGCGCGCGAGGCCCCGTCAGTCTGGGCGTCCCCACCCTGCGCCGCTGAGGCCACCCGCCTGCCCCCTCGGTGATCTTGCACTTCGTGGTGATCAAGGAAACCCGGCGTGATCAGGGACGGCTCGTGCGCCGCCCCTGTACCCACCTTCCTTGATCACGCCCATCGTCCTTGATCACGGGGGAGGGCGGGTCAGGTGCCGGGGACGGTGACGTCGACCCAGACGAGCCGGTGGTCGGACGACGGGAACGGGAAGGTTCCGGTCAGGCGCGACAGCGGGTCATCCAGCACCGGCCAGAACACGCCCGCGCCGGCGGTGCGCAGCTGCGTCGACGGCAGCACGTAGTCGGCGCGCAGGTTCCCCGGCGCGGAGTCGGCGAAGTCGGCGGTGTCGTAGCGGGGGTCCGAGCGGTGCGTGGCGTTGGCGCCGCCCTGCAGCGCCGAGGCCTCCACGGCTCCCTCCGAGGACGGCAGCGGGTCCACCACGCGGGGGTGCTCGAGCAACTGCTGGATCGCACCGGGAACCGAGTCGCCGTCCAGGGGGTCGCTGTTCTGGTCGCCGGCCACCACGAACGCCGACCCCGGCCGCAGTCCACCGCTCACGCCGGCGTCGTCGTAGATGTAGGCGCTGCGCTGGCCGGGGGTGACGTAGTCGGCCCAGAAGCGGATCTCGTCGTGGTTGCGCCGCCCGTTGCGGTCCTCCGGGCCGTCGAACACCGGCGGCGTCGGGTGCGAGACGAGGAAGTGCACCGTGCGCCCGTCGACCTCGACCGGCACGTCCCAGTGCGACTTGCTCGACAGCCGCACGACCTCCAGCTCCTCGTCGCTGAACCACGGCTGACCGGTCGCCGGGTCCACCGGCAGCAGAGCGCCGGGCATGTCGGCCCACCGGAACTCGGCGAACGTCCTCACCGCCTCGACGTCGATGGGGTGCCGGGACAGCACGGCCATCCCGAACTGGCCCGGGAAGAAGCCGAACCCGTAGGCGTCGTTCGGGCCGCCCACAGACCCGTTGTTGTCCAGGTCGTGACCGCTCGGCACGCCGGTGTTCGACTCGGCGACGAACGCGTAGGGGTAGTCGATCGGGTCGGCGCCGTTCTGGCCGACCTCGAGGTAGTTCTCGCGCAGCAGGTCGACGGCCAGGCCGTCCGCCACGTAGTCGATCTCGTTGATGAGCAGCACGTCGGGACGGGTCCGCTGCACGATCTCGGCGACGGCCTTCACCTGGGCGTTCGTGCCGGTCGAGAGGTCCGCGACGAGCTGGCCGTCGCCGAACCTGTTCAGCGAGGCGTTGAAGGTGGCGAACCTCACCCCCTCGAGACCGGCGTCCGGTGGTCGCGCGGCCCCGGCGGGAGCCGCCGTCGCAGCGGCGACTGCCGCGGCGGTGAGAACAACGGTGACGGCCCGACGTCGTGCGGTGTCCACGGGTCGCGACCCTACGCCAGCGGAGCGCTAGTGGGGAGGGGGCTGCTCCAAAGAGCTCTCCTCCGCGTCGTCGTGGTCGAGGCACTTCCCGTCAGCGGTGTGGCGCGCCCGCCGCGGCGGTTCGTGCGTCCCGTCGTGGCGGTGCGGGTCGTCACCCGGCTCCGGTCGCACCCCGGTCACGTCGGCTCCCTCCGGTCGGCGTCCGACCGGGCCACCTTGGCAGACTTCACGCAGTGACGACACCGCCCGTGGTGGCCGTGGTCGGGCCGACCGCCACCGGCAAGTCAGACCTCGCCCTCGACCTCGCGGCGGCGCTCGCCACCGACGGCGGCCCCGGGGAGGTGGTCAACGCCGACGCCTCGCAGCTGTACCGCGGCATGGACGTCGGCACCGCCAAGCTCCCCCCCGACCAGCGCCGCGGCGTCCCGCACCACCAGCTCGACGTCCTCGAGGTGACGCAGGAGGCGAGCGTGGCCGCCTACCAGCGCCACGCCCGAGCCGACCTGGCGGACGTCGCGCGGCGCGGCCGGACGCCGCTGCTCGTCGGCGGCTCGGGCCTCTACGTCAGGGCGGTGCTCGACGAGCTCGACCTGCCGGGCACGGACGCCGGGATACGGGCCCGTCTGGAGGCCGAGGCCGCCGAGCGCGGTGCGGCCGCGATGCACGAGCGGCTGGCCGCGGTCGACCCGGCCGCCGCGACCGCGATCCTGCCCGGCAACGTGCGCCGCGTCGTCCGGGCCCTGGAGGTCGTCGAGCTGACCGGACGGCCGTTCACCGCGACGCTGCCGAGCGGCGAGCCGGCCATGCCGTCGGTCCGGATCGGCCTGCACCTGGACCGGGCGGCGCTGGACGAGCGGATCGCCCGGCGCGTCGACGCGATGTGGGACGCCGGGCTCGTCGCGGAGGTCGAGGGCCTCGTCGAGCGCGGGCTGCGCGCGGGCCGTACCGCCTCCCGCGCCGTCGGGTACGCCCAGGTGCTCGCGCTGCTGGACGGCGACCTCACCGAGGAGCAGGCCCGCGACGAGACCGTCCGGGCGACGCGCCGGCTGGCCCGCCGGCAGGAGCGCTGGTTCCGCCGCGACCCCAGGATCGTCTGGCTGGACGTCGCCCGGCCGGGGGTGCTGGACCGCGCGCTGGACGTCGTGGCGTCGGCGGCCCCGTAGCCTGGTCGGGTGCGGTTCACCAAAGGCCACGGCACCGAGAACGACTTCGTGCTGGTCGCCGACCCCGACGGCGCCCGACACCTCGACGCGGCGACGGTCGCGCGCATCTGCGACCGGTACGCCGGCATCGGCGCCGACGGGCTGATCCGCGTCGTCCGCACCGCCGCCCTGGGGGAGCCCGCACCCGCCGGCACCGAGACCGCCGAGTGGTTCATGGACTACCGGAACGCCGACGGCTCCGTCGCCGAGATGTGCGGCAACGGCGTCCGCGTCTTCACCGCCTACCTGCTGCGCGAGGGGCTCGTGCCGTCCGACGCGCTCGCGGGCGGGCTGGCGGTCGGCAGCCGCGGGGGCGTCAAGCGCGTGACGGCCGCGGCGGACGGCTGGATCGCCGTCGACATGGGCCAGTGGCGCCTGACCGGCGGCGACCGGGCCCGCAGCGCCGGTCACGACGCCACGGTGCACGTCCGCGGGCTGGACGTCGCGCGACCCGCGCTGTCCCTCGACCTCGGCAACCCGCACACCGTGGTCGCGCTCGCCCACCGCGACGAGCTGGCCGCCGCCGACCTCACGCGCGCGCCGGCGGTCGAGCCGGTGCCCGTCCACGGCACGAACGTCGAGCTCGTCGTCCCCCTCGACAGCGAGGACGCGCCGGACGGCCCGGTCGGCCGGCTCCGCATGCGCGTGCACGAGCGGGGCGTCGGGGAGACCCGCTCGTGCGGCACCGGCGCCTGCGCGGCGGCGCTCGCGGCCCGCGCCTGGGCCGGCGACGGCGCGCCGTCCCGCTGGCTCGTCGACGTCCCCGGCGGCACGGTCGGCGTCCGGGTGCTGGACGGCGGGCGCGTCGAGCTGTCCGGGCCCGCGGTGCTCGTCGCCGACGGCGAGCTGGACGAGCGCTGGCTCGCCGGGGCCTGACGGGTCACCGATCGAAATACCGTGGCAGGTTGTCGGTGGTAGGAGGCAACCTTGTGGTCGTCCGGGACGTCTATCGGGCGGAAGCAGCAGTCAGGGGTGTCCCGCGCAGGGGGTGGGACACCGGCCCAGGGGGTGGACATGCGGGACCTGATGGACCCGCGCACGGTGGCGCCGGACGTCGTCGCGGCGCAGCGTGGGCGGGTGCCGAGGCAGGCCGGGCCGCTTCCCGAGCCGGACGACGGTGGGGACCGGCTCCAGCGGCGCGACCTGGTGGTGCACCGGATGGAGCTGGTCCACCGTCTCCGGCGACACCGGAGGGCCGTCACCGGCCTGGCGTGACCCCGCGCCGGACCCGCAGCACGCGGAACCCCTTCGCGCTGCCGTGCCGCGTCGTCCGCAGGTCGGGCAGCTCGGCGAGCAGCCACCGGTGCAGCGAGTCGCCGCCGAGGTTCCGCTGGACGACGAGGTACGCCTCGCCCCCCGGCTCCAGGCGCGGCAGCCATCGCCGCAGCATCCCGTGCAGCTCGTCCTTGCCGACGCGGATCGGCGGGTTCGACCAGATCGCGGTGAACGCGACGTCGTCCGGCACCTCGTCGGGGGCCGCGGCGCGGACCCGCTCGAGCCCCAGGGACGTCGCGTTGCGGCGCACGAGGTCGAGCGCTCGCTCGTTGACGTCGACCGCCCAGACCGTCGAGGACGGCGCGACCGTCGCCATGGTCAGCGCCAGCGGACCCCAGCCGCAGCCCAGGTCGAGCAGGTGGCCGCCGTCCGGGGGGTCGGGCACCTCCCGCAGCAGCACGGAGGTGCCGAGGTCGATCCGGTCGGGGCTGAAGACGCCGCGGGCGGTCTCGACGTCCCGCTCCCGGCCCGCGATGCGGACCGTCAGGGTGCGACGCTGGTCCGGGGTGGCCGGCTGCGCCGAGAAGTAGTGATCGCCGTCCATCGGGCGTGACCGTACTCGCCCTCCACCCGACCTCTGGAGGGTTTCGGGGCTCTCGGGGGCCCGTGAGAGCCCCACAACCCTCCAGAGGTCGAGGAAACATGGTCGCGGTGGGTGGTGTTGAGATGGTCAGATGGTGTCGACAGGGGCACCCGGAGTCAGGAGGCACATGACCAGCACCGCGCAACCGTTCGACGACCACGAGGTCACCTCGGCGGTGGACCGGGTTCTCGCCCGGCACGGCGACGCGCCGGACGCTCCCGAGGACGGTTACGACGGTGAGCAGCTCGACCTGGCCGACCGCCAGGCGCTGCGGCGGGTCGCCGGCCTCTCCACCGAGCTCACCGACGTCACCGAGGTCGAGTACCGGCAGCTGCGCCTGGAGAAGGTCGTGCTCGCCGGGCTGTGGACCACCGGGACGACCGTCGAGGACGCCGAGAACTCGCTCGCCGAGCTCGCCGCCCTGGCCGAGACCGCCGGGTCGCAGGTGCTCGAGGGCGTCATCCAGCGCCGTCCGAAGCCCGACCCGGCGACGTTCCTCGGCGCCGGCAAGGCGGAGGAGCTCAAGGGCGTCGTCGCCGCCACCGGCGCGGACACCGTGATCTGCGACGGCGAGCTGTCGCCGTCCCAGCGCCGCGGCCTGGAGGACGTCGTCAAGGTCAAGGTCATCGACCGGACGGCGCTCATCCTCGACATCTTCGCCCAGCACGCCAGGTCGCGAGAGGGCAAGGCGCAGGTCGAGCTCGCGCAGCTCGAGTACCTGCTGCCGCGCCTGCGCGGCTGGGGCGAGTCGATGTCGCGGCAGGCGGGTGGCCGGGTCGCCGGAGGCGCCGGCATCGGCTCGCGTGGTCCCGGTGAGACGAAGATCGAGCTGGACCGCCGTCGCATCCGCACGCGCATGGCGAAGCTGCGCCGCGAGATCAAGCACATGAAGCCGGCCCGGACGACGATGCGCTCGTCGCGCCGCCGCAACCACGTGCCGAGCGTCGCGATCGCCGGCTACACCAACGCCGGGAAGTCGAGCCTGCTCAACCGGCTCACCGGGGCGGGCGTGCTCGTCGAGGACGCGCTGTTCGCCACTCTCGACCCGACCGTGCGCCGCGCGCAGACGCCCGACGGCCGGCTCTACACCCTCACCGACACCGTCGGCTTCGTGCGGCACCTGCCGCACCAGCTCGTCGAGGCGTTCCGCTCGACGCTGGAGGAGGTCGCCGAGGCCGACCTGCTGCTGCACGTCGTCGACGTCTCGCACCCCGACCCGGAAGGCCAGCTGGCCGCGGTCCGCGAGGTGCTCGGCGAGGTGGAGGCCACCGACGTCGTCGAGGTCGTCGTCCTCAACAAGGCGGACGCCGCGGACCCCGAGGTGGTGGCCCGCCTGCAGCGGCGCGAGCCGAGCAGCGTCGTGGTGTCGGCCCGCACCGGGCTGGGCATCGCCGAGCTGCGGGAGCTCGTCGCGGCGCGGCTGCCCCGCCCGGACGTCGAGGTGCACCTGCTCGTGCCCTACGAGCGCGGCGACGTCGTCAGCCGCGTGCACGCCACCGGCGAGGTGCTGGCCACCGAGCACGGCGCCGACGGCACGCTCCTGCACGCGCGGCTGCGGCCGGACGTCGCGGCCGAGCTGGAGGAGTTCCGCGCCGTCACCGCCTGACCCGGGGGCGGCGTCGGCGCCGCTCAGTAGGCTCGCGCGGGTGACCGCCGACGACCTGCCGCCGCCCGGCGAGCTGCTCGACGCCGCGGTCACCGCACTCGGCGGGACCCCCCGCGAGGGCCAACGGCAGATGGTCGAGGCGGTGACCGCGGCGATCGACGCCGGGCGGCACCTGCTGGTCCAGGCCGGGACCGGCACCGGCAAGTCGCTCGGCTACCTCGTGCCGGCGGTGCGGCACGCGGTCGCCGTCCGCCGTCCCGTCGTGGTCTCGACGGCGACCCTGGCGCTGCAGGCGCAGGTGGTCGACCGCGACCTGCCGCGCCTCGCGGAGGCGCTCGCCCCGATGCTGGGCCGTCGTCCGGCCTTCCAGATCGTCAAGGGCCGCGCCAACTACGTCTGCGTCCACAAGCTCGTCGGCGGCTTCCCGGACGACGAGGGCGCGCTGTTCGCCGACCCGGCCGGCAGCGGCGAGGGCCCGACGTCGCGGCTCGGGCGGGACGTCGTCCGCCTGCGGGAGTGGGCCGAGCGGACCGACAGCGGCGACCGCGACGAGCTCGTGCCCGGGGTGAGCGAGAAGGCGTGGCGGCAGGTGTCCGTCACCGCGCACGAGTGCCTCGGGTCGCAGAAGTGCCCGGTCGCCGGCGAGTGCTTCAGCGAGCGGGCCCGCGCCCGAGCCCGCGAGGTGGACGTCGTCGTCACCAACCACGCCATGCTGGCCATCGACGCCTTCGAGGGCCGCCAGCTGCTGCCCGACCACGACGTCGTGGTCGTCGACGAGGCGCACGAGCTGGCCGACCGCGTGACGTCGGTGGTCACCGACCAGCTGACGCCGGGCACGGTGGCGACCGCTGCCGCCGCCGCCCGGCGCCACGCCGGCGTCGACACCACCCGCCTGGACGCCGCGGGGCAGGACCTCGAGGCGATGCTGGAGCAGGTGCCTGACGGCCGCATCACCGGCGACCTGCCCGAGGGGCTGCAGGTCGCCGTGGCGAGCCTGCGCGACGCGGCGCGCGAGGTGCTGTCGCAGATGAAGGACCTCAAGGGCGGGGACGAGGCCCAGGGGGCGCACCAGGTGGCCCGCGCCGGGGTGACCGAGCTGTTCGACGTGGCCGAGCGGCTCGCAGCGCTCGGTGACGGCGACGTCGCGTGGGTGTCGGTGCGCGACGACGGCTTCTCCGTCGTGCGGCGCACCCTCCACGTCGCACCCCTGTCGGTCGCAGCGGCGTTGCGGGACAAGCTCTTCGGTGAGCGCACCGTCGTCCTGACCTCGGCGACGCTGGCGCTCGGCGGTGCGTTCGACGCAGCGGCCGGCGCGGTCGGCCTCAAGGGGGAGGGCGCGCCGCCGTGGGAGGGCATCGACGTCGGCAGCCCCTTCGACTACCCGCGTCAGGCGGTGCTCTACGTCGCGCGGCACCTGCCTCGCCCCGGCCGCGACGGGACGGCGCCGGCGACGATGGACGAGCTCGCCGCCCTCGTGGAGGCCACCGGCGGCCGCACGCTCGGACTGTTCTCCTCACGCCGCGCCGCCGAGGCCGCCGCCGAGGCGATGCGCGAGCGGCTCGACGTCCCCGTGCTCTGCCAGGGCGACGACTCCACGCCCACGCTGGTGCGGCAGTTCGCCGGCGACGCGCCGACGTGCCTGTTCGGCACGCTGTCGCTGTGGCAGGGCGTCGACGTGCCGGGGCCGGGGTGCCAGCTCGTCGTCATCGACCGGATCCCCTTCCCGCGCCCGGACGACCCGCTGGCGTCGGCGCGGCAGGAGGCGGTGAGCCGCTCCGGCGGCAACGGCTTCATGACCGTCGCGGCCACGCACACAGCGCTGCGCCTCGCGCAGGGCGCCGGCCGGCTGGTCCGCTCGGCGTCCGACCGCGGCGTCG
>JBKHXE010000060.1:0-22887 GCA_046566185.1 Actinomycetes bacterium | reverse complement strand
CCTCTCGGCCACTCCACCGCGAGGCGGTGCCTCCCTCGGAGGTGCCTCCGAGCGGACGACGGGACTCGAACCCGCGACCCTCACCTTGGCAAGGTGATGCGCTACCAACTGCGCTACGTCCGCACGCTGCCGGTACCGGCTCTCGCCGCGCCCGGTGTGCGTCGGGAACTCTAACCGAGAGGCCGGAGGAGAGTCCAACCGGCTCCCGGGGTCGCACCCGACCCGCCCGACCGCCGGCGGGAGACGCGACTCGGGCAGGATGTGCGAGTCGGGTGCGGCCTGCTCGGGCCGCCTGCGAAGGGAGTGGTGATGCCCACGACCGGCACCGTGACCGTCTGGGTGGACGGAATGGTCACCACGGAGGCCGACGCCCGCGTCTCTGCCCTCGACCACGGCCTCACCGTCGGTGACGGCGTGTTCGAGTCGTGCAAGATCACGGACGGGGTGGCGTTCGCGCTGACGAGGCACCTGCGGCGGCTCGAGCGCTCGGCGGCCGGTCTGGGCCTCCAGGCACCCGAGGAGTCGTGGGTTCGGCAGGCGGTCAACGAGGTGCTCGCGGCGGCGCCGGTCGCGCACGGCCGGCTGCGCATCACGTGGACGGCGGGGCCGGGCCCGCTCGGGTCCGACCGGCTTCCGGGCCGCGGCACGCTCGTGGTCGCGGCGGTGCCGACCCCACCCTGGCCGGCCGAGGTCTCGGCGGTCACCGTGCCGTGGACGCGCAACGAGCGGTCCGCCGTGGCGGGGCTGAAGACGACGTCCTACGCCGAGAACGTCGTCGCCCTGGGCGCCGCGCACGAGCGCGGTGCCAGCGAGGCGATCTTCGGCAACACCCGCGGCGAGCTGTGCGAGGGGACGGGGTCCAACGTCGTCGTCGCCGTCGACGGTCGCCTGGTCACCCCGCCGCTCGACTCCGGCTGCCTGGCCGGCATCACGCGCGAGCTGCTGCTGGAGTGGGCCGCCGACGAGGGCCTGCCCCTGGCCGAGGAGCCGCTGCCGCTGTCGGTGCTGGACGGCGCGCAGGAGGTCCTGCTGCTCTCCTCGACCCGCGACGTCCAGCCGCTGGCGGCGCTGGACGGTCGGCGTCTTTCCCCCGGCACGCTCTCGGCGGCCGCCGTCGAGCTCTTCACACGCCACAGCGCCCGCACCCTCGACCCCTGACGGGGAGGCGGCGCGGGCGCTGCGGGAGGACGGTCAGCCGAAGAAGGCGGCCAGGTCGGCGTCGATGTCGAGGTGCGCGGACTCCTGCCCGGCGGGCACGAGGTCCAGCGTGCGCTGCAAGAAGGCCCTCAGGTCCGCGGCGTCCGCCTCGAGGACGGCGTGCCCGTCCGGCGACGTCAGCGACAGCAGCACCAGGTCGCGCCCGCCGCCCCACGACGGCCAGACGTGGACGTCGCCCTCGCCGGTCGGGTGCTCGAGCCCGCCGATCAGCAGGTCGCGGGCGAACACCCACTCGATCGTCAACCCGTCCCCGGCGAACGCGGCGGTGACGGCGAAGGGGTCGTCGGTGCCGTACCGCAGCGCCACCTTGAGCGGGACGGTGCCGGCATCCGGGACGACCAGACGGAGCTCGAGCTCGGTGTCGACCTGAGTGGGGCGCAGGGAGGACACGGTCACAGCCTTCCTCGGGAGCGGGGTGCTGCGGGCTTCAGCACGTGCCCGAGGGTTTCCCCCCACCCCCCGCCGCGAAACCGCGCCACGTCCTCACTTGACGAACTCTTGACCTTCCGGCTGCCCCCAACGGAGTAACGGCGGGAGCAACCGGGCAGCACCCCCGGCCGGCGTTCGGGACGGTGGGCGCATCGGGTAAGGTTTCCGCCGTCCCCGGGCGATTGGCTCAGTGGTAGAGCGCCTCGTTCACACCGAGGAGGTCACTGGTTCGAACCCAGTATCGCCCACCGCAGCCGACGGCCCCTGACGCGAAGCGCGTCAGGGGCCGCCGTCGTCCGGTCGCGGCTCAGCGGGTGCGGGACGCCACCGTCACCGCGTCGTAGGCGTCGACGTAGCCGGCACCGACCTCCCACTCCGCGTACCCGGGCATGTCGGTCGCCGTCCGCTGCAGGATGTCCTTGACCGCGGCCGGGGTGAGCGTCGGGTTCGCGTCGAGCATCAGCGCCACGACGCCGGCGACGTGGGGCGCCGCCATGGAGGTGCCGGACAGGGTCGTGTAGTAGGGCCAGTGCGCGGGGTCGATGCCCTGCACGTCCTTCGGCGTGCCGAGCGCGCCGACCGGGGAGACCGCCCGGGTGGAGACGATGTCGACGCCCGGCGCCGTGAGGGTGGGCCGGTCCTCCCACCGAAGCGTCTCGCCGTCCGTCGTCACCGTTCCGCCGCCGCCCGGCGTGCCGCGCGACGAGAAGCCGGCGAGCCGCCGCTCCTTGTCACCGGCCGCCACCACGATCACCCACGGGGCCTTCTTGTAGTTGCCGGTGATCGTGCACTCGCCGGGCCCGGAGTTGCCGGCCGAGAACACCACGACGACGTTGCGGTCGGCCAGCGCCTTGGTGGCCACGTTGACCGGGTCGTCGGGGTCGACCGGGGTGCACCGGTCCGACGTGGTGCCCCAGGAGTTCGTCACCACGCGGATGCCGTACTCACGCTGGTGGGTCAGCGCGTAGTCGAACCCGCCGAGGACGTCGAGGAGCAGCAGCGTCGCCCCGGAGCCGTACCCGACGAGGTCCGCACCGGGCGCCACGCCCTCGTACAGCCCGCCAGACGCGGCGCCGCTGCCGCCGACGATGCCGGTGACGTGCGTGCCGTGACCGCCGGAGCGGTCGGTGTCCGGCACGTCCTCGACCCACGTGACCGGCAGCAGCTGCCGGTCCAGCCCGTTGAGGTTGGTGGCGCCGAGCACGTTCTGGACGACGTCCCTGCCGTACCGGTGGTCCGGGTGGGTGCCGTCGATGCCGCTGTCGTTGACGAGGACGCCGACGCCCGCGCCGTCCACCGGCAGCCCGCCGTTCGCCTTCGTCAGGCGCGGGTCCTCCCGGACGTCGTCCACTCCGGTGAGGGCGGTGGCGTCGTCGTTGTCGTAGGTGAGCTCGCGGTTGAGGTCGACGGAGCGGACGCCGGGGGACGCCGCGAGCGCGCGGACCTCGTCGGCCGTCGCGAGCACTCCGGCGATCGGCAGCGAGGAGAGCGTGAGGCCCGCCTCCACGCCGGTGCGGCGCAGCAGGTCGAGGTCCGCGGCGTCCGGCGCGCCGGTGCCCTCGAACGTCACGACGACCTGCAGCTCACCGGTGGCGGATGCCAGCGCGGCGGCGAGGTCGTCGTCCAGGGCGGTGGGCTGCGCGCCGGCGGCGGACGCGGTCAGGGCGCTGAGGGTGAGTGCTGCGGCCAGGGTCCCGGCCGCGACGGTGGGGCGGCGCGATGCGCGCACGGGTGCCTCCAGGGGTCGAGGGGTGGTGACCCCTGACCAACGGCGGGAACGACCGGCAGGTCACGGGCGGTGGCCGCCCCGGCGGCCGGCGGCGAGGGTCGGTCATGTCGCGCCCACCTCCGCGAGGCTCACGACGGCGTGCGCTCGTCCGCGCGGTCGTGCACCGGCGTCAGCGGACGCTCGGAGTCGGGTGGCACGAGAGCGGCCCGCGCGGCGGTGCGCCGGTCGTGCGGCCAGAGGCGGTCGACGGAGGCGTTGAGGCCGGCGCCGATGAGCACCGCGAGCGCGACGAGGTAGAGCCAGATGAGGACGACGATCGGCGCCGACAGCGGGCCGTAGATCGACGCGCCGCCGATGGACGCCGACAGCACCGCGCGCAGGACGAAGCTGGCGGCGACCCAGATCACGAGGGCGAGCGCGGCGCCGGGCAGGTCGCGTGGCCACGGCGTTCGGACCGGGGTGCTGATGTGGTACAGGGTCGTGAGGAGGGCGACGCCGCAGACCGTCACCACCGGCCAGTAGAGGACCAGCACCCAGGCGGCACCCGGCGGCAGGACGCGGCCGATGACCGCGGGGCCGACGAGCACCAGCGGCACGGTGACGGCGCCGAGCACGAGCGTCAGCAGGTACAGCGAGAAGGACAGCGCCCGGGTCCGCACGAGACCCCGGTGCCCGCCGAGCCCGTACATGATCGCGATGGTGTCGACGTAGACGTTCAGCGCCCGCGAGCCCGACCACAGCGACAGCAGGAAGCCGACGGAGATCAGGTCGAGGCGCGGGGTCTCGAGCGCGTTGTCGAGGGTCGGCAGCAGCGCGGCCTCGACGACCTGCCGGGTGAGGAACGGGGAGGCGACCTCGCGCAGCGCCTGGCGCAGGGCCACCGTCGTGGAGACGCCGAGCTCCTGACCGATCCAGGCCGCCGTGGCGGCGAGCCCGAGCACGAGCGGCGGCAGGGACAGCAGCGCGAAGAACCCGGCCTCGGCCGCCAGCCCCGTCACGCGGTAGCGCAGCGAGATCGACACGGTGCCGCGGACCAGCTCGTCGACCACCCGGACGAGGGGCCTGGACCGCGCGGCGTCCCAGCGGGCCCGCAGCGGCCCAGTGAGGCGGCGCCCGCGGGGTGCCCGGCGCCGCCAGCGCGTCAGCGTGCTCTGGGCGGCCACGCCCCCACGGTACGTGCCACCTGTGCTCCCAGCCCGTCGCCGCGCGACCGGCGGCCCCGATACCGTGGCGACGTGCACGAGACCCACGACGAGACGACGGGGGTCCGCGACGCGCCCAGGGCGACGCACGAGGTCACCAACCAGGTGCCGCCGCTCGTCGACGTCAACGTGCTGACCGCCGACGTCGCCCTCACCGAGGCCGTCCTGCGGCACGGGGGGCAGGGGGCGCTGGCCCGGCTGACGGGCCTCGGCCAGCTGGCCGGCACGGCGCGCGCCCGCGGCTGGGGCGAGCAGGCGGACCGGTACACGCCGGTGCTCCGCACCCACGACGCGCAGGGCAACCGGGTGGACGAGGTCGAGTTCCACCCCGCCTGGCACCAGCTGCTGCGCACCGGCGTGGAGCACGGGCTCGGCGGCGCCCCGTGGACGTCGTCCCTGGCCGCGCCGCACGTCACCCGGGCCGCCGGCTTCCACGTCTGGAGCCAGGTGGACGCCGGGCACGCGTGCCCCCTGTCGATGACCTACGCGGCGGTGCCGGCGCTGCGCACCGACCCCTTCCTGGCCGACGTCTGGGTGCCCCGGCTGACGTCCACGGACTACGACGTCGGCCTGCGGCCGGCCCGTGAGAAGGCGGGGTCGCTCGCCGGCATGGGGATGACGGAGAAGCAGGGCGGCTCGGACGTGCGGGCCAACACGACCCGGGCGGTCCCGGCGCCCGGCGGGCCGCTCGAGGGCGGGGAGACCTACCTGCTGACGGGGCACAAGTGGTTCCTGTCGGCGCCGATGAGCGACGTCTTCCTCGTGCTCGCCCAGGCCCCCGCCGGGCTGACCTGCTTCGTCGTCCCCCGGGTGCTCGACGACGGCACGCGCAACACGCTGCGGCTGCAGCGCCTCAAGGACAAGCTCGGCAACCGGTCCAACGCCTCGTCGGAGGTCGAGCTCGAGGACACCTGGGGCGCACGGCTCGGCGAGGAGGGCCGCGGCGTGCGCACGATCGTCCGCATGGTGTCCGCCACGCGGCTGGACACCGTGGTCGGCTCGGCGGCGACCATGCGGGCCGCCCTGGTGCGCGCCGTCCACCACACCCGGCACCGGCACGCGTTCGGCTCCCCACTCGTCGACAAGCCGCTGATGCGCAGCGTGCTGGCCGATCTCGCCATCGAGTCCGAGGCCGCCACCCTCCTCGGTCTGCGCCTCGCGGCGGCGGTGGACGACGACGAGCAGGCGCTGCTGCGGCTGGCCGTCGGCGCCGCCAAGTACTGGGTCTGCAAGCGGACCCCGGCGATGGTCGCGGAGGCCCTGGAGTGCCTGGGCGGCAACGGCTACGTCGAGGAGAACGGGGTGGCGCGGCTGTTCCGTGAGTCGCCGCTCAACTCCATCTGGGAAGGCTCGGGCAACGTCAACGCACTCGACGTCGTCCGCGTGCTCCAGGGATCGCCGGCATCGGTGGACGCCGTCATGACCGAGATCGGCGCCGCCCGCGGCGGGGACCGCCGGCTGGACCGGGAGATCGAGTCGCTCGCCGACGTGCTGCGCAGTGCCGCCGAGGAGGCACGACGCGACCCCGGAGCCGTGGAGGCGGGCGCCAGGTGGCTCGTCGAGCGGCTTGCCGTCACACTCCAGGCGTCACTTCTGGTGCGCTTCTCGCCACCCGAGGTGGCGGACGCGTTCGTGGCCACGCGCATCCGGGGCGGAGGAGGCATGACGTTCGGCACGCTGCCGACCAGCGCGGCCGCGGCGGCCGCTGTGGTGCAGCGCTCACTTCCCGGCTGAGCAGCGTGTGGACGAGGCCGACGACGCCTCGAGGCCCCACAATGAGCCGACCCCCGACGACGGACGAGAGACACGCATGCAGATCTGGCCCGGCCACCCCTACCCCCTGGGCGCCACCTTCGACGGGACGGGCACCAACTTCGCCCTGTTCTCGGAGGCCGCCGAGAAGGTGGAGCTCTGCCTCGTCGACGACGAGGGCACCGAGGAGCGCGTCCAGCTCACCGAGGTCGACGGCTTCGTGTGGCACTGCTACCTGCCCGGCGTCCAGCCCGGGCAGCGGTACGGCTACCGCGTCCATGGTCCCTACGCCCCGGCCGAGGGGCAGCGGTGCAACCCCGCCAAGCTGCTCCTCGACCCCTACGCCAAGGCGATCGACGGCCAGGTGGACGGCGACGAGTCGCTGTTCTCCTACCGGTTCGACGACCCCGACGCCTTCAACGGCGACGACAGCCTCGGCCACACGATGCTCTCGGTCGTGATCAACCCGTTCTTCGACTGGGGCAACGACCGGCACCCCGACTACGGGTACCACGAGAGCGTCATCTACGAGGCCCACGTCAAGGGCCTGACCCAGACGCACCCGGGCATCCCCGAGGAGATCCGCGGCACGTACGCCGCGATCGGACACCCGGCGATGATCGAGCACCTGAAGCGCCTCGGCGTCACGGCCGTCGAGCTGATGCCGGTGCACCAGTTCGTGCAGGACACCCACCTGCAGGCCAAGGGCCTCAGCAACTACTGGGGCTACAACACCATCGGGTTCTTCGCCCCTCACAACGCCTACTCCTCCACCGGCAGCCGCGGGCAGCAGGTGCAGGAGTTCAAGGGCATGGTCAAGGCGCTGCACGAGGCCGACATCGAGGTGATCCTCGACGTGGTCTACAACCACACCGCGGAGGGCAACCACCTCGGGCCCACGCTGTGCTTCCGCGGCATCGACAACGCCGCCTACTACCGCCTCGTCGACGGAGACGAGGCGCACTACTTCGACACCACGGGCACCGGCAACTCGCTGCTGATGCGCTCGCCGCATGTCCTGCAGCTCATCATGGACTCGCTGCGGTACTGGGTGACCGAGATGCACGTGGACGGGTTCCGCTTCGACCCCGCGTCGTCGCTGGCCCGGCAGTTCCACGAGGTCGACCGCCTGAGCGCGTTCTTCGACCTCGTGCAGCAGGACCCGGTGGTCTCCCAGGTCAAGCTCATCGCCGAGCCCTGGGACGTCGGCGACGGCGGCTACCAGGTCGGCAACTTCCCCCCGCTGTGGACGGAGTGGAACGGCCGCTACCGCGACACGGTCCGCGACTTCTGGCGCGGCGAGCCGCACACCCTGGGCGAGTTCGCCTCCCGCATCACCGGCTCCAGTGACCTGTACCAGGAGGACGGGCGCCGGCCCATCGCGAGCATCAACTTCGTCACCGCCCACGACGGCTTCACCCTGCGAGACCTGGTCTCCTACAACGAGAAGCACAACGAGGCGAACGGCGAAGGCAACGCCGACGGCGAGTCGCACAACCGGTCGTGGAACTGCGGGGCAGAGGGCGAGACCCGCAGCAAGAAGGTGCTCGCGCTCAGGGCCAGGCAGCAGCGGAACTTCCTGGCCACGCTGCTGCTGTCCCAGGGCGTCCCGATGATCGCGCACGGCGACGAGCTGGGCCGCACGCAGCGCGGCAACAACAACGTCTACTGCCAGGACAACGAGATCTCCTGGGTCGACTGGGACCTCGACACCGGGCAGCGCGAGCTGCTGGACTTCACCCGCCGGCTGGTGCGCCTGCGCCGCGACCACCCCGTGTTCCGGCGGCGGCGCTTCTTCGCGGGCGACGCGCAGCACGGCGGCGAGAGCGAGCTGGGGGAGGTCGCCTGGCTCACCCCGTCCGGCGACCACATGGCCGACGAGGACTGGACGACGTGGTACGCCCGCGCGGTGATGATGTTCCTCAACGGAGAGGCCATCACCGAGCCGGACAAGCGTGGCCAGCGGATCGTGGACGACTCGTTCCTGGTCCTCTTCAACGCCTCGGCAGAGATCCTCTCGTTCACCGCTCCCGCCAAGGAGTACGGCGACCAGTGGACCGTCGTGCTCGACACCGACGGCTCGCTGGCGGACGGTGACGTGGTGAAGGCGGGTCAGGACGTGGACATCGCCTCTCGCAGCGTCGTCGTGCTCACCCGCCCGCAGGGGTCGGAGGCGTGACGGCGGGCCGACACCGCCCGGCGGCCGGGCGACCGGTGCCCACGGCCACGTACCGGCTGCAGATCCGTCCCGAGTTCGGCTTCGCCGACGCCGCGGACGTGGTGGACCACCTCGACGCGCTCGGCGTCTCGCACGCCTACCTGTCCCCCGTGCTGCAGCCGGTGCCGGGGTCCGCCCACGGGTACGACGTCGTCGACCACTCGCGGCTGAGCGCCGAGGCCGGGGGCCGGGAGGCCTTCGACCTGCTCGTGCGGCGTCTCGGCGACGCCGGCCTCGGGGCGGTGGCGGACGTCGTCCCCAACCACATGGCGGTGCCCACCCCGGCGAGCCTCAACGCCGCGCTCTGGTCGGTGCTGCGGGACGGGCCGGAGTCGCCCTTCGCGTCGTGGTTCGACGTCGACTGGGAGGTGCCGGACCACGCCCTGCTGATGCCGGTGCTCGGCCGCCGCATCGGGCAGGTGCTCGGCGACGGCGAGCTGACCCTCGACCTCGACGGCGAGGAGCCGCTGCTGCGCTACTACGACCACGTCTTCCCGGTGCGTCCCGGCACCGAGGCGCTGCCGATGGCCGAGCTGGTCGACCGGCAGTGGTACCGGCTGGCGCACTGGCGGGTCGCGGACGAGGAGCTCAACTACCGGCGCTTCTTCGACGTCGACACGCTGGCAGCGGTGCGGGTCGAGGACCCCGAGGTCTTCGACGCGACCCACGCGCTGCTGCTCGACCTCGTCGCGGACGGGTCGCTCGACGGGCTGCGGATCGACCACCCCGACGGGCTGGCCGACCCTCGTGAGTACCTGCGGCGGCTGCACGAGCGCACCGCCGGGTCGTGGGTCGTCGTCGAGAAGATCCTCGAGGGCGACGAGGAGCTGCCGAACGACTGGCACTGCGCCGGCACCACCGGGTACGACGCGCTGCTGCGCGTCGGCGGCCTGTTCGTCGACCCCCAGGGCGCTTACCCCCTGACGTCGCTGCTGCACGAGCTCACCGGTGACACCACCGAGTTCACCACCGTCGTGGAGCGGGCCAAGCGCGAGGTCGTCGAGCACGGCCTGTACGCCGAGGTGGCCCGGCTCACCGACCTGCTGACCGACGTCTGCCACAGCGACGTGCGGCTGCGAGACCACACGGCCCGCGGCATCCGCGAGTGCCTCGTCGAGCTGCTCGTGGCCTTCGACCGGTACCGCGCCTACGTCGTCCCGGGAGAGCCCGCGCCCACCGGGTCGGTCGCCGTGATGGACGAGGCGGTCGAGCGGGCCCGCCACCACCTGCCCGAGGAGCGCTCGGACACCCTCGACCTGGTGCGCGACCTGCTGCTCGGCCGGGAGGCGGGCAGCGCCGGCCGCATCAACGAGGCCGCTCGGGCCGAGGCCGTCGTGCGGTTCCAGCAGACCTGCGGACCGGTGATGGCGAAGGCCGTCGAGGACACCGCGTTCTACCGCTGGTTCCGGCTGGCGGGGCTCAACGAGGTGGGCGGTGACCCCCTGCACTTCGGCGTCACCCCCGACGAGTTCCACGCCTTCGCCTCGCACCTGGTGCGTGACTGGCCGACGACGATGACCACGCTGTCGACGCACGACACCAAGCGCTCGGAGGACGTGCGCGCGCGGCTCGCCGTGCTCTCCGAGGTTCCCGCGGAGTGGGCGGACGCGGTGCGCTCGTGGCGCGAGCTCGCGGAGCCCTACCGTCACGCCCGCCTGGACCCGGCGACCGAGTACCTCGTCTGGCAGACCGTCGTCGGCACCTGGGCGCCCGGTGGCGGACCCATCGCCGCCGGCCGGCTGCTGCCCTACCTGGAGAAGGCCGTCCGCGAGGCCAAGCGGCACACGTCGTGGACGTCACCGGACGCCGAGTACGAGGGCGCCGTGCGCGACTTCGCCATCGGCGTCCTGGGCGACGATGCCGTCCTCGCCGCCGTCGGCGCGTTCTGCGCCGGCCACGTCGACCCGGCAGCACGGATCGGGCTGCTCGGTCAGAAGCTCGTCCAGCTGACGATGCCCGGCGTGCCCGACGTCTACCAGGGCACCGAGGTGGTCGACCTGTCCCTCGTCGACCCCGACAACCGCCGCCCGGTGGACTACGAGAACCGCCGGAAGCGGCTCGCGGCGCTGGACGCCGGCGCCCGACCGCACGGCGTGGACGACGAGAAGCTCCTCGTCACGTCCCGCGCCCTGCGGCTCCGACGGGACCACCCGGAGTGGTTCGTCGGGGAGGAGACGACGTACGAGCCGGTGCCGACCTCCACCGGGGTCGCCGTGGCGTTCGCCCGGGGTGACGCGACCGGTCCGCGCGCGGTCACCGTCGCGACGCGGCTGCCGGTCGCGCTCGCCCGCCACGGCGGGTGGGGGGCGCACACCGTCGTCCTGCCCCCCGGCACGTGGCGCAACGCCCTCACCGGCTCGGTGCTGGACGTCGAGGCCGGCGCGCCCGCCCCCCTGACCGAGCTGCTGAGCGACCTGCCCGTGGCGCTGCTGGTCCGCGACTGACCCGGCGTCAGGTGGCCAGCAGACGGGCTCTCTCGGCGTCCACGTCGAAGTCGGCAGGCGGCCAGGCCAGACCCATCTGCCGCAGGTGCTCGAGCAGCAGCTGTTGCACCGCCCACCGCGCGTACCACTTGCGGTCCGCGGGGACCACGAACCACGGCGCGTGCTCGGTGGAGCACCGCTCGAGCACGGCGGCGTACGCCTCCTGGTAGTCGTCCCAGCGGGCTCGCTCGTCGACGTCCCGCGGGTTGTACTTCCAGTGCTTGTCGGGCCGGTCGAGCCGCTCCAGCAGGCGCGCGCGCTGCTCGTCCCGGGAGATGTGCAGCAGCACCTTGACCAGCGTCGTGCCGCCGTCGACCAGCTGGCGCTCGAAGCGGTTGATCGTCGCGTAGCGCCGCGACCAGACGCGCTTGGGCACCAGGTCGTGCACCCGTACGACGAGGACGTCCTCGTAGTGCGAGCGGTCGAACACGCCGACCTGCCCAGGGCGCGGCAGGGCGCGGCGGATGCGCCAGAGGAAGTCGTGCGCGCGCTCCTCGGCCGTGGGCGCCTTGAACGCCGTGTGGTCGACACCCTGGGGGTCGACCGCTCCCACGACGTGCCGCATGATGCCGCCCTTGCCGGCGGTGTCCATGCCCTGCACGACGAGGAGCAGACTGCGCGCGCCACCCGAGCGGCCCTCGGCGAAGAGCTGCTCCTGCAGCCCCGACAGCTCCGCCGCGCCCGCCGTGAGCGCCGCCGAGCCGGCCGCCTTGCCACCCGAGAACCCCGGCGTCGAGCGAGGGTCGACGGCGGACAGGCGAGCGCCCGTACCGGCCCGCAGCGTCTCGGCGAGCGGAACCGTCGAGCGCCGCCTCGCCGCCACGACGCCGCCTACGCCCGTCGTCCGGCGTCGTCCAGCGCCAGGGTGAGGCCGGCGCCGACGAGCCAGACGTCCTTGGCGATGCCCTGCCCCTGCTGGGTGGGGCGCAGGCTGCCGGGCTCACGCATCCCCGGGGTGCGCAGGTACAGCGCCATCAGGCCGGTACCGAACGCGGCGAGGGCGGCGCCGGCGACCGCCGACGGCACGAACGGCAGCAGCAGCGCGGCACCGAGGGCGGTCTCGCCACCCGACAGCAGCGAGGCGAACCGCCTCGGCCCGAGGTCGCGCAGCGCGGGGATGGCGCCGGAGGCCATGCCGTGCATGCCCTCCGCGGCCTCGCCCTCGAGGTTCCGCTTCGACAGACCCGAGTCGAGGATGTAGGCACCGGTGGCCAGGCGCAGTGGCAGGTGGCTGAGTCGCATCGTCGTCTCCTCGTCGTCGGGTACGGACCTGCCCATCCTCGCGAGTGGCGAGGCCGCCGGCGACTCGACAGGGTGGCGGCATGCACTCTTTCGCCGTGTGGGCCCCGGACGCCGCTCGCGTCGACGTGGACGTGCTCCTGCACGGCGAGCGCCGGACGATGCCGATGACGGCCGGTGCCGACGGCTGGTGGCGCCGTGACGTCGAGGAGGCGGGGCACGGCACGGACTACGCGTTCCGCGTCGACGGCGGTGACCCGCTGCCCGACCCGCGCAGCCCGTGGCAGCCGCACGACGTGCACGCGGCCAGCCGGGTCTTCGACGCCGGGCGCTTCGCCTGGACGGACCACGGCTGGGAGGGCCGCGACGTGCGGGGGGCCGTCCTCTACGAGCTGCACGTCGGCACGTTCACCGCCGAGGGCACCCTCGACGCCGCGGTCGACCGCCTCGACCACCTCGTCACCCTCGGCGTGGACGTCGTCGAGCTGATGCCCGTCGCTGCGTTCCCCGGCCGCTGGGGTTGGGGCTACGACGGGGTCGCCCTGTACGCCGTCCACGAGCCGTACGGGGGGCCGGAGGCGCTCCAGCGCTTCGTCGACGCATGCCACGCTCGCGGGCTCGGGGTGTGCCTCGACGTCGTCTACAACCACCTCGGCCCGAGCGGGAACTACCTGTCCCGCTTCGGCCCTTACTTCACCGACCACCACCACACACCGTGGGGGCAGGCGGTCAACCTCGACGACGCCGGCAGCGAGCACGTCCGGCGCTGGATCGTCGACAACGCGCTGCGCTGGTTCCGCGACTTCCACGTCGACGCCCTGCGGCTGGACGCCGTCCACGCGCTGGTCGACGACTCCCCCGAGCACGTGCTGGCCCAGCTCGCCCGCGAGACCGCGGAGCTGTCGGCGTCCCTGGGCCGGCCGCTGGGGCTGGTCGCGGAGTCCGACCTCAACGACCCGCGGATGGTGGAGCCGACGGCGTCCGGCGGGCTGGGCATGACCGCGCAGTGGGCGGACGACGTCCACCACGCGGTGCACGCGGCGCTGTCCGGGGAGCGACAGGGCTACTACTGCGACTTCGGCTCCCTCGAGGCGCTGGCCAAGGTGCTGACGCGGGTGTTCCTGCACGACGGCTCGTACTCCACCTTCCGCGGTCGCCCCTGGGGCGCCCCCGTCGACCCGCAGCACCACAGCGGCCACGCGTTCGTGGCGTACACGTGCAACCACGACCAGGTCGGCAATCGGGCGATCGGCGACAGGCCGTCGCAGTACCTCTCCCCCGGCCTGCAGGCGGCCGCGGCGGCGCTCGTGCTGACCAGCCCCTTCACCCCGATGCTCTTCATGGGCGAGGAGTGGGGCGCCTCCACGCCCTGGCAGTTCTTCACCGACCACGCCGAGCCCGAGCTGGCGCAGTCGATCCGCGAGGGCCGGCGTCGGGAGTTCGCCGCGCACGGCTGGCGCTCGCAGGACGTGCCTGACCCGCAGGACCACGCCACCCGTGACGCCTCCGTGCTGCGCTGGGACGAGGTGGCGTCCGACGGTCACGCCACGGTGCTCGACTGGTACCGCACGCTGATCGCCCTCCGGCGGAGGGAGCCCACCCTCGCCTCCGGCGACCTCGCCGGCCTTTCGGTCGAGCACTCCGAGGAGGAGCGCTGGGTCGTGGTGTCGCGCGGCGACCTGCGCGTCGCCCTCAACCTCGGCGCCCAGCCGCGCGCCCTCCCGCTGGACGTCCCGGCAGGGGAGCTGCTCGCCGCCTGGGACAGGGACGTCGCGATCCGCGACGGCTGTGTGCTGCTGCCCGGTGAGTCCGTCGCCGTCCTGCGAGGTGTGGCCTCGCCGTCCCGCTAGCACCTGCGGCTGCACGCCCCCGACGCCGGGCCACCGTGCCGACGGGGAGGAACGGCGAGCCGTCGGGCGCGACCCGGAGCGTGAGGATCACCAGCGTTCCTCCCCGTCGTCACCCGGCCGTCTCAGCCCTCGCCGCGGGCGGCGTCGCCGTGTCCCTCGCGGGCGAGGGCCGTGAGCCGCGAGACGGCGCGGCGGTACTTCTTCCGGTACCCCCCGCGCAGCATCTCCTCGGTGAAGACCCGGTCCAGCGGGACGCCGGAGGCGACGAGCGGCAGGTCGCGGTCGTAGAGGCGGTCGGCGAGCACGACGAGGCGCAGCGCCACGTTCTGGTCGGTCACCGGGCGCACTCCGGTCCAGAACACGGCGTCGACGTGGTCGAGCAGCGCGCCGTAGCGGCTCGGGTGCACGGTCGCGAGGTGGGCCAGCAGGTCACCGAAGTCGTCGAGGACGGCGCCGTCGCCGAGCGCGCGGGCCTGCTCGACGACCTCGTCGTCGGGGGCGGGCGGGGGCGGCGAGGGGAGGCCGCGGTGCCGGTAGTCGTCGCCGTCGATGCGCACGATGTCGAAATGGCCTGCCACGGACTGGATCTCGCGCAGGAAGTCGTCGGCGGCGAAGCGGCCCTCGCCCAGGGCGTCGGGCAGCGTGTTCGAGGTCGCCGCGAGCGCGGCCCCGGCGTCCGCGAGCTCGCGCAGCAACCGCGCCATCAGCACGGTGTCGCCGGGGTCGTCGAGCTCGAACTCGTCGATGCACACGAGCCTGCTGGTCGACAACGCCTCGACGGCGGGGCGGAACCCGAGCGCCCCGACGAGGTTGGTGTACTCGACGAACGTGCCGAACCGCTTCTCCCCCGGCACGGCGTGCCAGAGGGACGCCAGCAGGTGGGTCTTCCCGACGCCGAATCCGCCGTCGAGGTACACGCCCGACCGCCCGGCGCCCGTCGTCCGGCGCCGGCCGCCCAGCCAGGAGGTCCGCCGCGACCGGGTCGACCCGCCGCCGTCGGCCACCCGGGACGCGAACGCCTGCAGGCGTGACACCGCCTCGGCCTGCGTCGGTCGGGCCGGGTCGGGCACGTAGGACGCGAAGGAGACCTCGGCGAAGCGGGGCGGCGGCACGAGCTCGGCCAGCAGCCGCTCGGCGCCCAGCGCGGGGTGCCGGTCGACCAGGCGCTGCGGCCCCGAGGCGTGCACGCCGGGCAGCGTAGTGCGCCGGGTCCGGACCGATCCCGGGATGCGGCCCCCGGGCAGCCCGGGGCAGCGCGCGGTGAGAGGATCGCCGAGAACGCCGACGCACTCGACGCAGGAGGTGAGCCCCCGTGGCTCTGCCGTACGACGACGACCCGAAGTTCGCCGCCTACGCCCACCCGGAGCGGCTGGTGAGCACGACCTGGCTGGCCGACCACCTCGGCGACGAGGGGCTCGTGGTGGTCGAGAGCGACGAGGACGTGCTGCTCTACGACACCGGCCACATCGCGGGCTCCGTCAAGGTGGACTGGCACCTCGACCTCAACGACCCGGTCACCCGCGACTACGTCACCGGCGAGCAGTTCGCGAAGCTGATGTCCGCCAAGGGCATCGGCCGCGACACCACCGTCGTCATCTACGGCGACAAGAACAACTGGTGGGCCGCGTACGCGCTCTGGGTGTTCACCCTGTTCGGCCACCCCGACGTCCGGCTGCTCGACGGCGGCCGCGCGAAGTGGCAGGCCGAGGGCCGCGAGATGACGACCGACGTGCCGACCCCCACGCCCGCGGACTACCCCGTGGTCGAGCGGGACGACTCCCGCATCCGCGCCTTCAAGGACGACGTCCTGGCCTTCCTCGGCGGCCAGCTCGTCGACGTCCGCTCCCCGCAGGAGTACACCGGCGAGCGCACCCACATGCCGGACTACCCGGAGGAGGGCGCGCTGCGCGGGGGGCACATCCCGGGCGCCCAGTCGGTGCCGTGGGCCCGGGCCGCCAACGAGGACGGCACGTTCAAGAGCCGTGAGGAGCTCGAAGCGATCTACCAGCAGGAGAAGGGCCTGGACGGCGGGCAGCCGGTCATCGCCTACTGCCGGATCGGTGAGCGGTCGAGCCACACGTGGTTCGTGCTGTCGCACCTGCTGGGCTTCGCTGATGTCCGCAACTACGACGGCTCGTGGACCGAGTGGGGCAACGCGGTGCGCGTGCCGATCGCGAAGGGCGAGGAGCCGGGAGAGGTCCCGGCGCGGTGACCGCCACCGACGGCCTGCCCGGCGGTCTGGCCGAGATCGTCGAGGACTTCACCGCGGTGGGCACGCAGGACCGCCTCCAGCTGCTGCTCGAGTTCAGCCGCGAGCTGCCCCCGCTGCCCGCCCGGTACGCGGACCACCCCGAGCTGCTCGAGCCGGTGCCGGAGTGCCAGTCGCCGATCTTCCTCGTCACCGAGGTCGAGGGCGGCGGGGACGACGCGGTGGTGCGCCTGTTCTTCTCCGCACCGGCCGAGGCCCCGACGACCCGCGGCTTCGCCGGCATCCTGCGCGAGGGCCTCGACGGGCTGACGGCCCGCGAGGTGCTCGCCGTCCCGAACGACGTCTACGCGCGCCTGGGCCTCGAGGAGGCCGTCAGCCCCCTGCGGCTGCGAGGGATGGCGGGGATGCTGGCGCGCATCAAGCGGCAGGTGGGCGAGAAGATCGCGGGGTGAGCGTCCCCCTGCACGTGCTGTGGCCGGCCGAGCGGCACGGCCAGGTGGTGGAGCCCGACGAGACCGAGGAGGTCCTCGCCGGGCTTTACGCCTGCCCGGGGCCGCGCTGGCTGCGCGCGAACATGGTGACGACCCTGGACGGCGCGGCGTCCGGCGGCGACGGCCTCAGCGGGTCGATCAGCACCCCGGCCGACGTCCGCGTCTTCGTGCTGCTGCGGTCGCTGGCGGACGTCGTGCTGGCCGGCGCCGGCACCGTGCGCGCCGAGCGGTACGGGCCACCGAAGGCCCGACCCGCCCTGGCCCGCCGCCGGGAGGCCGGCGGACAGCCCCCGGCCCCGGCCCTGGCGGTCGTCACCCGACGCGGCAACGTGCCGCTGGACCAGGGGTTGTTCGACGGCGACCGCCCGGCGCTGTGCGTGACGTGCCGGGCCGCCGGGGACGACGCGCTGGCACGGCTGCGCGACGCGGCGGGGCCCGACAACGTCGTCGTCGCCGGCGACGAGGACGTCGACCTGCGGCGTGCGCTGGACGCGCTCGCCGAGCGCGGCCTCGGCCGGGTGCTGTGCGAGGGGGGCCCGTCGCTGCTGGGGGACGTCGCCTCCGCCGGGCTCCTCGACGAGCTGTGCCTGACCACCTCCCCGGTGGTCACCGGCGGCGAGGCGCCGCGCATCGTCCACGGGCCGCCGCTGGGCCTGCCGATGACGCTGGCGCACCTGCTGCACGGCGACGGCACCCTGCTGGCGCGGTGGGTCCGTCAGAGGATGTCGTGAGGAGGGCGGGCGCCGCCGTGCTGGTGGTCGCGGCGGCGCTCGTGGTGGCGCTCGCCGTGCTGCTCGTGGCGGTCAGCCGCCCCGCCAGCGACGCGCCGGGTGCCACACCGGCGCCTGGGGAGCGCCCGACGGCCGCGCCGGCCGACGTCGCCCCCGGCGAGCTGTGGCTCGCCGACATGGACCTCGAGGCGTCCGACGTGCTGACCGAGAACGGCCGGCTGCACGACGTCCGGATGCGGGCCGGCGACGTGCTCCTCGGCGAGCAGGGCCTGGTGGCCGGCTCGCTGACGGTGGACGCCGTCGTCCCCTTCGACGTCGTCGCCGCCCAGGTCGGCCCGGGCACCACGCTCGCCCCGGCCGGCGAGCGGCTGCGCATCACGCGGACGGTCACGCTGCTCGGCCGCGCCGTCGACCTGTCCGCCACCGCCACGGTCCGCGCGCAGGACGGCCTGGTGGTGGCCGAGCCGGCCTCGGTGGACGTGGGCGGGCCGGCGTGGCTCGAGGAGGCCCTGGGCAGCGCGGCGGCCCGGCTCGTGACCGTCCGCCAGCCGGTCGAGGGCCTGCCCCCCAGCCTGGTGCTGCAGCGGGTGTCCGTGACGGAGCAGGGGTTCGCCGCCCACCTCGAGGGGCGGGACGTGGCACTCGGCCGCTGAGGCCGGTCAGAGGTGCTGCAGCAGGAACCGGGCGACCTCGCGCTCCCACCGGTCGGGGTCGACGTTCCACTCCTTGGTGTGCCGGGCCCCGCCGAACGGCACGAACGTCACCAGGTCGGGGCGCAGCTCGGCGAGCATCCGTGACGGGCCCACCGGCACGAACTCGTCGTCCTCGCTGTGCACGATGAGCACCGGCAGGCGTAGCTCGGATGCCCGCGTCACCCAGTCCATCCGGCGCAGGTCCACCGGACCGTCGACGCCGACGACGCGGCGCGCCGACCGGTGCCCGAGCATCGCCAGACCGAGACGCCCCACCGGTCGCGGCAGCCTGTTCAGGCGCGCGTGGTGGTCGAGCACCATCCGCCAGTCGATGACCGGGGCGTCGAGCACGAGGGCCCGCACCCGGTCCGCCGTCCACGACCGCGACACGTGCTGCAGCACGATCGCCCCGCCCATGGACCAACCGAAGAGCAGCACCTCGCGGGCCCCCGCGTCGAGCGCGCGCAGCACGGTCGCCTCGACGTCCTGCCACTCGGTGTCCCCGAGGTGCAGCCGCCCGCCGTGCGTCGACGGACCGTCCGGGTCGTTGCGGTAGCTCGGCACGAGCGCCGGCACCCCGAGGCGGTGCAGCAGCGGCAGGGCGCGCAGGCACTCCTCCCGCGTCGCGCCGCGGCCGTGCACGAGCACCGCCCACGTGTCACGCCGGGCGACGTCCGGCGACGGCGGCACGAACCAGGTGGGCAGGTCGCCGGCGTCCGAGCGCACGACCACGTCCTGGTGGGCCAGGCCGACGCTGGACGACGGTGGGCCGGCGAAGTAGTACTGGTTCCACCGGGCGGGCCCGGCGACGACCTTCCCCGAGTCGACGCCGAGCAGGCGCCGCGTGACGGTGCGGCCGGCCTCGTCGGTCTCGAGCACCTCCCCGAGCCGCGCGTGCCCCTCACCGCCCCGCAGCCAGAGGCCGTACCGGCCAGGACGGGTCGTCTCGGCGTCCGCGCGCAGCGTCACCGTGCCCGCCCCCACGGAGAGCACCTCGACGTCGTCCGGCCGGTGCCGGTCGGGCGTCACCACGCGCCGCGCGAAGTACGCGGCGGCGCTGGACGTCGCGGCCCCGGCCACGAGGGCCAGCCCGCCGCCGACGGCGGCACCCCGGACGGCGGCCCGCAGGAACGGGCGCACCGCGCCGCTCACCGACGCTCCCCCGCACGCGCCACGCGCAGCGCCCACAGCACGAGCGGCACCTGCAGCGGCAGCCGTCCGAGCGCGACCGCCCGGTACGCCGTGGTCGCGCGCGAGGAACGGAGGGCGCTGACCGCCATCTGCACGTTCGCGGGGTAGACGGCCACGAACAGGGCGGCCGTGGCGAGGGCTCCGGTGCGGCGGGTCGCCGGTGCGACGAGGGCGGCCGCGCAGGCCAGCTCGGCCGCTCCGGACCCGTAGACCCACGGCGTCGCGGCGCCGAGCCGCCGCGGCACGATCGAGGCGAAGGGCTCCGGACGCACGAGGTGCAGGACGCCGGCGACGCCCAGCAGCGCGGCCAGGGGACGCCACCCCGGGGCGCTCGTGCCGTCGGTCGGTCGTCTCCTGCGCAGCGCCACGGGCCCGACGCTACCCGGCGGGCGTCGGTGCCGCGGGGCAGGATGGCCCCGTGCGCCTGCCCGTGATGCCGCCCGTGTCCCCGATGCTCGCCACGTCGGTCCCCCAGGTGCCCGACCCGGGCTCGGTGCAGGGCGGCCTGGTCTACGAGCCGAAGTGGGACGGCTTCCGCTGCATCGTCTTCCGCGACGGCGACGAGGTGGAGCTGGGCAGCCGGGGCGAGAAGCCGCTGACCCGCTACTTCCCCGAGCTCGTCGACGCCGTGCTCGAGCACCTGCCCGAGCGCTGCGTGGTGGACGGCGAGGTCGTCGTCCGCAGCGGCCCGCCGGGTGCCGAGCGGCTCGACTGGGAGGCCCTCGCGCAGCGCATCCACCCCGCGGCCTCGCGGGTGCGCCGCCTGGCCGGGGAGACCCCGGCGTCCTTCGTCGCCTTCGACCTGCTGGCGCTCGGCGACGACGACCTGACCGGCCAGCCCTTCGCCGAGCGCCGGGAGCGGCTGGAGGGCGCGCTGTCCGGCGTCCGCGCGCCGGTGCACCTCACCCAGGTGACCCGGGACCCCGAGGAGGCGCGGCGCTGGTTCGCCGAGTTCGAGGGAGCCGGGCTCGACGGCGTCGTCGCCAAGGCCGCCGCGTCGCCCTACTCCCCGGGCAGGCGGACGATGCTCAAGGTCAAGCACGTGCGGACGGCGGACGTCGTGGCCGTGGGGTACCGCGTGCACAAGAGCGGCCACGGGCTGGGGTCGCTGCTGCTCGGCCTGTACGACGCCGACGGCACCCTGCGCCAGATCGGTGGCGCGTCCGCGTTCAGCGCCAAGCGCCGCCTCGAGCTCGTCGACGAGCTCGAGCCGTACGTGCTGCGTGACGACGACGGCGAGGTCGTCCGCGGCCAGGGCGAGCCCAACCGGTTCACCGCGCGCAAGGACTCCTCGTTCGTCCGGCTCCGTCCGGAGCGGGTGCTGGAGGTGAAGTACGACCAGCTCGAGGGCGACCGGTTGCGCCACGCCGCGCAGTTCCTGCGCTGGCGGCCGGACCGCGACCCGCGTTCCTGCACCTACGACCAGCTGGACGTCCCGGTCGCCTACGACCTCGACGAGGTGCTGACCGCCGCGCGGTGAGTAGCCTTCGGCGCGTGAACGACACGCCGACGACCGCACCCGACACCGTCGTCCTGCTGACCGAGGAGGCCCTCGACGCCGGGGACGCCGCCCGGATCAGCGCGCTGCACGAGGGCGAGCGGCTGACGTACCGCGTGCTCGTGCCGGCGGACACCGAGCGCAACCTGCTCGCCGACGTCGTGGACCACCTCAGCCTGCTGCGGCTGCGTGAGGCGCTCGACGCGCTGCGCCGAAAGGAGCCGGACGCCGAGCAGGAGCGGGTCGAGGCCGGTCAGGCCCTCGCGGCGTCCGTGGAGGCGCTGCGGGGGCTCGGTGTCGAGGCGACGGGTGAGGTCACCGAGGACGACCCCCTGCCCGCCCTGCGCTCGGCGGTCGAGCGCTTCGGCGCGCGCGAGGTCGTCGTCGTCACCCGGCCGCACGCCGTCGAGGACACGTTCCACCGCGACTGGGCGTCGCGCGCCCGCGACGAGCTGGGTGTGCCCGTCCTTCACGTCTACGCCGGCACGACGTTCCTGGGCTGACGTTCTGGGTGGAGTTGCCGCGCGGCGACGCATGGCTGACGCACAATCGCCCGGTGGACGCCACCGAGAAGGCACTGGACGTCGCGCACCGCTCCGCCCTGGCGTGGCTGCGCTCGCTCGACGACCGGCCGGTGCCCCCGGCAGCCTCCGTCGAGGAGGTCAGGGCTGCGCTCGGAGCGGAGCTTCCGGAGGAGCCGACGGACCCGGCGACGGTGGTCGCGCTGCTCGCCGAGGCGTGCGAGCCCGGCCTGACCGCCATGCCGTCGGGCCGGTTCTTCGGCTTCGTCATCGGCGGTACCCACCCCGCCGCGCTGGCCGCCGACTGGCTGACGAGCGCGTGGGACCAGAACAGCGGGCTGCGCCTGGTGACGCCGGCGCACACCGCGGTCGAGGACGTGGCCTCCGAGTGGCTCCTGGACCTGCTCGGCCTGCCCGCCGGCAGCGCGGTCGGGTTCGTCACCGGGGCCACCATGGCGAACTTCACGTGCCTGGCCGCCGGCCGGGACGCCGTCCTGCGGGCGGCCGGCTGGGACGCCGCCTCCCAGGGCCTGACGGGCGCCCCGCGGGTGCGCGTGCTCGTCGGCGAGGAGCGGCACGACACGGTCGACCTCGCGCTGCGCTACCTCGGGCTGGGGGCCCCCGAGCCGGTGGCCGTCGACGACCAGGGGCGGCTGCGCGCCGACGCGCTGCGGGCGGCGCTCGCCGACGCCGACGGGCCTCTGCTCGTCGTCCTGCAGGCCGGCAACGTCCACTCGGGGGCGTTCGACCCGCTGGGCGAGGCCACCGCCGCCGCCCACGAGCGCGGCGCGTGGGTGCACGTGGACGGGGCCTTCGGGCTGTGGGCGGGCACGTCGGCCGGGTACCGGAACCTGGTCGACGGGGTCGACGCCGCCGACTCGTGGGCCACGGACGCGCACAAGACGCTGAACGTGCCCTACGACTGCGGGCTGGCGATCGTCCGGGACCCGGTCGCGCTGCGGGCGGCGATGGGCATGCACGGCGCCTACCTCATCCACGACGCCGCGGGCGAGCCGTTCGACAAGGTGCCCGAGCTGTCGCGGCGCGGGCGCGCGTTCCCGGTCTGGGCGGTGCTGCGGGCGCTCGGCCGCTCAGGCGTCTCCGAGCTCGTCGAGCGGCTGTGCGGTCACGCCGCGGCGCTCGCCGCCGGACTGCGCGACATCCCCACGGCGACCGTGCTCAACGACGTCGTGTTCACCCAGGTGTGCGCGAGCTTCGGCTCCGACGAGCGCACCGACGAGGTGGTGCGCCGGCTGCTCGCCGACGGGACGGCGTGGATGACCGGCTCGACGTGGCGCGGCCGGCGGGTGCTGCGCATCTCGGTCAGCAGCTGGAGCACGACGGACGACGACGTGCGCCGCAGCCTGGACGCCGTCCGGCGGGTCGTGGCGTCACTGTGACGCCCTGACGTCCCTCCTGGACCGACTACCCGGA
>JBKHXE010000059.1:0-25957 GCA_046566185.1 Actinomycetes bacterium | reverse complement strand
GCGCCGCCGGGCACGGCGGCGACGAGCGCAAGCGAGGAGCTGTCGTGCCCGAGTGTACCTACGCCCCGGCGCCCGAGTCGGCAGCCCTGGCGAACCTGCAGCCCTCGTACCGGCCGTTCGTCGACGGCGAGTTCGTCGACGGCGGCGGTGAGCCGCTGAAGACCGTCAACCCGGCGACGGAGGAGGTGCTGGCCGAGGTCGGCACGGCCGGTCCGGAGGACGTCGAGCGGGCCGTCGCGGCCGCCCGGCGGGCCCACGAGGAGACGTGGGGCCCGATGCCCGGCGCGCAGCGGGCGAAGTACCTGTTCCGGATCGCCCGCGTGGTCGCGGAGCGGGCCCGCGAGCTCGCCGTGCTGGAGACGCTGGACAACGGCAAGCCGATCCGCGAGTCCCGCGACGTCGACGTGCCCCAGGCCGCGCAGCACCTGTTCCACCACGCCGGGTGGGCCGACAAGCTGGAGTTCTCCGGGGCAGGCACCCGCTCCGTCGGCGTGGTCGGTGCCGTGATCCCGTGGAACTTCCCGCTGCTCATGGCCGCGTGGAAGATCGCGCCCGCCCTGGCGTGCGGCAACACGATCGTCCTCAAGCCCGCCGAGACCACGCCGCTCACCGCGCTCGTGCTCGCCGGGATCGCCGCCGACGCGGGCCTCCCGCCCGGGGTGCTCAACGTGCTGCCGGGCGCGGGCGACGTCGGCGCCGCCGTGGTCGGCGCGGACGTGGACAAGGTCGCGTTCACCGGGTCGACCGAGGTCGGCAAGGAGATCCAGCGCAGGCTCGCGGGCACCGGGCGACGGCTCACGCTGGAGCTCGGCGGCAAGGCCGCCAACATCGTCTACGCGGACGCGGCGCTGGACCAGGCCGTCGAGGGGATCGTCGACGGCATCTTCTTCAACCAGGGTCACGTGTGCTGCGCGGGCTCGCGGCTGCTGGTGCAGGAGTCGATCGCCGCTGAGCTGGTGGAGCGGCTGACCGACCGCGTCCGCACGCTCCGCGTCGGCGACACGCTGGACAAGAACACCGACGTCGGCGCGATCAACTCCGCGGCGCAGCTCGAGCGCATCCGCGAGCTGTCGGCGGCCGGCGAGGCCGAGGGCGCCGTCCGGTGGTCGGCCCCGTGCGAGCTGCCCGACCGCGGGTTCTGGTTCGCGCCGACGGTCTTCACCGAGGTGTCGAACACCCACCGCATCGCGCGTGAGGAGATCTTCGGCCCGGTGCTGTCGGTGCTGACGTTCCGCACGCCGGACGAGGCCATCGAGAAGGCGAACAACACGCCGTACGGCCTGTCCGCCGGGGTGTGGACCGAGAAGGGCTCCCGCATCCTCTGGGCGGCCGACCGGCTGCGCGCGGGCGTGGTGTGGGCCAACACGTTCAACCGCTTCGACCCCACGTCGCCCTTCGGCGGCTACAAGGAGTCCGGCTACGGTCGCGAGGGCGGCCGCCACGGTCTGGAGGCCTACCTTGCCTGACACCGCGACGACCCGCGTCGAGGTCCGCAAGACGTACAAGCTCTACGTGGGCGGGGCGTTCCCGCGCAGCGAGTCGGGCCGCTCCTACGTGGTCAGCGACAGCAAGGGCGCCTTCCTCGCCAACGCGGCGATGGGCTCGCGCAAGGACGCGCGCGACGCGGTCGTCGCGGCGCGCAAGGCCTTCGGCGGCTGGGCGGGCGCCACCGCGTACAACCGCGGACAGGTGCTCTACCGCGTCGCCGAGCTCATGGAAGGACGCCGCGCGCAGTTCGTCGAGGACGTCGTGCGCAGCGAGGGGCTGCGACGAGCCGCCGCCGAGAAGGCCGTCGACGCCGCGGTCGACCGCTGGGTCTGGTACGCCGGCTGGACCGACAAGGTCGCCCAGGTCGCCGGCAACGCGAACCCGGTCGCCGGGCCGTACTTCAACCTCTCGGCACCGGAGCCCACCGGCGTCGTCGCGGTCGTCGCGCCGCAGCAGTCGTCGCTGCTCGGCCTCGTCAGCGTCGTCGCCCCGGTCGTCGTCACCGGCAACACCTGCGTCGTCCTGGCCAGCGAGGACCGGCCGGTGCCTGCCATCACGCTGTCGGAGGTGCTGGCCACCTCCGACGTCCCCGGCGGCGTCGTCAACGTGCTGACCGGCCGCACCGCCGAGGTCGCACCGTGGCTCGCCTCGCACATGGACGTCAACGCGATCGACCTCACCGGCGCCGCGCACCTCGACTGGGCCGAGCTCGAGCGGCAGGCCGCGGACAACCTCAAGCGCGTCGTCCGCCCCGACGCCGGCGGCGAGCCCGACTGGACGCCGGTGCCGGCCGGCCCGCAGCGCATCCTCGCCTTCTGCGAGACCAAGACGGTCTGGCACCCCAAGGGCACGTGACCCCCTCGCCCGAGGGGCACGACGTCCAGCCCGGACTCTTCGCCGAGCCACCGCACCGCCTGGAGCACCCCCGGGCACGCGTCGTCCTGCTCTGCGGCCCGAGCGGCTCCGGCAAGACCTCGCTGACGCGCCGGCTGGGCCTGCCGGTGCTGCAGCTCGACGACTTCTACCGGGACGCCGACGACACGTCCGGCCCGCCGATGCCGCGGCGCTTCGGCATCGTCGACTGGGACGACCCGGCCAGCTGGGACGCCGACGCGGCCCTGAGGTGCCTGCTGCGCCTGTGCAGCGGGGAGACCGCCGACGTGCCGGTCTACGACATCTCGACCTCGCGACGCACCGGCGCGACGCGCCTCGACATCGGGGACTCGCCGTTGCTGCTGGCAGAGGGGATCTTCGCCGCGTTCCTCGTGCAGCGGTGCCGGGAGGCGAACATCCTCGCCGACGCGATCTGCCTCCGGCTGCCCCCCGGCGTGACGTTCTGGCGGCGGCTCGCCCGCGACCTGGCCGAGTCACGCAAGCCGCCGCTGACGCTGCTGCGCCGCGGAGCCGCCCTGATGCGCGACGAGCCGCGCCTGCTGCGCGAGTGGGTGGCGCTGGGCTGCCGCCCGATGTCCCCCGCCGTGGCCGAGCGCGAGATCCACACCCTCCGCGCCCGTCCCCACCTGCCACCCCCGTCCCCCGGTGAGGGTGGGGGGTGGGCGGGTCAGGAGAGGTCGGCGTAGCCCGGCTTGACGACGTCGTCGATGAGCGCGAGACGCTCGTCGAACGGGATGAACGCGCTCTTGAGGGCGTTCACCGAGACCCACCGGAAGTCGTCGAGGGTCCAGCCCGCCTCGTCGGCCAGCAGCTGCAGCTCGCGTGTCATCGACGTGCCGGACATCAGCCGGTTGTCGGTGTTCACGGTGACCCGGAAGCGCAGGTCCTTGAGCAGCGTCACCGGGTGGTCGGCGATGCTGGCCGCGGCCCCGGTCTGCAGGTTGGACGACGGGCACATCTCCAGCGGGATCCGCTTGTCGCGCACCCAGGACGCCAGCCGCCCCAGGCGCACGCCGCCGTCGGAGGTGTCGACGTCGTCGACGATGCGCACGCCGTGCCCCAGGCGGTCGGCGCCGCACACCTGCACCGCCTCCCAGATGCTCGGGAGCCCGAAGGCCTCACCGGCGTGGATGGTGAAGGGGAAGTTCTCCCGGTGCAGGTACTCGAACGCGTCGAGGTGCCGCGACGGCGGGAAGCCCGCCTCGGCCCCCGCGATGTCGAAGCCGACGACACCGTCGGTGCGGTGGGCCACCGCGAGCTCGGCGATCTCCAGGCTGCGCGCCGCGTGGCGCATCGCGGTGAGGATCGTGCCGATCCGGACGACGCGCCCGGCGGCGGCGGCCTCCGCCTCACCGGCCCTGAACCCCTCCTCGACGGCCAGCACGACGTCCTCCAGCGACAGGCCCGCCTCGAGGTGCTGCTCCGGCGCGTACCGGACCTCGGCGTAGACGACCCCGTCCGCCGCGAGGTCGAGCGCCGCCTCCCGCGCGACGCGTCGCAGTGCGTCGGCCGACTGCATGACGCCGACGGTGTGCGAGAACGTCTCCAGGTACCGCTCCAGCGACCCGGAGTCCGCCTGGGCACGGAACCAGGCCCGCAGCTCCTCGGCGTCCGTCGTGGGCAGGGCGTGTCCCACGGCGGCGGCCAGCTCGACCACCGTCGCCGGACGCAGGCCACCGTCGAGATGGTCGTGCAGCAGGACCTTGGGGGCGTGGGCCAGCGGCGAGGACGCCGTCACTCCCGGTGGTCCTCGTCGTCGTCCTCGGACACCTCCTGAGCCTGCTCCCACACGTCGGCCTCCGGGGCCTCGACCGGGACCCGGACCTCGTGCTGCACCGCGGCCGTCTCCTCGTCGTCCGGCTCGGGGACGACGTCCTGCTGCTGCTCGGCCACGTCGGCCGGGTTCGCGGACTCCTCGCTCATCACTGGTCCTCCTCGTCGCGGTGCACGGTCTCGGGCGAGAACGCGGGCAGGCACACGGCCACGTAGCGGGCCCCCGCGGGGCCGACCGCGTACCGGACGCGCTCGCCGGCCCGGGTCATCACGGCCTGGCCCGCGGCGACTCGTGTGGTGCCGCCGCCGTGCTCGACGAGCACCTCGCCGTCCAGGACGACGGTCACCTCGTCGAACTCGGGGCGCTGGGCCGGCTCGTCCCACCCCGCCGGCGCCTGCATGACGGCGACCGACACGGCGTCGTCCCGGGTCGCGACGCGGCCGACGTACTCGTCGATGACCTTTCCGCCGGGCACCGGGATGCGGTGCGGCTCGGTGATCAGCTCGGGCATGCCGCCCACTCTAGGGGGAGGCGCACGGGCCGGCAGACGGTGCCGGACCCCCGTTGTCAGTGGACGGGGTCCGGGTGCTGGCTCTGCTCCTTCACGTAGGCGGGGCGGAGGTGGACGGGCTCGTGGGCGATCTGCCGCTTGCGCTCGGACCGCGCCCGGGCCCGCAGGTTCAGGAACTCCACGAAGATGGAGAAGGCGATGGGGCCGTAGACGTAGCCCTTGGGGATGTGCTGGTCGAAGCCCTCGGCGATGAGACTGCCGCCGATGAGCAGCAGGAAGGAGAGCGCGAGCATCTTCACGGTGGGGTGACGCGACACGAAGTCGCTGATCGCCCCGACGGACGCCAGCATCACGACCATCGCGATGACCACCGCCGCGACCATGACGACGAGCTCGTCGACCATGCCGACCGCCGTGATGACCGAGTCGAGGCTGAAGACGATGTCGAGCAGCACGATCTGCACCAGGACGCCGCCGAACGTCGCGGCCGCCGTACCGGCGGCGTGGACGTCGTCGCCCTCCAGCCGCTCGTGGATCTCGTACGTCGCCTTCACCAGCAGGAAGGCGCCACCGAGGATGAGGATGAGGTCCCGGCCGGAGAACTCCTGCCCGAACGCCTCGAACAGCGGCGCGGTGAGGCCGATGATCCACGACAGCGACGCCAGGAGCAGCAGTCTCATCCCGAGCGCGAGCAGCAGGCCCACGGTGCGGGCACGCTTGCGCTGATGGGGCGGCAGCTTGTCGGCCAGGATCGAGATGAAGACGACGTTGTCGATGCCGAGAACGATCTCCAGCAGGAGCAGGGTGCCGAACGCGATCCAGATGTCAGGGCTGCTGAGCAGCTCCACGAAGGCCTCCACGCAGGGGGGAGCGAGCGGGGCTAGCAGGCTATCGGCGGCGCGCCTCGGTCGCCGGTCGAGGGACGCGCAGGGCGGGCCCGGCGACCGGGCCCGCCCTGCGGGATCAGCTACTTCACGAACGCGTAGAGCACGCTGTGCGCGGCGTCCCCGACGCGCAGCACGCCCTGCGCGTGCCCGGCCCCCGCGGCCCCGGAGGGGTCGAAGGCCACGGTCACCGTCGCCGTCCCCCCGCTGACCCGGACCTGCGCCGCGGAGAACCCCGCCCCCTCGACCGAGACGTCGCCGGGGCTGATGCTGCCGTCCCACGCGGTGACGGACACCGTGCGGGTCAACGGCTTCCGGCTGCGCGCCGGCACGGCACCGAAGGAGGTGCTCACCGGGCTGACCGCGTACTCGGCCCCGATGGACGCCGGCAGGTTCGCCAGCCCCGCACCGACGACGTTCGCGTCGTCCACCGTCCTCGTGGCGGTCGCGGCGTCCAGGAGCACGTCCTCGACCGCGGTGTTGACGATGGCCGACCGCACGTGCTCGGCGGTGAAGGCGCGGGCGTCGTCCCGCCAGGTCTGGATGACCGCGGCCGCCATCCCGGCCAGGTGCGGGGTCGCCATCGACGTGCCCTGGAAGAACGCCCAGCTGCCCTCGCCCTCCAGCACCGACGACAGCACGTTGACGCCGGGCGCCACGACGTCCGGCTTCACGCGGTGGTCGACGTCGGTCGGGCCCTTGCTCGAGAAGCCGGCCATGATGTTGTCGTTGCCGGTCTGCACGTAGTCCAGGGTCGTCTCCAGCGTGACCGAGGGGTCGGGCGTCGACAGCGCCGCACGGTCGCCGAGCCCCGCCATCACGGCGGGCAGCTCGTCGTCGAGGCCGGCGCTGCGGCCCATCGCCGTGGGGTCACCCGCCACGTTGTTGACGACGACCAGTGCCTCCGCGCCGGCCGCCTTGGCGCCGGCGACCTTCTGCGAGAAGGTGCACGCCCCCCGACCGACGACGGCGATCTCCGTGCTCGGCATGGCGGAGAAGTCCGACGCGGAGCAGCCGAGCCGCAGGGCCCCCTTGCCGTCCACCACCGGCACCAGCGCACCGGTGATCGGGGCATCGGGCACCGGGAAGTCCCCGACGGCGGTGCCGACGGTTCCGCCGGCCTTGGCGTCCACGCCCGTGAGCGGCAGCGCCATGACGTGCCCGACGGAGGACGCTCCGGCGGTCAGGGCGCGCTCCGCCGAGCCCGGCGAGCCGACGGTGAAGTAGCCCGGGCCGTCGTTGCCGGCGGCCACCGCCACCACGATGCCGGCGCGGTCGAGGTTGTCGACCGCGATCGTCAGCAGGTCCTGGACGCCGGAGGCACCGCCGCCCAGCGACATGTTGACGACGTCCATGCCGTCCTCGGCGGCCTCGTCGAGGGCGTCGAGGATGTCCTCGCTGCGGGCGCTGCCGACGTCGGCCGGGAAGACGTTGTAGTTGCCGAGCGAGACGCCCGGCGCGACGCCGGACGGGTCGTAGTCCACCTGCACCCCGTTCACGGCGGCGTCGGTGTGGGGGTTGCAGCCGATCGTCCCGGCGACGTGCGTGCCGTGGCTCTCGACGGTCGGGATCGCCGAGTAGCCCTGCTGCCGGGCACGCATGTGGAAGACCTTCTCCACCACGATGCGGTCCTGCGCCGGCGCGAAGCAGGGGTGGGTCGGGTCGATGCCCGAGTCGACGACGGCCACGCGCACGCCCTCGCCGACCGTGGCGCCGCTGCCGTCACCGGCCAGCGCCCACCCGGCGGCGCCGTCGACGAGGTCGAGGTCCGGGTCCTCGTGCGCGATCGGCACATAGGTCGCCTGGAAGTCGACCGACACGACGCCGGGCGCGGAGCGCAGCGTGTCGAGGGACGTCCCGTTGAGGTCGACGGAGACCGCGTTGACCGCGACGTCGAACTCGCCGACGACGCGGGCGGCCGGCGCGTGCTGGCGCAGCCACCGCTTGAAGGCGTTGCGCTCGGCGGCCAGCCGGGCCCGCTCGGCGCGTACCGAGGCACCGGAGAAGTCGATCTTCCGGCCGGGTGCGGGACGGGTGCGTTCGGACGTCGCGAGCGGCGCCGAGGCCAGCTGGACGACGGCGCTGGTCGAGTCGACGCCCGCGCGACCGGAGGCGTCGGCGACGGCGTCGGCGCCCGCACCCCGTCCCGGTGCGGCGGTGGCGCCGAGGAGCGCTCCGCCGGTGGCTGCGAGCGCGAGGGCCGAGGTCGCCGCGATGGCGGCGAGCCGGCGCGTGGATCGGTGACTCACGGGGCCTCCTCGTGGGTGGACGGCGCCGCTCGCGCTGGTCCCACGACCCCCGAGGACGGCACCTGACAGCGCTGCCCACCGTAGGCGGCGGGCAGCGGTGTGTGAAGGGCGTCAGGCGATCCTGTCGATGACGAGTGGACGCTCGAGCGGCCGGTCGCCCTCGGGCAGCACGTCGACGGCACCCTCGAGAGCGGCGAGCGCGCGCTCGAACCGCTCGGGGGTGTCCGTGTGCAGGGTCATCATCGGCTCGCCGCCTCGCAGCAGCGCACCGGGCTTGGCGTGCAGCTCGACGCCGGCGCCGGCCTGCACGGCCTCGTCCTGACGGGCGCGGCCGGCGCCGAGCCGCCAGGCCGCGACGCCGACCGCGAGCGCGTCGAGGCGGGCCAGCACGCCGTCGGCGGGCGCGAGCACGTGGTGCGTCTCCCGGGCTCGCGGCAGCTCGGCGTCCGGGTCTCCGCCCTGCGCCGCGACCATGCGGCGCCAGACGTCCATGGCGGACCCGTCGCGCAGCTTCTCGGCGGGGTCCACGTCGTCCCGCCCGGCGGCGGCCAGCATCTCCCGAGCCAGCGCGACGGTGAGCTGCACGACGTCGCGTGGCCCGCCGCCGGCGAGCACCTCGAGGGACTCCCGCACCTCGAGCGCGTTGCCCGCCGTGAGGCCGAGCGGCGTCGCCATGTCGGTCAGCAGCGCCACCGTGCGCACCCCGGCGTCGGTGCCCAGGTCCACCATGGTGCGCGCGAGCTCGCGCGCGTCCTCGACGTCCTTCATGAAGGCCCCGGAGCCCACCTTGACGTCGAGCACCAGCGCGCCGGTGCCCTCGGCGATCTTCTTGCTCATGATCGAGCTGGCGATGAGGGGGATCGCCTCGACCGTGCCGGTGACGTCCCGCAGCGCGTACAGCTTCTTGTCGGCCGGCGCCAGACCGCTGCCGGCGGCGCAGATGACCGCCCCGACGTCCTCGAGCTGGCGCAGCATGTCCTCGTTCGACAGGTCGGCGCGCCAGCCCGGGATCGACTCGAGCTTGTCGAGGGTGCCGCCGGTGTGGCCGAGGCCGCGCCCCGACAGCTGCGGCACGGCCACGCCGCACGAGGCGACGAGCGGTGCCAGCGGCAGCGTGATCTTGTCGCCGACCCCCCCGGTCGAGTGCTTGTCCGCGGTGGGCCGCGACAGCGACGAGAAGTCCATCCGCTCGCCGGAGGCGATCATCGCCGCCGTCCAGCGCGCGATCTCGCGCCGGGTCATCCCGTTGAGCAGGATGGCCATGGCCAGCGCCGACATCTGCTCGTCGGCCACCACACCGCGCGTGTAGGCGCCGACGACCCAGTCGATCTCGGCGTCGCCGAGCTCGCCACGGTCCCGCTTGGTGCGGATCACGTCGACGGCGTCGAACGGCTCACTCACTCAGCGCTCCTCGAGGTCGTGGGATCCGAACGGGTCGGGCAGCACGTCGCTCATCGGCCGTACACCCCGCACCGTCTCCACCAGGAGGTCGGGGCCTCCCGCCTCCCACAGCAGCTGCCGGCACCGCCCGCAGGGCATCAGCACCTCGCCGTGCGCGTCGACGCAGGTGAAGGCGACCAGCCGGCCCCCGCCGCTCGCGTGGAGCGCGCTGACCAGCCCGCACTCCGCGCAGAGCACCACGCCGTAGGCGGCGTTCTCGACGTTGCACCCGACGACGACGCGGCCGTCGTCCACCAGCGCGGCGGCTCCCACGGGGAAGCCCGAGTACGGGGCGTAGGCACGCCCCATCACCTCGGTCGCCGCGGTGCGCAGCGCCTCCCAGTCGACGTCCTCGGGCCGCAGGTCACCCATGTGTCAGGCCTTCACGTAGGGCTGGCCGTCGGCCGCGGGAGCCCGCACCCGGCCGACGAGGCCCGCGACCGCGAAGATCGTCGCGAGGTAGGGGGCCATCAGCATGAACTCGCTCGGGATCGGCGTCCCAATGATCCCGAGGACGCCCTGCAGGTTGTTCGCGAAGCCGAACAGCAGCGCCGCGAAGAGCGCACCGACCGGGCTCCACCGCCCGAAGATCATCGCGGCGAGGGCGATGAAGCCCTGGCCCGCCGTCATCTCGCGGCCGAAGGCGCCGACGGACCCGAGGGTGAAGAACGCACCGCCGAGCCCGGCGACCACCCCGCCGAGCAGCACGTTCTGCACCCTCACCCGGTTGACCTTGATGCCCACGGTGTCCGCGGCGGTCGGGTGCTCGCCGACGGCCCGCACGCGCAGCCCCCAGCGGGTGCGGAACAGGGCGACGTGGACGACGACGACCGCCGCGTACATGAGGTACACGATGATCGACTGCCGGAAGAGCACCGGGCCGAGCACGGGGATCTCCGACAGCAGGGGGACGGGGATCGGCCGGAAGGTCCCCGGCTGGTTGAACGTGTCGGCCTCCGTCGACAGGACCCGGCTGTAGAAGAAGCCGGTGAGGCCGATCACCAGCACGTTGAGCACGACGCCGACGATGATCTGGTCGACGACGTAGCGGATCGCGAAGACCGCCAGCACCACCGCGACCAGCACGCCCGCGACGGGCGCCGTCAGGAGGCCGACGTACAGGTTGTCGGTGAGGCTCGCGACGACCGCCGACGTGAAGGCGCCCGCAAGCAGCTGCCCCTCGATGGCGATGTTGATGACGCCGGCCCGCTCGCACAGGACGCCGGACAGGGCACCGAAGACCAGCGGCGTCGAGAGCAGGAGGGTGCCGGCCAGCAGGCCGGTGAAGGAGATCTGCTTGCCCTCGACCGCCCAGACGAGGAAGGCCAGCAGCCACAGCGCCGCGAAGCCGACCGGCACCGCGAGCGGCACCGGGCGACGCCGGGCGACCAGGGCGAGGGCCACGCCCGCCAGGGCGAGCAGCAGCAGCGACAGGACCAGCGCGGTGCCGCGGGTCGGCAGCCCGACAGGCTCGATCTGCACGAGGTCGGCGCCCGTCGAGATGCCGAACGTGCTGGTCGCCCCGCCGGCGGACCCCAGTCCGAAGACCAGGAGCGCGAGGGCGGCGAGCACGCCGAGGGTGATCGGCAGCTTCCACGTCGCCGGGCGGGCCTCCTCCTCGGCCGGGGGGGCCGGGCTGGGCGCGGGGGCCGTCGTCGTGGTGCTCATGCGCCCCACCCCTTCGAGATCTGCATGCCACCGAGCCCGCCGCGCGCCCGGATCCTGAAGACGGCGCGCACCAGGGGCGGCGCGGCGATGAACAGCACGATGAGCGACTGGACGACGAGGACGATGTCGATCGGGGTACCGGTGCGGGCCTGCATCGTGACCCCGCCCGCCCGGAGCATGCCGAAGAGGATGCCCGCCCCCACGATCCCGACGGGGTTGCCCCGGCCGAGCAGCGCGACGGTGATCGCGTCGAACCCGATGCCGGCCGAGATGCCGCCCGTGAGGGACTTCTCCGTGCCCAGCACCTGGAACGCGCCGGCGAGACCGGCCAGGGCCCCGGCCAGCGCCATCGCCGTGAAGGTCATCGAGCCGGTGCGGATGCCGGCGGTGCGAGCGGCGGCCGCGTTGGCCCCGACGGCGCGCAGCTTGAAGCCCAGGGTGCTCCGGCCCAGGAGCCACCAGACGCCGGCGGCCGCCAGGAGCGCGAGCAGCAGCCCCAGGTGCAGGCGCGACCAGCCGCCGAGCAGGAGCGGCAGCTCGGCCGTGTCGGCGACCGGCGGGCTGATCGGGTCGTTGCGGCCCTCGCGCTGGAACGCCTCGGTGCCCAGCAGCCAGGCGAGCAGGAACCGCGCGATGTTGTTGAGCATGATCGTCGTGATGACCTCGTGCGCCCCGGTGCGCGCCTTGAGGGCGCCGGGGATCCCGCCCCACAGCCCGCCCAGCGCCAGGGCGGCGGACACGGCCAGGAGCAGGTGCACGCCCCAGGGCAGGTCCCACGCGAAGCCGACGTAGGCCGCGCCGATCGCGCCGAGCACGATCTGCCCCTCGGCGCCGATGTTGAACAGGCCGGCCCGGAAGGCCAGCCCCACCGCGAGCCCGGCCGCGACCAGGGGCGCGGCGACGGTGAGGGACTCGGTGAGCGGCCGCATCGCCGACGTCACCGAGTCGGCCGTGAGGTTGACGACCGCACCCTGGAACAGCGCGGCGTAGGCGGCGCTCACCGACTCCCAGGCCGCCGCGACGGTGTCCACGGGCCGCGAGAAGAAGTACCCCGCGGCGTCCTGCACGTCGGGGTCCGCGACGACGATGAGGACGGCGCTCACGGCGAGCGCCAGCAGCACCGACAGCGCGGTGAGCACCGCGCCGTCCAGCAGCGAGCGTCGGCGTGCCGCCCGCTGGTCCGGCTCGGCAGGGCCGGTGCCGGTGGGCTCCAGGGTCGCGGTCCCGCTCATGCCGCACCTCCCGGGCGCTGGGGTCCGTCCGTCCGCTCGACCACGTGCACGTCCTCCAGGTCGGAGGCGGCGAGCGCCGTCGGAGCGGCGTGCGCCACCTGCTGCTGGGCCTCCTCGAGCGGCACGCCTGCCATCATCAGGCCGAGGACGTCGCGCGACGTCTCGGGGCCGACGACGCCGACGAACCGGCCGCGGTACATCACGGCGATCCGGTCCGCGAGCGCGAGCACCTCGTCGAGCTCGGTCGAGATGATGACGACGGGGGTGCCGCGGTCGCGCTCGGCGACGATCCGGTTGTGCAAGAACTCGATCGAGCCGACGTCGACGCCGCGCGTGGGTTGCGACGCGACGAGCAGCTCGAGCGGCCGCGACATCTCGCGCGCCATGACGAGCTTCTGCTGGTTGCCGCCGGACAGGGCGCTGGCGGGCACGTCGACGCCCTGCGTGCGGACGTCGAACTCGGCGACGAGCTCGGCCGCCCGGGCCCGCACCTTCGCCGGCGACAGCGCCAGGCCGGACGCGAACGGAGGCCGGTCGAAGGAGTTGAGCACCGTGTTCTCGGCCACCGTGAAGGAGCCGACGAGGCCGTCGTGCGACCGGTCCTCCGGCACGAAGCCGACCGCGGCGTCGATGATCTCCTTGATCGAGCGGCCCAGCAGCTCCTTGCCGCCCAGCCTGACCGACCCCCGCACGTCCTCCTGCAGGCCGAGCAGCGCCTCCGCCAGCTCGGTCTGGCCGTTGCCCTGGACGCCCGCGACCGCGAGGATCTCGCCCCGCCGGACCTCGAACGAGACGCGGTCGACGACGTGGTGGCCCCGCTCGTCCATCACGGTGAGGTCGCGGACCTCGAGCGCGACGTCGCCGGGCATGAACGGCTGCTTCTCGACGGTGAGCTGCACCGTGCGGCCGACCATCATCGAGGCGAGCTCGGTCTCGCTCGCGTCCGGCGTCGCGGTGCCGACGACCTTGCCGCGCCGGATCACCGTGATGCGGTCCGCGACCGCCCGCACCTCGCGCAGCTTGTGGGTGATGAAGACGATGGAGGTCCCCGACGCCTTCAGCTCGCGCATGATCGCGATCAGCTCGTCGGTCTCCTGGGGCGTGAGGACGGCGGTCGGCTCGTCGAGGATGACGACCCTGGCGTCCCGCGCCAGCGCCTTGATGATCTCGACGCGCTGCTGGACGCCGACCGGGAGGTCCTCGACCGTCGCGTCCGGGTCGACGGCGAGGCCGAACCGCTCGGACAGGCGTCGCACCTCGGCGCGGGCGGCGTCGTGGTCGAGGAACCCGGCCCCCCTGGTGTGCTCGTAGCCGAGCATGACGTTCTCGGCCACGGTGAACACCGGCACGAGCATGAAGTGCTGGTGCACCATGCCGATCCCGGCGGCCACCGCGTCGCCGGGCCCGGTGATGGTGATCGGCTCCCCGTCGACGAGGATCTCGCCGGCGTCCGGGCGGAGCAGCCCGTAGAGCACGTTCATCAGGGTGCTCTTGCCGGCGCCGTTCTCCCCGAGCAGGCAGTGGATCTCACCGGGCTCCACCACCAGGTCGATCGAGTCGTTCGCGGTGAAGGCGCCGAAGCGCTTGGTGATACCGCGCAGCTCGAGCTTCACGCGTTGACCTCCAGGCCTGCGGTGGGGCACGACGGTGTGCCCGCGTGGTGCGGGGGACAGCAGGGTTCCGGACGAGCGTCCGGGGAGGGGGCCGGTGGGCCCCCTCCCCGGATGATCGCACTACGGGGTCAGGACTGCGGCGAGCTCGGCGACTCCACCGTGACCTCGCCGTCGATGATCTGCTGGCGCAGCTCGTCGAGCTCCGCCTTCAGCTCCTCGGGGACCTCGTCCTCGAAGTCGTGGAACGGCGCCAGGCCCACGCCCTCGTTCTCCAGCGTGCCGACGTACGGCTCGTTGGAGTACTCGCCGCCCGCGGCCTCCTCGGTGGCCGTGAAGACGGCGTTGTTGATCTGCTTGAGCACCGAGGTGAGGAACAGCGAGCCGTACTGGGAGGCCGACTCGAAGCCGTCGCTGTCCACCCAGATGATCTTGACGTCGCCCGCCTCCTGCGCGGCGGCGGCGGCGCCCAGCCCGACGGGCCCGGCCACCGGCAGGATGATGTCCGCACCCTGCTGGATGAAGTTGTTCGTCAGGTTCTGCCCGTTGGCCTGGTTCTGGAAGTCGCCGGTGAAGGAGCCGTTCTGCGCCTCCTTGTCCCAGCCGAGCACGGTGACGTCGGTGCCCTTGGTCTCGTTGTGGTGCTCGACGCCGTCGACGAAGCCGTCCATGAAGATCGACACCGTCGGGATGTTGATGCCACCGAAGGTCGCCACCGTGCCGGTCTCGGTCATCCCGGCGGCCAGGTAGCCGGCCAGGAAGGACGCCTGAGCGGTGTCGAAGATGAGCGGCTTGACGTTCTCGATCGGCTCGTCGTAGCCGAAGTCGACGATCGCGAACTTCTCCTCCGGGTTGGCCTCGGCGGCCTCCTTCGTGGCGTCACCGAGCAGGAAGCCGACGGTGATGATGATGCCGCAGTCGTCCGCGACCATCTGCTGCACGTTCGGCGTGAAGTCGGTCTCGGTGTTGGACTCGACGTACTTCGCCGAGATCCCCAGGTCGGACTCGGCCTGCTGCAGGCCGGCCCAGGCGCTGGCGTTGAAGGACCGGTCGTCGACGCCACCGGAGTCGGTGACCATGCAGCCCTGGAAGTCGGTGGCCTGCGTCTCGCCGCCGCCACCGGTCTCGCCGCCGCCGGCCTCCTCCTCGGGTGCCTCTCCGCACGCGGCCAGGACGAGGGCCACGGCCCCCGCGAGCGCGGTCGCCCGCACGAACTTCTTCACAATGCCTCCAGCGTGTCCCTCTCGCCGGTTACCCGGACGTAGCGCGGCGACTATAGGCGCTGACCGCGGACAGCGAGCAGGACCTCGGTCCCTTCGGCACGAACCGTTACCGATCCGCGATCGGAACGGCACCGGAGACGGCCCCGGCGACGGCATCCGGCACGTCGTCGGTGCCCCGGGCGGCCTGCTCCGCCCCCCGCAGCGCGGCGGCGGTCAGCAGCCGCGCCCCCACCCCGATCGCGCGCTCGTCGGCGACGAAGTCTCCTCGGTGCAGGTCGAAGGTCGGCCCGCCCGGCGTCCGCGTGCCCAGCCGCGCCAGGGCGCCCGGTACCCGCTCGAGGTACCAGGAGAAGTCCTCGCCGCCCAGGCTCTGCTCGGTCGGCACCAGCGACTCGGCGCCCAGCTCGGAACGGACCGCGTCCTCCAGCAGGGACACGCTCGCGGCGTCGTTGACGACCGGCGGCACCCCCCGGGTGTGCTCGACCTCCGCGCTGACGCCGTACGGGGCGACCAGGTCCGCGACCAGGCGCGGCAGCAGCTCGCCGGCCTCGTGCCAGGCCTCCGCCCGCAGGCAGCGCAGGGTGCCCTCGAGCACGCCGTGGCGGGGGATGGCGTTGGCGGCGCCCCCGGCGCTGACGCGGCCCCACACGAGCGCCACGCCGGACCGCGGGTCCAGTCGGCGTCCCAGCACCGTGGGCAGCTCGGTGGTCACCTTGGCGAGGGCGAACACGAGGTCGCCGGTGAGGTGAGGTCGCGAGGTGTGCCCGCCGTCCCCGCGCAGGCGCACCAGCACGTGGTCGGAGGCGGACGTGACCGGGCCGGTGAGCAGGCCCACCCGGCCCACGTCGGTCGCCGGGTCGCAGTGCACCGCGAGGATGCGGTGGACGCCGTCCAGCCCGCCCGCCTCGACGACGTCCAGGGCACCGCCGGGCGTGGACTCCTCCGCGGGTTGGAACACCAGGCGCACGCGGCCCACCAGCCGCCCGGCGCGGTGCAGCTCGTTCAGCAGCAGCCCGGCGCCCAGGACGACGGCCGTGTGGACGTCGTGACCGCAGGCGTGCGCGACACCGTCCACCGTGGAGGCGAACGGCAGGTCGGTCTCCTCGGCCAGCGGGAGGGCGTCGATGTCGGCCCGCAGGGCCAGGGCGGGCGTCGAGGGGTCGCCGACGTCGCAGACCAGCCCGGTGCCGGGCAGCAGCCGGGGTTCGAGGCCCGCCTCACGCAGTCGCCGCGCGACGGCGGCGGTGGTGCGGGTCTCGGTGCGACCGACCTCGGGGTGGGCGTGCAGGTCACGCCGGAACGCCACGAGGTCGCGCAGGTGGACGGAGAGCAGGTCGGTGAGGGTTGTCACGGCGTGACTCACCGTACCCGGCGAGCGCTCAGAAGGCGTCGGTGGGCACGTAGGTGCCCCACACCTCACGCAGCGCGTGGCACACCTCGCCGACGGTGGCCCTCGCCGCGAGCGCGTCGCGCATCGGGTGCAGCACGTTGTCGGTGCCGGCGGCCGCGGCGCGCAGGGCGTCCAGTGCCCGAGCGACGGCGTCGCCGTCCCGCTCGGCCCGCAGGCGCTCCAGCCGCGAACGCTGCTCGGCCTCGATCGTCGGGTCGACGCGCAGCGGCTCGTACGGCTCGTCGTCGTCGACGGTGAAGCGGTTGACGCCGACGACGACACGCTCACCGCCGTCGATCTGCTGCGCGATCCGGTAGGCCGAGCGCTCGATCTCCGTCTTCTGGAAGCCCTCCTCGATCGCGGCGACGGCACCGCCACGCTCCTCGACGGCGTCCATCAGGGCGACGACGGCGTCCTCGAGGTCGTCGGTCATCGCCTCGACGACGTAGGAGCCCGCGAAGGGGTCCACGGTCTTCGTCACGTCGGTCTCGTAGGCGATCACCTGCTGGGTGCGCAGCGCGAGCCGCGCCGCCTTGGACGTCGGCAGCGCGATCGCCTCGTCGTAGGAGTTGGTGTGCAGGCTCTGAGTGCCGCCGAGCACCGCGCCGAGGCCCTGGAGCGCGACGCGCACCAGGTTGACCTCGGGCTGCTGGGCGGTGAGCTGCACGCCCGCGGTCTGCGTGTGGAAACGCAGCATCTGCGACTTGGGGTCGTCGGTGCCGAACTCCTCCTTCATCACCCGAGCCCAGATGCGTCGCGCGGCACGGAACTTCGCGACCTCCTCGAGCAGCGTCGTCCGGGCCACGAAGAAGAAGGACAGCCGGGGGGCGAACTGCTCGACCGCGAGGCCGGCCGCGAGCGCGGCGCGCACGTACTCCTTGGCGTTCGCGAGCGTGAACGCGATCTCCTGCGCGGGCGTGGCCCCCGCCTCGGCCATGTGGTAGCCGGAGATGGAGATGGTGTTCCAGCGCGGCAGCTCGCGCGCGCAGTACGCGAACACGTCGCTGATGAGCCGCAGCGACTCCTTCGGCGGAAAGATGTACGTGCCCCGGGCGATGTACTCCTTGAGCACGTCGTTCTGGACGGTGCCGGTGAGCTTGGAGCCGTCCACCCCGTGCTCGGCGGCGACGAGCTGGTAGAGCAGCAGCAGCACGCTCGCCGGCGCGTTGATCGTCATCGACGTCGACACCTCGTCGAGGGGGATGCCGTCGAACAGGACCCGCATGTCGTCGATCGAGTCGATGGCCACGCCCACCTTCCCGACCTCGCCGTGCGCCACCGGGTCGTCGGAGTCGTACCCCATCTGCGTCGGCAGGTCGAACGCGACGCTCAGTCCGCCGGTGCCCGCCTTGACGAGCTGGTGGTACCGCTCGTTGGACTCCTTGGCGGTGCCGAATCCGGCGTACTGGCGCATGGTCCACGGCCGGCCCGTGTACATCGTCGGGTAGACGCCGCGCGTGAACGGGTAGCGGCCCGGCTCCCCCAGCTTGACCGCCGGGTCCCAGCCCGCCAGGTCGTCGGCCGAGTACACCGGGCGCAGCGGGAGTCCGGACTCCGTCTGTCCCTGGGGGTCGCCCGCGGGGGCCCGGCCTGGTGTCGCGTCACCCATGCCCGGAGGCTAGCGGCGCAGGGGGCCCCGGCCCCGGCCGAGTTGCCAGCCTCACACCTCCCACCGCCGACACACACCCACGCCGACTCACCCACGGCTGTCCCCACCAGCGCTGTGGGCCCGAGCCCGCTCGGTGCAGCCGTGGGTGCGACGGATCGGGGGCCATGACGCCCTGTTCGTCGCACCCACGGGTGACCCGACGCCTGCACCGACGTGCCCTCCACAGCGAGCCGGTGACCCGCCCCCGTCCACATGCCCGCGCGACGTCCTGGTGCGGGACGGCGTGACGTCGCACGGTCGCGGCATGAAGCTCCCGCACGACCTCCAGCCTGTCGCCGACGTCCAGCTGGGTCTCGTCACCAGGACGCAGCTCTACCGGGCCGGCGTCACCCGCGATGCGCTTCGGTGGTCGCTGGGACGCACCGCCCGCCTGGCGCTCCCCGGCGTGGTGGCGCTGTTCACCGGGCAGCTGAGTCCCGCCCAGCGGCTCGTGGCGGCCGCCCTGCTCGCCGGCCCCGACGGCCAGATCGCGTCGCTGACCGCGGCACGCTGGCACGGCGTGGTCGACGTCCCGGACGACGGCGTCGTGCGGCTGCTCGTCCCGTGGTCGCACGCCGCGCGGCGGGTCGGCTTCGTCGCCATCCGGCGCACCCGCCGTCCCGACAGTCATCCCTGGCACCGCGGACCCCTGACCATCTGCTGCCCGGCCCGGTCGCTGGTCGACGCGGCGCGCGAGATGAGGAGCTCGAGGGACGTCGACGCGACGATCATCTCCGCGATCCAGCGGCGCCGAGTGCGCCTGGACGACGTCGCCCACGAGGTCGAGGCCGGAGCGGTCCGCGGCAGCGCCGCGGTCCGCCGGGCACTCGCCCTGGCCCGGACCGGCGCATGGTCGGTACCCGAGGTGGACCTGCTGACCGTGCTGTCCACCAGCCGCGTGCTGCCCCGCGCCTGGCCCAACCCCGAGCTGCGCGCACCGGACGGCAGCCCGTTGCCCACGCCGGACGCCTACTTCGACGACGTCGCCCTGGCGATCCAGGTGCACTCCCGCACGTACCACCAGCGCGACAAGGACTGGCAGGCGACGGTCGAGGGCGACACGGCCCTCGGCGAGGTCGGCGTCCACGTCATCGGCGTCGTCCCGGAGAGCCTCGACGAACGGCCGGCTGCGTTCCTGCAGAGCGTCGAGCGGACGTACCTGGCGCTGCTGCGGGCCGGTCGCCGACCGGACGTCACGATCACCCCACGGGGTCCGGGGCTCGTCGCGTGACCGAGGGCGCATCGGCGCAGCCGTGGGTGCAGCCGTGGGGGAGACGGAGCGGGGGTGTTAGCACCCGTTTCGTCGCACCGACGGCTGCACCGTCGGAGCGTGCGGGCGGCGCGGTGCCGGGCGGCACGTCACAGCAGGTCCGTGCGGCCCGCCTCGCGCAGCGCCGCGACGACGTCCTTGACGCGCTGCGCGTGTGGCCGGGTCGTGACGAGCAGGGCGTCGGGGGTGTCGACCACGACGACGTCGTCCAGCCCGACCACGGCGACGGTGCGGCCGGACGCCGGCACGACCAGGCCGCTGCCGTCGACCGACAGCACCGACGCCACGTCGCCCAGCACGGCCGGGCCGTCACCACGAGCGGGCAGCAGCCCGGCGAGGGAGTCCCAGTCGCCGACGTCGTCCCAGCCGAAGCGGCCGGGCACCACCGCCACCCCGCCCGCGGCGGCGACCGGCTCGGCCACCGCGTGGTCGATGGCGATCTTGGTCAGTGCGGGCCACTCCCGATCCAGGACGACGTCCCGCCCGTCGCCGTCCCACGCCTCGGCGATGCGCCGGAGCCCGTCCGCCAGCGCAGGGAGCTGCCCCCGCAGACGGTCCAGCAGGACGTCGGCGCGCACGACGAACATCCCGGCGTTCCACCGGTAGGAGCCCTCGGCGAGGTAGGCAGCCGCGGTGGCCGCGTCCGGCTTCTCGACGAAGCGGTCGACGGCCAGCGCGGACGGCGCGCCGTCCACCGCCAACGGCGCGCCGGCCCGGACGTACCCGAAGCCGGTGGCGGGACCGGCCGGCTCGATGCCGATGGTCACCACCCAGCCGTCGCGCGCCACCGCCACGGCCTGGAGGACGGCGTCCTCGAAGGCCGGCTGGTCGGTGACGACGTGGTCGGCGGCGAACGAGCCGATCACGGCGTCCGGGTTCCACCTCTGCACGACGGCCGCCGCCAGCCCGATCGCCGCCATCGAGTCCCGCGGCGACGGCTCGACCAGCAGTGACCGCTCCGGCAGGTCGGGGAGCTGGTCCCGGACGGCGCCCGCGTGGGCCCGGCCGGTGACCAGCAGGAGCCGGTCGGCGCCGGTCAGCGGCAGCAGCCGACGGTACGTCTCCTGCAGCAGCGAGCGACCCGAACCGGTGAGGTCGTGGAGGAACTTCGGCGCGCCGGCGCGGGACAGCGGCCACAGCCTCGTCCCGGCTCCACCGGCGGGCACCACGGCCCAGAAGTCGTCGGTCAGCACGCCGCCGAGTATCGATGAGGAATTCGTCACTGTCCGCATCCCGGCAGGGCTGACGCTGCGAAGCCGGACTAGAGTGTCCGGACGCGGACACGGCCGTCCGGATCGACCGCTCCCGGCGCCGATGTCGCGACAGCCGCAGCTCAGGAGGGAGTCCGGTCGTGCCCACCGCGCCAGCCGGCACGCTGTACCGAGGTCAGACCGAAGGCATGTGGTCGTGGGTGGCGCACCGGGTCACCGGCTTCCTCATCTTCGTCTTCCTGCTCGTGCACGTGCTCGACACGGCTCTCGTCCGGGTGTCCCCCGAGGCCTACAACGCCGTGATCGCGACCTACAAGAACCCCGTCGTCGGTCTCGGCGAGGCCGGCCTGGTCGCGGCGGTGCTGTTCCACGGCCTCAACGGCGTCCGCGTGATGCTCGTCGACTTCTGGAGCAAGGGGACCCAGTACCAGCGGCCGCTGCTCTACGCCGTGCTCGGCGTGTGGGTCGTGCTCATGGTGCCGTTCCTCGTCCGCCACCTGTCGCAGGTCCTCGGAGGCTGACCGCGATGTCGACCACCACGCCCGGACCGGCTCCCGCGCTCGACGCCCCGCGCTCCCCGTACCGGCGAACGAAGAGCACGCGCAGCAACTACGAGCTGTACAGCTGGCTGTTCATGCGACTGTCCGGCGTCCTGCTGCTGGTGCTCGTCACCACGCACCTCTTCGTCAACCTCATGGTCGGCGACGGCATCAACGCGCTCGACTTCGCCTTCGTGGCCGGCAAGTGGGCGAGCCCTTTCTGGCAGGTCTGGGACCTGCTGATGCTGTGGCTCGCGATGATCCACGGCACGAACGGCGTGCGCACCATCATCAACGACTACGCCGAGCGTGACGCGACACGGATGTGGCTCAAGCTGGCGCTGTACACGTCGTTCACGCTGGTCGTGGTGCTCGGCACCCTGGTCATCTTCACCTTCGACCCGTGCCCCACGGGGGCGGAAGCCGAGCTGCTGCCTTCCTTCTGCGGCAGCTGAGAGAGGGCGGACACCATGCAGACCCACCGGTACGACGTCGTCATCGTCGGCGCCGGCGGCGCCGGGATGCGCGCCGCCCTCGAGTCCGGGAAGCGCGCCCGCACCGCGGTGCTCACCAAGCTCTACCCGACGCGCTCCCACACCGGGGCGGCGCAGGGCGGCATGTGCGCCGCGCTCGCGAACGTCGAGGAGGACAACTGGGAGTGGCACACCTTCGACACCGTCAAGGGCGGTGACTACCTCGTCGACCAGGACGCGGCCGAGATCATGTGCCGTGAGGCGATCGACGCCGTCCTCGACCTGGAGAAGATGGGGCTGCCGTTCAACCGCACCCCCGAGGGCCGCATCGACCAGCGACGGTTCGGCGGCCACACCCGCAACCACGGCGAGGCCGCCGTCCGCCGCTCGTGCTTCGCGGCCGACCGCACCGGCCACATGATCCTGCAGACCCTGTACCAGCAGTGCGTCAAGCACGAGGTCGAGTTCTTCAACGAGTTCTACGTGCTCGACCTGCTGATGAGCGAGGGCCGGACGGCGGGCGTCGTCGCCTACGAGCTGGCCACCGGTGAGATCCACGTCTTCCAGGCCAAGTCGGTGGTGTTCGCCACCGGTGGGTCGGGCAAGGTCTTCAAGACGACGTCCAACGCGCACACCCTCACCGGCGACGGGATGGGCATCGCCCTGCGGCGCGGCCTTCCGCTGGAGGACATGGAGTTCTACCAGTTCCACCCGACCGGCCTGGCCGGGCTCGGCATCCTGCTCTCCGAGGCTGCGCGCGGCGAGGGCGGCATCCTGCGCAACAGCGAGGGCGAGCGCTTCATGGAGCGCTACGCCCCCACGATCAAGGACCTGGCGCCCCGCGACATGGTCGCCCGGGCGATGGCGAACGAGGTGCGCGAGGGTCGCGGCTGCGGGCCCGACAAGGACTACGTGCTCCTCGACCTCACCCACCTCGAGCCCGCGCACATCGACGCGAAGCTGCCGGACATCACCGAGTTCGCGCGCACCTACCTCGGCGTCGAGCCGTACACCGAGCCCGTGCCCGTGTTCCCCACGGCGCACTACGCGATGGGCGGCATCCCGACCAACGTCGACACCGAGGTCCTGAGCGACAACGAGACCGTCGTCCCCGGGCTCTACGCGGCCGGCGAGGTGGCCTGCGTCAGCGTGCACGGTGCGAACCGGCTCGGCACCAACTCGCTGCTCGACATCAACGTCTTCGGACGCCGTGCGGGCATCGCCGCAGCCGAGTTCGCCTCCACCGCGCCGTGGGTCGAGCTGCCGGACGCCCCGCAGCAGCAGACGGTCTCGATGCTCGAGGAGATCCGCGACCGCTCCGAAGGAGAGCGCGTGGCGGTGCTGCGCTCGGAGCTCCAGGAGACGATGGACCGCAACGCCCAGGTGTTCCGCACCGAGGCGACGCTCAAGCAGGCGCTCAGCGACATCCAGGGTCTGCAGCAGCGGTACCACTCGGTCTCGGTGCAGGACAAGGGCAAGCGGTGGAACACCGACCTGCTCGAGGCCGTCGAGCTCGGCTTCCTGCTCGACCTCGCCGAGGTGACGGTCGTGGGCGCCCTGGAGCGCAAGGAGTCTCGCGGCGGGCACTTCCGCGAGGACTACCCGAACCGCGACGACGTCAACTACATGCGGCACACGATGGCCTACCGCGAGGTCGACGCCGACGGGACGTCGTCCGTGCGGCTCGACTTCAAGCCGGTCACCGTCACCCGCTACCAGCCGATGGAGCGCAAGTACTGATGGCGCAGCAGAACGACCAGACCACGCCGCTCCCGGCCGACCCGGAATCGGCGGCCGAGCGGGAGCAGCCCGCCGAGGCCGGCACCGTGCCGAGCTTCGACGTCACGCTGAGGATCCGCCGCTACAACCCCGAGACGGACGACGAGCCGCACTGGGAGAGCTACAGGGTCACCGTGCACGGCACGGACCGCCTGCTCGACGCCCTGCACAGGATCAAGTGGGAGCAGGACGGCTCCCTGACGTTCCGGCGCTCCTGCGCCCACGGCGTCTGCGGGTCGGACGCCATGCGCATCAACGGCAAGAACCGGCTCGCGTGCAAGACGCTGCTGAAGGACCTCAACCCGGACAAGCCGATCTCGGTCGAGCCCATCAAGGGCCTGCCGGTGGAGAAGGACCTCGTCGTGGACATGGAGCCCTTCTTCCAGTCCTACCGCGAGGTGATGCCGTTCCTCATCACCGACGGCCACGAGCCCACCCGCGAGCGCCTGCAGAGCCAGGCCGACCGGGAGCGGTTCGACGACACCACCAAGTGCATCCTGTGCGCGGCGTGCACGACGTCCTGCCCGGTGTTCTGGACCGACGGCCAGTACTTCGGCCCGGCCGCGATCGTCAACGCGCACCGGTTCATCTTCGCCCGCCGCGACACCGGGTCGGACATCCGCCTCGAGGTGCTCAACGACCGCGAGGGCGTCTGGCGGTGCCGGACGACGTTCAACTGCACCGACGCCTGCCCCCGGGGGATCCAGGTGACGAAGGCGATCGCCGAGGTGAAGCAGGCGCTGCTGACCCGCAAGGTCTGACGCTCCTCGGGGCGGCGCGGCCCCGACGGGTCGGGACGGTCCTAGGCTGTCCGCGATGTTCCGGTCCAGCCGCACCGCGGTGGCGCTGCTCACCGCCCTGGTCGTCCTCCTGCTCGTGCCCGCGCACGGGAGCGCGGGGGCTGCGCCGCCCGCCGACCTGCCGGCGCAGGGCACGCTGCTGCCCGCCGGGGCGCCCCCACCGCCGCCGGTGGACGCCGCGTCGTGGCTCGTCGCCGACGTCGACACCGGCGAGGTGCTCGCCGCCCACAACCCGCGGACGCCGCTCCCGCCCGCGAGCACGCTCAAGCTGCTGACACTGCTCGCCCTGGCGCCCGGGCTGGACCGGAACGCGACGTGGACGGCCGTCCACGAGGACGCCGCGATCGACGGCAGCAAGGTCGGTCTGGTGCCCGACTCGGTGTACACCGTCGACGACCTGCTGCACGGGATGATGCTCGGCAGCGGCAACGACGCGGCGCACGCCCTGGCCGGTCTCGTCGGCGGGATGGGCGAGGCGACCGCCCGCATGCAGCGCACCGCCGACCAGCTCGGCGCACGCGACACGGTGGTCCGCAACACGAGTGGCCTGGACGCCGAGGGTCAGGTGTCCACCGCCGTCGACCTCGCGGTCATCGGCCGCGCCGTGCTCGCCGACCCCGAGCTCGCCGAGATCGTGCGCACGACGCGTTACGCCTTCCCCGGCGCGGGCACCGCCGTCGGCGCCGGCCGGGCCACCTTCGAGATCGCCAACAAGAACCGGCTGCTCTACGGCTACGAGGGGGCGCTGGGACTGAAGAACGGCTACACGACCGCGTCGCGCAGCAGCTTCGTCGGGGCGGTCGAGCGGGACGGCCGCCGCTACCTCGTGTCGATGCTGCGGGTGGAGGGCTCGGCGTCCGCTCAGACGCGTCAGCTGCTCGACTGGGCGATCGCGAACGGCGTCGCGGTGCAGCCCGTCGGCTCGTTGCCGGACGGACCCGAGGCGCAGCCGGAGCCGCCCGCCGCGGCTGCCGCGCCGGCGGAGGACCTGGCGGCGCCCGTGCCCGTGCCGCTGCCGGCATCCCGGGAACCCGCCGTCCCGGCCTGGGTCGCCACGCTCCTCGTCGTCATCGGCATGCTGCTCGCCGCCGCCGTCGTGCTGCGCGTCCGCGTGCTGCTGACCAGGCGACGGCCGTCGGGAGGCGCCGCCGCCCGACGTGTCGTTGACTGGGACGCGTGACCGAGGCGCCCCGGCGCCGCCCCCTGGCGGTGCTCGTGCTCGTGGTCGGGCTGCTCTCCGGCGTCGTGGCGATGCACGCCGCCGACGGTGGCCTGCACGCGAGCCACGTCGCCACGGCCGCGTCCGACGCTCACGACGACGCGCCGGCCCACGCCGACGAGGCCACCGACTCCCCTGCCGGGCAGCACGGCGGGGCGACGACGGCCGTCCTCGTCTGCCTCGCCGTCCTCACCGCCCTGGCCCTCGCCCTGGCGACCCGTCGCGGCCCCGTCGTCCTCGTGCCACCAGCCCTCCGGTGGGTGAGCCGCGCCGGCCCGGCGCGCACCCGTCGTCCCCCGCCCGACCTGGCCCTGCTCTGCGTGCTGAGGACGTGACCGACCGGCCGGCCGGCCGCACCACGACACGTCCCCGCACGCTTCGCAGACAGGAGCACGACCACCATGCAGCACCGCCAGCGCTTCACCCTGCTCACCGCCGGCCTCGCCGCCGCCGTCACGCTGACGGCGTGCGGCGGTGAGGGAGGCGATGCCGCCTCGGTCAGCCCGGAGCACAACGACGCCGACGTCACGTTCGCCCAGATGATGATTCCCCACCACGAGCAGGCGGTGGAGATGAGCGAGCTCGTCCTGGACGCCGAGGGGGTGCCCGAGGAGGTGACGGACCTCGCCGAGCGCATCCGCGACGCGCAGGGCCC
>JBKHXE010000058.1:0-8509 GCA_046566185.1 Actinomycetes bacterium | reverse complement strand
TCGCGGCCGTCTTCTTCGCCGAGGCCTTCGTGGCCGGGGCCTTCTTGGTGGTGGTCTTCTTCGCGGCCGTCTTCTTCGCCGAGGCCTTCGTCGCCGGGGCCTCCGTCGCCGTCTCGGCCGTCTCGGCCGGCGTCTCGCCCCGCCCGGCCCGAGCCCGCTCGACGCTGCGCTGGAGGGCGGTGAGCAGGTCGACGACCTCGCCACCCCTGCCCTCGTCCTCGGTCTCGGGCGCCGGCTGCCGCACCTCGCCGGAGGAGATCTTCGCCTCGATCAGCTTGCGCAGGGCCGCCGCGTAGTCGTCGGAGAACTGGCCGGGGTCGAAGTCGCCGGCCCGCGACTCGACCAGCGAGGAGGCCATCGCCAGCTCCTGCGGCCGCAGCTCGACGTCCGCGTCGAGGATGTCGAAGTCGACTTCGCGGACCTCGTCGGGCCACAGCATCGTCTGCAGGCAGATGACCTTGTCCCGCACGCGGAGCACCGCCAGGGTCTCCCGCTGCCGCAGGGCCACCTTGACGACCGCCATCCGGTCGGTCTCCACCAGCGCCTCGCGCAGCAGCGCGTAGGGCTTGGCGGCCGACTTCTCCGGCTCCAGGTAGTAGGTCTTGGCGAACATGATCGGGTCGACCTGCTCGGAGGGCACGAACTCGACGACGTCGATCTCCCGCCCCGTCTTCAGCGGCAGCTGGGCGAAGTCCTCGTCGTCGAGGACGACGAGCTCGCCGTCGTCGGTCTCGAAGCCCTTGGCGATCTCGCTGTAGGGCACCTCCTCGCCGTCGATGCTGCAGACGCGCCGGTAGCGGATGCGGCCACCGTCCTCGGCGTGCACCTGGTGGAACTTGACGTCCTTCTCCCCCGTCGCGGCGTACAGCTTCACGGGCACGTTGACGAGCCCGAACGAGACGGCGCCCTTCCAGATGGCTCTCACGACGCGACACCTCTCACCCGGCTGATCATGGCCCAGACGGGCAGGATGACCCCGTGGAGCCCATGCTCGCCACTCCGACACCCGATGCGGGGGCCCTTCCGCGCGGCCCGCAGTGGGTCTACGAGGTCAAGTGGGACGGCATCCGGGTGCTCGCGGAGGCCTCCGACGGCCGGCTGCACCTGTGGAGCCGCGGCGGCCGTGACCTCGCCGTCGCCTTCCCCGAGCTGGCCTGCCTGGCGGAGCTGCCCGACGCCGTGCTGGACGGCGAGGTCGTCGCCATGGACGACGCGGGGCGCCCGTCGTTCCCCGTGCTCGCCGAGCGCATCCACGTGCGCGACGCCCGCCGCGCCCGGGCGCTGGCGCGGCAGGTGCCCGCGACGTACATGGTGTTCGACGTGCTGCGCCTGTACGGCGTCGACCTGACCGCCCGGCCCTTCGACGAGCGACGCGCCACGCTGGAGCGCCTCGACCTGCCGGCCGGGCCGGTGGCGCTGTCGCCGCTGTACGAGGACGGCGCGGCCCTGCTGGCCGCGACCCTGGAGCAGGGCCTGGAGGGCGTGGTCGCCAAGAAGCGGACGTCCACCTACCACCCCGGGCGGCGCAGCGGGTCGTGGGTGAAGGCCGCCCACCGGCCGTCGCGCACGGTGGTGGTCGGCGGGTGGAGACCGCAGACCGACACGACCCGGCACATCGGCGCGCTGCTCGTCGGGGCGCCCGACGCCGAGGGCGCCCTGCGGTACCTGGGACGGGTCGGCAGCGGGGTCGGACCGTCCGCGGCACGCGACCTGGCGACGCTGCTCGGGCCGCTGGAGCGCCCGACGTCACCCTTCGCGGACGACGTCCCGGCCGTCGACGCGCGGGGGGCCACGTGGTGCGAGCCGACCCTCGCCGTCGAGGTGCAGCACCTCGGGTGGACGTCGGGCGGCCGGCTGCGGCAGCCCGCCTACCGTGGCGTGCGGATCGACCACGACCCCGACCCGGTGGAGGCCCGGTGAGCCCCGCACCGACCGCCGACGAGGTGCAGCACGTCGAGGTCGCGGGCCGGCGCCTGCGGCTGACGAGCCTGTCGAAGGTGATGTACCCGTCGACGGGGACGACCAAGGCGGAGGTCATCGACTACCTCGTGCGGGTCAGCGAGCCGCTGCTCGCGCAGCTGCGCGACCGGCCGGTGACCCGCATCCGCTGGCCGCACGGGGTCGGCGACGCGGAGACCTTCTTCGAGAAGAACGTGCCGATGGGCCGGCCGTCGTGGGTCCGCTCGGTGAAGGTTCCGGTCTCGGACGGGGCGATCGAGTTCCCCCTGCTGGACGACGTCCCCTCGCTGGTGTGGGTCGGCAACCTCAACGCGCTCGAGCTGCACACGCCGCAGTGGAGCGTCGGCCCGCGCGGTGCCGTCCGCCACCCCGACCGGCTCGTCGTCGACCTCGACCCCGGCGAGGGCACCGGGCTCGACGAGTGCGCGGCGGTCGCGCACCTCGTCGCCGAGCGGCTCGCCGACGACGGCCTGGAGTGCGTCCCGGTGACCAGCGGCGGCAAGGGCCTGCAGCTCTACGCGCCGCTCGCGGCCAAGGACGACGCGGACGCCGTCCGCGGCTACGCCGAGCGGCTGGCCCGGGGGCTCGCCAAGGACCACGGGCGACGCATCACCGCGACGATGACGAAGGCCCTGCGGCGCGGCAAGGTGCTCATCGACTGGAGCCAGAACCACGCGGCGAAGACGACGATCACGCCGTACTCGCTGCGCGGCCGCCAGCGGCCCACCGTGGCCGCCCCGCGCACCTGGGACGAGGTCACCGAGGGGCTGCGGCAGCTCGAGTACGGCGAGGTGCTCGAGCGGCTGGCGTCCGACGGCGACCTGATGGCGCCCTACGCCGGCCCGGGCCCGCGGCTGCCGTCCTGACGCCCGCCTCGGGCACCGTCCTCGCCGTCCCCGGCGTCCGTCGGGACCGGCGGCACCGAGGGGGCCGGCTCGTGCGGGAAGCCGCCGGGGTCCACCTGCTGCTCCGACGCGTGCGCCGCACGGTCGGCCGAGCCCACCGTGCCGCCCTCGACCGTCGCCGCGTCGGCGATGCCGGCGCCCGGCTCCTGTCCCTCGGTGGCCTCGTCGAAGCTCCTGCGCTGCGGCTCGCTCATCTCCCTCGGCTACCCGCCGCTGGCAGGCGTCAAACGCGCCGCCTCAGCGCTCGTGGCGCGGCACCACGAGCACCGGGCAGCGCGCGTGCTGCACCACGGCCTGGCTGACGGAACCGAGCAGCATGCCGGCGAAGCCACCGTGGCCCCGGGCCCCGACCACGACGAGGCCCGCCTCGCAGGTGGCCTGCGTCAGCACCCGGGCGGGCGAGTCGTGCTCCAGCGAGGTGCTGACCTCCAGCCCCGAGTGCGCCGCGCGCACCTGCTCCGCCGCCTCCGCCAGCTGCTCGCGCACCTCGGCGACGAGGGGGTCGGGGTCGAGCGCCGTCGGCAGCCAGGCCAGGGTCGGCACGGCGAGGGGGACGGCGCACACCAGCCGCAGCGGCCACCCGCGGCGCTCGGCGAAGCTGGCCGCGACGTCCGCGGCGTGGGCCGCGTGCGGTGACCCGTCCACGCCGACGACCACGCCGGTGCGAACCGCCTGCTCGGCCGCGCTGGCGGCGTCCCGCGGCAACGGCACGACGACCGTCGGGCAGGCCGCGTGCGCCGGCAGGGCGCTGCCCACGCCGCCCAGCAGGCGCCGCGCGAAGCCGCCACGGCCCCGCTTGCCGATGACCGCGAGGCCGGCGCGCGCCGAGGCGTCGACGAGCACGCCGGCCGCGTCGCCGTAGGCCACCTCGGTGGTCACCGTCGGCGCATCGGGCCGCCTGCGGACCCGCTCGGCCGCCTCGTGGCACGTCGCCTCGGCGACCTGCCGGACGGTGTCGTCGTCCACCAGCGGGGTGGTGATCTCACCGGCGATGCCGGCCGTCACGGGGATCGTGTACGCGCACACCAGGTGCAGGCCCCACCCGCGCCGCACCGCCTCGTCGACCGCCCAGTCGAGCGCGTGGTTGCCCGCCTCGGAGCCGTCGACCCCGACCAGTACGACGTCCGCGTCGGCCATGGCCCCAGTGTCGTCCTTGACCATCCCTTGGTCCAGCGTCAGCGCCCGACCGCGTACCCCTGGGCACCTCGCGGGTTCGCCGCGGCCCGCAGCCAGCCGGAGTCACGGGCCACCGCCGACAACCGGCCCAGCGACCAGCCGTCGACGACCTGGACGTCGTGCCCGCGCCGCTCCAGCTCGGCCACCACCGCCGGCGCGAACCGGTCCTCGACGGTCAGCCGGGCGGGGAACGCCTGCCGCGGGTAGAACGACGACGGCATGTGGTCGTGGTGGAACATCGGCGCGTCGACGGCGGCCTGCAGTCCGGTCCAGACCTCCTCGCCGCGCGCGCGGCTCGCCTGGGCGGCGTGGACCATCCGCAGCAGCAGCACGAGGCTCCACTGGTCCTGCTGGTCGCCGCCGGGCGTGCCGAACGCGATCCACGGCTCGCCGTCGCGCAGCGCCAGGGACGGCGACAGCGTGGTGCGGGGGCGGACGCCGGGCCGCAGGGTGGTGGGCAGGCCGTCGGTGAGCCAGAACATCTGGGCGCGCGTCCCGAGCGGGAAGCCGAGCTCCGGCACCACCGGCGACGACTGCAGCCACGCCCCGCTCGGCGTGGCCGACACGAGGTTGCCCCAGCGGTCGACGACGTCCACGTGGCACGTGTCGCCGCGCGTCGCGCCGTCGCGTCGCACGGTCGGCTCGCCGACCGCCGCGCTACCGGCGCCCGTGACGCCGACCGGCGGCCGGGGGACGACGGGGACCCGCCCGTCCGGGGAACCGGGCCGCAGCTCGGCGCTCGCCCGCTCCGGGTCGACGAGCCCGCGGCGCTGCTCGGCGTAGGCGCCGGAGAGCAGCGTGGCGAGCGGGACGTCGACGTGCTCGGGGTCGCCGTACCAGGCCTCGCGGTCGGCGAACGCGAGCTTGGACGCCTCGGTGACGAGGTGCACCCACTGCGGGTCGGCGTCCCTCAGGTCGGTGGGCAGGTCGAGACCGTCGAGCAGGCGCAGCGCCTGCAGCAGCACCGGGCCCTGGCCCCACGGCCCGGTCTTGAGCACCTCGACGCCGCGGTACGTCGCCGACACCGGCTCCTCGACCGTCGGCTGCCACGCCGCCAGGTCGTCGCCGGTGAGCAGGCCGCCGTGCCGCTCGCCGGAGGTGTCCCGCCACGACGTGGTGCGGCAGAAGGCGTCGACGGCGTCGGCGACGAACCCGCGGTACCAGGCGTCGCGGGCGGCCTCGAGCTGCGCGTCGCGGTCGCCGGACGCCGCCTCGGCCTCCGCGACGACGCGCTCGTAGGTCTCGCCGAGCCGGGTCAGGCGCATCCGCGCCCACGGGGCAGGCGCCGTCCCGCCGGCCAGGTAGGTCTCGGCGGACGTCGTCCACTCGCCGGCGAACAGGCCCGACACCGCGTCGATCGTGGCCGACACCCGCGGCAGCAACGGGGCGCCGCCCCGGGCGTACGCGATCGCGGGCTCGAGGACGTCGCGCAGCCTCCAGGTGCCCCAGCGCTGGAGCATCAGCGTCCAGGCGCCGAACGCGCCCGGCACGGTGGCGGCGAGCAGGCCGGTGCCGGGGACGACGTCCAGCCCGAGGTCGGCGAAGGCCTGCAGCGTGGCGGCCCGCGGCGACGGCCCCTGGCCGCACACGACGGACGGCCGCCGGTCGGCCGCGCTCCACAGGACGACGGGCAGGTCGCCGGCCGGGCCGTTGAGGTGCGGCTCGACCACCTGCAGCACGAACCCGGCGGCGGCGGCGGCGTCGAACGCGTTGCCGCCGCGCTCCAGGACGGACATGCCGGTCTGGGACGCCAGCCAGTGCGTGGTGGCGACCATCCCGAAGGTGCCGGCCAGCTCGGGCCGGGTGCTCGTCAAGGGCATGGGATCACTCTGCCGAACCGGTGGCGAGCGGGCATGCTGGGGTGGTGGACCCCCGCCAGGTGCACAGCGGTGACGACGGCCTGCTGCGCTGCTCGCAGTGCGGCATGGTGTACGACCTCGAGCCGGGCGACGCGCCGTCCGCCGTGCGCCGCCGCGGCGCCGACCTCGTCGCCGCGGTCACCGGGACGCCGGCCGCGACGAGGGACCAGCGGCCCGACCCGGCGACGTGGTCGGTCAACGCCTACGCGGCCCACGTCGCCGACACGCTCGAGCTGCTGACGACCCGGGTGCGGCGGCTGCTCGAGGAGGACGACCCCGACCTGCCCGGCTACGACCAGGACGCCGAGGCGCGACGCCGGCACTTCGACGACGTGCCCGCGCAGCAGTCCGTCGTCCTGGTGACCGAGCGCGCCGCCGCGCTCGTGTCCGTGCTCGAGGGCGTCGCCGCCGACCCGGACGCCGAGCGTCTGTGGCGCCGCACCGGTACCCACCGCGAGCAGGGACCGCTGGCGCTGTGGCAGGTCGTGTGCGACGTCGTCCACGAGCTGCGGCACCACGCCGAGGACGTCGTGGCGGTCGCCCATCGCGTGGACGACCTGCGCGACTGACGCCGCCCGTGCACTCCGAGGTGAGCCGACGGGGAGGAACCACCGCGGGTCGGGGCCTCATCCGGCGGGTAGAGCGGGGATCTTCCTCCCCGTCGGAGCACGAGGCCCCGCGTCTTCCGCGGCTCAGGCGGCGGCCGGCAGGTAGTCGACCCAGAGCGGGTGGAGCGGCTCGGCGTACCTCAGGGCCCAGGCGTGACCGCGGGGCGCGCGCGGAGTCGCCTGGAGCACCCAGCCCATCTCCTCCGGCGTCCGGTCGCCCTTGGCGTTGTTGCAGCGGACGCAGCAGGCGACGAGGTTCTCCCACGAGTCCGGGCCGCCGCGGCTGCGCGGCAGCACGTGGTCGATGGTGTGGGCGCTGCGGCGGCAGTAGGCGCAGCGGTGGCCGTCACGGCGCAGCACACCGCGCCGGGAAACGGGCACGGCACGGCCGTGCGGCACGCGGACGTACCGGGAGAGCAGGATGACCGACGGGCGCTCGATCACCATGGCGCCGGCGCGCACCGGGTGCTCGTCGACCGCGAGGACGACCGCCTTCCCGGTGAGGACCAGCACGATGGCGCGGCGGAACGACACCACCGCGAGCGGCTCGTACCCGGCGTTGAGGACCAGCGTGCGCACGGCACACCTCCACCGTTCGGCCCGGACGGCTTCCGGGCTGCGGACTCGGGCGGACCGTGCCGTACGTCGTCGTCGCCGGGCTCCGGAACGACGAGAGGCGCCGTCCCCGCAGGGACGACGCCTCTCGACGCGGCCGCGGATGCGGCCACGCTCCGCCGGGGACCCGCCGGGCGGGCGGTACGACCGCCGCGACCGGTGACGAACCACGCCCCGCGCGGCGTCCGTGACCCGAGGGCCTCGCGCGACGCAGCCGCGTCCCGCACCCGGTGCGGGCGGGCTCACGCTGTGTCGACACGGGACGACCTCCGCGGGAGTGGCGACGGTTCCGAGGTCAGCGTAAAGACGATCGCGCCCGGCGACCAGCACCGACGTGATCACGACACGGTGAACGACCGGTGGACGCGCGACGGCCCGGCACCCGTCGCGGGGTGCCGGGCCGTCGGCCAGCGCAGTCGGCTCAGTAACGCACGAAGATCGGCGTGTACCAGATGGTGCGCTTCGCGACCGACTTGCCCGTGCGCGGCGCGTCGTACATCTGGTCGCCACCGGCGTAGATGCCGATGTGGCCGTTGCCGCTCCACACGAGGTCGCCGGGCCGCGCCTCGCTGGCGGACACCCGCCGGCCGCCGCTGCCCTGGGCGCCGGAGGTGCGCGGGATGGAGATGCCCGCCTGGCGGTAGACGTACTGCGTGAAGCCGGAGCAGTCGAAGCCGTCGGGGCTGGTGCCGCCGTAGACGTACGGCACCCCGACGTAGCGGGCCGCGATCGCGACGATCGAACCGCCGGACGCCGAGGACTCCTCGGCGTCGGACGACGACTCGCTCGAGACCGACTCGCGGGTCGTGTCGCGGGACACGCGCTCCTCGCGCTCCTCCTCCACGACCGGCGGCGGGGGCGGGGGCGGGGGCGGGGCCTCGACCGAGCTCACCGTGGTGGCGGCGAAGGTGACCTTCGCGTCGGCCGGGACGGTCACGTCGACCGGCGGCGCAGCGGGCACCTCGACGCGCTCGATGGCGCCGGTGCTCTCCTGCGGGGTGTCGGGCGTGAGGACGTCCGCCACCGGGGCGGCGCCGGCAGCCGGCAGGCCCATGGTGACGACGAGGCCCGACGAGGCGGCGATCACGGCCGACCGGCGGCTCATGGTCCCGGCGTTCGCCGAGACCGCGTCGGACAGAGCGGACAGGGGGGTCTTGGGGCGCACCTGGGCGCGGTAGCGCCCACGAGGACGAGCGGTCGTCACGATGGCAAAGCCTCTCCGACGCCTACGAGGTGAGCTGTCGGGTTCGGGTGGGAGTTGTCACCCGGCCGCTTGCGCGGCTTCACCCCGAGGACCTCTCGCCGGAGCGATCGGCCCGGGAACGTTGGTTCCCCCGCCCCTGCCAGCGGTGTCGTCCTGACCTCGGTCGGCGGCAGGGTTAGGCGG
>JBKHXE010000057.1:0-4070 GCA_046566185.1 Actinomycetes bacterium | reverse complement strand
GCCGCAGCGCCGGCCGATCGGTGAGGTCGGCACCGGCGGCGAGCAGCGAGGAGCCCGCCGCCAGACCTCCGGAGAACAGGTAGGCGGCGATGTCGTGCTCCCACGGGGCCGGCTTCACGATCGGCCGCCCGTAGTAGGAGCTGAACTCCGCCTCGGGCACCATCGACAGCTCGCCGCCGCCCTTGCGCCCGGCACGCGGCGACCCGTCCCGGTGCCGGCTTCCCCGGCGCTGCGCCTCGGTCACCGCTCCGACCCGGGCCCCGCCCTCCTGGGCGTCGGTGCGGACCAGGCCGTGCTCGACGTCGCTGGTCTTGTCGTGCGGGTGCTGGGTCATCCACGCCTCCCGACGAAGGACACGACGGCCGCCGCGAGGAGCGCCCCGGCCGCCGCGGTCGCGCGGTTGAACATCTGCGGGAGGTCCTTGGTGGTGACCACGGGGTCCGGCGGGAACCCGTAGACCTCCGGCTCGTCGAGCAGCAGGAAGAACGCGCCGGTGCCGCCCACGCCGTCCTCGGGGTCGTTGCCGTAGAGACGGGCGTCCATGACCCCGGCCTCGTGGAGGCGGTCGACCCGCTCCTGGGCCCGCTCCCGCAGCTCCTCCACGTCCCCGAACTGGATCGACTCGGTGGGGCAGGCCTGGGCGCACGCCGGCCGCTGGTCGTCGCGCAGCCGGTCGTAGCACAGCGTGCACTTCTGGGCGATCCCCACGCTCTCGGCCCCGCCGGGACCCTGGCGACGGTCGATGACGCCGTACGGACAGGCCGCGACGCAGTAGCCGCAGCCGTTGCAGATGTCGTCCTGCACCACGACCGTGCCGAACTCGCTGCGGAACAGCGAGCCGGTCGGGCAGACGTCCAGGCACGCCGCGTGCGTGCAGTGCTTGCACACGTCGGAGCTCATCAGCCATCGGAAGTCCGGCTTCTCACCGAGCAGCGGCATCCCGAGGTCCACCGGCAGGGACGCGCGGTCCCGTGGCTCCGTTTCACGCTCCGCACCGGCCCCGTCGCCGGTGACCGGGGGGTGGTCGGGGGATGGAGCCCCCCGGCTGGGCTGCTCGATGAAGGCCACGTGCCGCCAGGTGTTGGCGTTCAGCGACCCGGTGTTGTCGTAGGACATGCCGAGCAGGTCGAACCCGTCGTCGGGAACGCCGTTCCACTCCTTGCAGGCCACCTCGCACGCCTTGCACCCGATGCAGATGCTGGTGTCGGTGAAGAACCCCTTGCGTGCGGGCGGGTCGTCGTACCCCGTCTCCTCGGCGGGGTCGACGGGTCCGAACAGGCTGTTCTCCCGGAAGATCGACCTCATCGGCAGATCACCTCATGCCTCCTGCGGGTCGGGGGTCGGGTCTCCGTCGCCCTCCTCGACACCGGGGTCGCCCTCGTCGGGGCGGCGCAGCCCGGTGCCGGTCGTGACGATGTCGGGGTAGCGGTCGGCGTGCAGGCCGGCCCGCTCCTGGTAGCCCGCGACGTACTCCAGCAGCGCCTGGCCCACCGGGCGCCGGCCGGGCCGGACGTCGCAGGTGCCGACCTTGCTCTCCTGGATCAGCACGTTCGGGTCGAGCGTGATGCCGAACAGGTCGTTGGTGGAGTCGCCCTGGACGAGGCCGCCGCTGCCCCAGTGGTAGGGCAGCCAGACCTGGTGCACGGTGCGTCCCTCGACCCGCAGCGGGCGGAGCCGGTCGGTGACCATGACCCGGCCCTCGACGGCCGCACGGCCGGTGACGACGTGGCACCACTGCATGTGTGTGAGCCCGCGCTCCTCGGCGAGCTCGGGCGAGACCTCGACGAACATCGCCGGCTGCAGCTCGGAGAGGTACTCCAGGTAGCGGCTCATACCGCCGGCCGTGTGGTGCTCGGTGAGCCGGCTGGTGGTGAACACGTAGGGGAACACCTCCGACCCCGACCCGGGCGGCGACGGGTTCATCCGGTTGTCGCGACGCTCGTACTCCTTGCGCGTCGGGTTCGCCTGCTGGGCGTAGAGCGGGTTGCGGAACGGCGACTCGACAGGCTCGTAGTGGGTCGGGATCGGGCCGTCGATGAGGCCCTGCGGGACGAACAGCGCGCCCTTCCCGTCGCCCTGCATGATGAACGGGTCGTCCCCCTCGAGGGCGTCGACACCGGTGGCGCCCTCGGGGCTGCGGTACGTGGGCGGCTTGGTCAGCTGGAAGTCCGGGACGTCGTGCCCGGTCCACTCGCCGTTCTCCCCCTTGTCGGGGTCCCACCACACGTAGGCCTTGCGCTCGCTCCACGGCCGGCCGTCGGGGTCGGCCGAGGCGCGGTTGTAGAGGATGCGCCGGTTCGCCGGCCACACCCAGCCCCACTCGGGCGCGACCCAGGACTGCTGCTTGCCGGGCTTGCGCCGGGCCGCCTGGTTCACGCCGTCCTTCATGACGCCGGTGTAGATCCAGCAGCCGCCCAGGGTGGAGCCGTCGTCCTTCATCTCGGTGAACGCCGAGAGCGGACGCTTGGAGTCGACCTCGTAGCCGTTGATCTCCATCAGCACCGACTCCACGTCGGGCTCGTCGTACATGCCGTGCACCGGGTAGTCCCAGGCGAGGTCGAGCACCGGCCGGTCCTTCTCCTCCTGCGAGCCGGCCAGGCGCTCCCGGACCAGCCGGCCGAGGTGGTAGAAGAACCACAGCTCGGAGCGGCAGTCGCCGCTCGGCTCGACGGCCTGCTCGCGCCACTGCAGCATCCGCTGGGTCTGGGTGAACGTGCCGGACTTCTCCACGTGGGACGCGGCCGGCATCAGGAAGACCTCGGTACGGCACTCCTCCGGGACGATCTCGCCGGTCTCGATCTCCGGTGAGTTCTTCCAGAACGTCGCGCTCTCGATCTCGAAGAGGTCGCGCACGACCAGCCAGTCGAGGTTGGCCATGCCGAGCCGTTGCGCCTTGCCGTGCGCGGAGCCCACCGCCGGGTTCTGGCCCAGCAGGAAGTAGCCCTTGACCTTGCCGTCGATCATGTCGAGCACGGTGCGGTAGGTGCCGTGGTCGCCGGTCAGCTTCGGCAGGTAGTCGAAGCAGTAGTCGTTCTCCGCGGTCGCCGCATCGCCCCAGTAGGCCTTCAGCAGGTTGACGCCGTACGCCTTCGCGTTCGCCCAGAACCCCTTTGCCCCGGGCTGCGCGATCGCCTCGATCCACTCGTCGAAGGTGTCGTGCTTCCCCGCGCTCGGCATCGGCAGGTAGCCGGGCAGGATGTTGAACAGGGTCGGGATGTCGGTCGAGCCCTGGATGGATGCGTGGCCGCGCAGCGCCATGATCCCGCCGCCGGGCCGGCCCATGTTGCCGAGCAGCAGCTGGAGGATCGCGCCGGTGCGGATGTACTGCACACCGACGCTGTGCTGGGTCCAGCCGACGCTGTAGACCAGCGAGGTCGTACGCTCGCGGCCGGAGTTCTCCGTCCACGCCCGGCACACCTCGAGGAACGCCTCCTGCGACACCCCGCAGGTCTGCTCGACCATCTTCGGGGTGTAGCGGGCGAAGTGCCGCTTGAGGATCTGGTAGACGCAGTTCGGGTGCTGCAGCGTCTCGTCACGCGCCGGGTGGCCCTGGACGCCCATGCCATGCGCCTCGTGCTGGAGCGCGCTCGCGGTCTCCCGCTGCTGGGCGTGGTCCTGCTCCTCGCCCTCCTGGTTCGCGGCGTCCTCCCCCTCGGCGTACTGCCAGGAGTCCGGGTCGTAGGTGCGGGTCTCGGGGTCGAAGCCGGAGAAGAGCCCGTCGAGGTCCTCGGCGTCGAGGTAGCGCTCGTCGACGATCGTGGCGGCGTTGGTGTAGGCGACGACGTACTCGCGGAAGTCCAGCTCGTTGCTCAGGACGTAGTTGATGATGCCGCCGAGGAACGCGATGTCGCTGCCGACGCGGATCGGCACGAACGTGTCGGCGTTGGCGCTGGTCCTGGTGAACCGCGGGTCCACGTGGATGACCCGCGCGCCCTTCGCCTTGGCCTCCATCACCCACTGGAAGCCCACCGGGTGGGCCTCGGCCATGTTCGAGCCCTGGATGATGATGCAGTCAGCGTTGGCGAGGTCCTGCTGGAACCCGGTGGCGCCGCCGCGCCCGAAGCTGGTCC
>JBKHXE010000056.1:0-6283 GCA_046566185.1 Actinomycetes bacterium | reverse complement strand
TGCAGGCCGAGTGGGGCTTCTCCGACCTCGAGATGCGGGACGTCGTCAACGCCGGGGCCGTGCCGCTCGTCGAGGCGACGGTCGAGGCCGGCGCGACCCCCGCCGCGGCCCGCAAGTGGTGGGGCGGCCCGCTGGCCAGGCGCGCCAAGGAGGACGGCGTCGAGCTCGCCGACCTGCCGGTGTCGCCCGAGCAGATCGTGGCCCTCCAGCGGCTCGTGGACGACGGGCGGCTCAACGACACGCTGGCGCGCCAGGCGCTGGACGGCGTCCTCGCCGGCGAGGGCGACCCCGAGCAGGTCGTGGCAGCCCGCGGGCTCGAGGTCGTGAGCGACGACGGCGCGCTGGGGGACGCCGTCGACCGTGCCATCGCCGCGAACCCCGACGTGGCGGACAAGATCCGCGGCGGCAAGGTGGCCGCCGCGGGCGCGCTCATCGGCTCGGTGATGAAGGACATGCGGGGGCAGGCCGACGCGGCCCGCGTGCGGGAGCTGATCCTGGAGCGCCTCGGGCAGTCCTGACAGGGACGGTTTCGGGCGACCCGCTCAAGACGGACGCTTCGGCCGCCGACCCTCCTGAGGTGCCACGGGGATCGAGGGGACGCTTCGCGGGGACGCCGTCGGGCGCTGTGTCCGTGACGGCGGCCGTCTGCGTCGCGGCCATCGTCTTCGTGCTCGGCGTCGCCGGGTCCACGTCCGCGACTCCGCTCGGCCTGCTGGCCAACGCCTGCGTGCTCATCGCCGGTGGCGCCCTGGCCGTGCGGCTCGCGTCGAGAGCGCCGGGCGCCTCGTTCCGCGGGCTGCTCGGCGGCGCCGCGCTGCTCTGGGGCTGCGGCCAGCTCGTCGTCGGTGCCGGTGCCGCCGTCGGGACGCCGGCGCTCCGGTCGGCCGGCGACGCGCTCGCGCTGGGTGCGGCCCTGCTCGCCGTCGCCGGGCTGGCACGACTGCCGCGGTCGGGCGTCGTCCCCTGGCAAGGTGCGCGACTGGCGCTCGAGGCCTTGATGATCGGTTCCGCTGCCACCGCGGTGCTGTGGCGTGGCTGGTTCTCGGCGGACCCGACGCCGGTGCTGTTGGTCGAGGAGGTAGGGGCGGTGCTCCGCATCCTGGCGGACCTGACCGTCGTGGCGCTGGCCCTCGTCTCCGCCGTGCGCGACCCGGGCCCCGGCCGGGTCACGCTCACCGCCGGACTCTCGCTGTGGGCCGGCGGTGACCTGGCCGCGATGAATGCGCTGTCGCAGCCGAGCGGTGGATGGCCATGGGCTCTCGCGGCACTCACCCCGGTGGCGGCCACGCTGGTCTGCCTGGGGGCGCTGGGCATCCGCTCGGTGGTACCCGAGCCCGTCGACGCCATCGCGCAGCCCGGCGCCGAGGCCCGCGCGCGGCTGACCGTCACCGTCGTCCTCACCGCGCTGATCCTGCAGTACCTGCTCACGCTGCTGGACGGCCGTGGGCTCGACGTGGTGTCGATCATGCTCTTCGCGGTGGTCGTCCTGGCGTTCGCGGTCCGTGAGATGGTCAGCAGCCGGCAGGACGCCTCGCTGCTCACGCGCCTGGCCGAGCAGGCCCAGCGTGACGCGCTGACCGGGCTCGGGAACAGGTGGGCCCTCACCGAGAGGCTCACCGCTCTGAGCAGGAGCGACCGGCCGGTCACCGTCCTGACGCTCGACCTCGACGGCTTCAAGGGCGTCAACGGCCTGCTCGGGCACGTCGTCGGCGACCGGCTGCTGACGTCCGTCGCGAGGCGGCTGACCGCGGCCTGCCCCCCCGGGACGGAGGCCTTCCGCCTGGGAGGAGACGAGTTCGCCGTGCTGATGGACGGTGACCGGGTCGACCCCGTCGACCTGGCGCACCGCCTGCGCCGCGGCACGCGCGAGGCCGCTGCCTCGGTGGCCGGCGTGGACCGGGTGGCGCTGTCGAGCAGCGTCGGCGTGGCGTCGTCCCGCTCGCGGCGCTACGGCGACGACCCCGCCAGGGCGCTCATCGAGTCGGCGTCCGCGCTCCGGCTGCCCAAGCAGGCCGGCCGTGACAGCGTCCAGGTCTACACGGCGGAGCTGGCACGCGCCGACCGGCGGCGAGCGACCATCGAGCAGCGCCTGGCGCGTGCCGTCGACGAGGGCGCGGTGGACGTCCACTTCCAACCGGTCATCGAGCTCGCCGGCGGACGGCTGGTCGGGGTGGAGGCCCTGGCCCGGTGGACCGACGCCGAGCTGGGCACCGTGGCGCCCGGCGAGTTCGTCGAGGTCGCCGAGTCCGCGGGCCTGATGGCGCAGCTCGGGACCGTCGTGCTGCGTCGCGCGCTGGCGGTGGCCAGCGCGTCGGGGGCCACCGCAGCAGGCATCAACGTGGCCGTCAACGTCTCGGCCCTGCAGCTGAGGGCGCCGGGGTTCACCGCCATGGTCGCCGACGTGCTGCACGCCCACGCGACCCCGCCGGACCGCTGCGTGCTCGAGGTGACCGAGAGCTCGTTCGTCGGTGAGCGCGACGCGGCGGTCGCCACGCTGCACGACCTCGCCGACCTCGGGGTCGTCCTCGCGGTCGACGACTTCGGCACGGGCTACTCCTCGCTGTCCTACCTCGATCGGCTGCCGTTCCACGTCGTCAAGGTGGACCGGTCGCTCACCCGCCGACTGGCAGAGCCGCGGACCACGGCCGTCGCCGGCGCGGTGGTCCGGCTGGCGCGGGAGCTGGGCATGGACGTCGTCCTGGAGGGCATCGAGACGACGGCGCAGGAGCGCCGTGCCCGGGAGCTCGGGGCCCAGTACGGGCAGGGGTGGCTCTGGTCGCCGGCGGTGCCGCCCGAGGACGTCCCCGCCCTGCTGGGCGGCACGCCGTCGCTGCCACAGGTGCTGCCGCAGGCGCTGCCGTCACCCGAGCGGTAGGCGCACCAGCCGGTCGTCACCACTGCGCGGCTCCCCGCGCGCCGTGTTGTTGGTCAGGACCCACAACGCGTCGCCGCTCGGCGCGGCGACGACGTCCCGCAAGCGTCCCAGCTCGCCGCTCAGCAGGGCCTCCGGCTCACCGACCTCACCGTCCTCCAGCGGCACGCGCCACAGCCGCTCGCCGCGCAGCGCCGCGAGGTAGACCGCGTCCCCGGTCACCAGCAGCCCGCTCGGGGACGCCTCGTCGGTGCTCCACGTGACCAAGGGGTCGATCAGCCCATCCTGACCGCCGTCCCCCTCGACCAGCGGCCAGCCGTAGTTGCCACCGGCCTCGACGAGGTTGAGCTCGTCGAGGCGGTTCTGGCCGAACTCGCTGGCGTAGAGGCGCCCCGCGGCGTCCCAGCCGATGCCCTGGACGTTGCGGTGCCCGAGCGACCAGACCGGTGAGCCGGCGAACGGGTTGCCCGGCGCCGGGTCGCCGTCCGGCGTCACGCGCAGGATCTTGCCGGCCAGCGAGGCGGAGTCCTGGGCGTCCCGGGGGGTCTGCGCGTCGCCGGTCGTCACGTAGAGCATGCCGTCGGGGCCGAACGCCAGCCGCCCGCCGTTGTGGGTGCCGGCCGCCGGGATGCCGTCGAGGACCGTCTCGGGCGCACCGAGCCGGTCCCCGTCCAGCCGCGCTCGCACCACGCGGTTCTCGCCACGTGCCGTGAGGTAGAGGTACACCAGCCCGTCCTGCTCGACGGTGGGGGAGACCGCCACCCCGAGCAGGCCACCCTCGCCGTCCGGACGCACGTCGGGCACACGCCCGTCCTCGCCGGTGGCCTCGACCCGGGTCACGTCGCCGTCGGGCGTCACGCGGACGAGCCGGGCGTCGTCCCGCAGTGTGACGAGGCCGGTGCCGTCGGGCAGCACCGCGACCGCCCAGGGCACGTCGAGGTCCGTGGCGACGTCCTCCGGCTCGCCGGCGGGCCGGCCGGTGAGGGACGCGCCGGACGAGGTGGTCGGCTCCGGCGGCGGTGCCGGTGACGCGGACGGCGACCGCGACGGCGTCGCCCCGGCCTCGGAGGGGGCCGACGTGGCCGCGTCGCCGGACGTCCCGCAGCCGGCCAGCAGGCCGGCGACACCGGCGACGAGCAGGGCGCGGAGCGGGGTGGACGTCACGGTCCGAGTCTCACCGAGGCGCGCCGGGGACGCAGCGCGGGTGCCGAGCCCGGCCGTCCGCTGCCACGATGCCGCCCATGCCGGCGATGCCCCCGACCTGGACCGTGACGTTCCCCGACGAGCAGTGGGCCGAGGACGTCGGACCGCTCCCGCCGGGGGTGTCGGCCGCCGTCTGGGACGTCGAGCACCCGCCGCGCGCGGCGCTGGGCGACCTGGTGGACGACGTGGCGGTCGTCGTCCCGCCGTACATGCACGCCGCTCCGGCGCTGCCGTCGCTGGCCGACCTGCCCGGCCTGCGGCTCGTGCAGACGCTGACGACCGGCTACGACGCGGTCGCCCCGCACCTGCCCGACGGCGTGGCGCTGGCCACCGCGTCGGGTGTGCACGACGCGGCGACCGCCGAGCTGGCGGTGGGGCTCGCCCTGGCGTCGCTGAGAGGGATCGACGCCGCCGCGCGCGACATGGAGTCGGCCACCTGGGGCCACGTCATGCGGCCCTCGCTGGCCGACCGCCGCGTCCTGGTGCTGGGCACCGGAGGCATCGGGGCGGCGATCGCGGACCGGCTCGCGCCGTTCGAGGTGACCCTGACGCGGGTGGCGTCGACGGCGCGGGACGACGAGCGCGGCCACGTGCACGGCGCCGGCGAGCTGCCGGCGCTGCTGCCGCACCAGGACGTCGTCGTGCTCGCGGTGCCGTTGACCACCGCGACGCACCACCTCGTCGACGCGGCCTTCCTCGCGGCGATGCCCGAGGGGTCGCTGCTCGTCAACGTCGCGCGGGGCGCGGTGGTCGACACCGGCGCGCTGCTGGGCGAGCTGCGACGGCACCGCCTGCGGGCGGCCCTCGACGTCGTCGACCCCGAGCCGCTGCCGCCGAGCCACCCGCTGTGGGGAGCGCCCGGCGTCCTCATCACGCCGCACGTCGGCGGCGACACGACGGCGATGCGGCCCCGTGCGGTCGCCCTGCTGCGTGACCAGCTCGAGCGGCTGGTGCGCGGTGAGGAGCCACGAAACCTCGTGACGCCGTCGTAGGCGGGGTCTAGCGTCGTCGGCATGCGGACGCTGCTGGCGGTGGGGACGCGCAAGGGGCTGTGGCTCTTCGAGCAGCGGGCGGAGGGCCGGGCCTGGTCGGCCACGGGGCCGCACTTCCTCATGCAGGAGGTCCCGGCGGTGGCCTGGGACGGCGAGCGGCTGCTCGTCGGCGTCCGCAGCGAGCACTGGGGGCCGACGGTGGCGACCTCGGGCGACCTCGGCGCCTCCTGGCAGGAGCCGGAGCACGGCGCGATCCGCTTCCCCGAGGACACCGGCGCCGCCCTGGAGCGGGTCTGGCAGCTGGCGCCGGACCGGGCTCGGCCCGGCACGGTGTGGGCGGGGTGCGAGCCGACGTCCCTGTGGCGCAGCACCGACGGCGGCGCGAGCTTCGAGCTCGTGCGGGGCCTGTGGGACCACCCGCACCGCCCGCAGTGGGCGCCCGGTGCCGGGGGAGCGGCGGTGCACACCGTGCTGCCGCACCCGCGGGACGACGACCGGGTGCTCGTCGCGATGTCGACCGGCGGCGTCTACGTGACGTCGGACGGCGGCACGTCGTGGAACCCGTCGAACCGCGGCGTCTCCGCCTCCTTCATGCCCGGGCCGGAGCCGGAGTTCGGCCAGTGCGTGCACAAGGTGGCCCGCGACGGAGTCGACCCCGACCGCTACTACCTGCAGAACCACCACGGCGTGTACCGCAGCGACGACGGCGGCCGTACGTGGACGTCGATCGCCGAGGGCCTGCCCAGCGACTTCGGCTTCGTCGTGCTCGCGCACCCGCACCGGCCGGACACGGTCTGGACGGTGCCCCTGGAGGCCGACGGCCGGCGCATCCCGCCCGGCGCCCGGCTCACCGTCCACCGCAGCGACGACGCCGGGGCCTCGTGGTGCCCGTGCTCCCGCGGCCTGCCGGAGCGCGCCTGGGTCTCGGTGCTGCGCGACGCGGCCGGGGTCGCCGCGCACGACGACGGCCTGGCGACGGTCGCGATCGGCACCCGCGACGGGTGCGTCTACGTCTCGCACGACGACGGGGAGCGGTTCGAGGAGGTCGCCCGTCACCTTCCCGACGTCCTCGCCGTCCGGCCGCTGCGGCTGCCGTGAGAGTCGTCGTCCTGCTGCCCGACCCGCTGCGGACGGACGCCGGGGGCCGCGGCGAGGTGACGGTCGACGCGCCCGGCGGCTCGCTCGCCGACGTCCTGGACGCCGTGGCCCGGGAGCT
>JBKHXE010000055.1:0-21995 GCA_046566185.1 Actinomycetes bacterium | reverse complement strand
GCTCAGGCGGTGTCGACGAACGAGTGGCGCAGGTAGTCGTCCACGGCCTGCTCGGGGACGCGGAACGAGCGGCCGACGCGGACGGCGGGCAGCTCGCCGGAGTGGACCAGCCGGTACACGGTCATCTTGGAGACGCGCATGATCGTCGCCACCTCGGCGACGGTGAGGAACCGCACCTCGTTGAGTTCTCGGTCAGACGCCATCTCGCACCCGGTCCATTCGCCCACCACGGCGACGGGCGTGCCGGCCGGTGCCCGCGCGTCCCCTCCGTGTCCTAGGCGGACACCATAGGGGCTGGTGTGGCTCGTGGGAAGCCCGACATCGGTCACCTCCCCCGGGCGGAGCAGAGCCCGTCAGTCGAACCAGGGGTCGAGGCCGTGCAGCGGGAAGACGGCCTTGCGGGTGGCCATCACCGCCCGGTCGACGGCGTCCTCGGGGTCGTAGCCGACCTCCCAGCCCCGCCACCACGGGTCCCGGCCGTCGGTCATCCGCCCCGGGCCCTGGCGTCCGAACCGCTGGCGCACGTGCTCGAGCCAGTCGATGGGCACCCGCGTGGTGGGGGCGACCGGCGCGTGGGCCGCGATGGCGACCAGGTGCGCCCAGGCGCGCGGCACGACGTCCACCACCTCGTACCCGCCGCCGCCGGTCGCGACCCAGCGGCCGTCGCACACCTCGTGCGACAGGGCGTGCAGCGACTCGGTTGCCGCCCGCTGGGCGTCGAGGCTGACCGCCAGGTGGGCCAAGGGGTCGAGGAAGTGGGTGTCGCAGCCGTGCTGGGTGACGAGCACGTCCGGCGCGAAGGCCCGCACCAGCGGGTGGACCACGGCGTGCACGGCGCGCAGCCAGCCGGCGTCCCCGGTGCCCGGCGGAAGGGCCACGTTGACGGCGGATCCCTCGGCCTCCGGCCCGCCGGTCTCCTCGGGGAACCCCGTGCCCGGGAAGAGCATCCGACCCGTCTCGTGCAGCGACACGGTGAGCACGCGGGGGTCGTCCCAGAAGACCGCCTGGGTGCCGTCGCCGTGGTGGACGTCGACGTCCACGTACGCGACCTTGCGCGCCCCGGCGGCGAGCAGCCGGCGGATCGCGACCGCGGTGTCGTTGTAGACGCAGAAGCCGCTCGCCCGGTCCGGCATCGCGTGGTGCAGGCCGCCGCAGAAGTTCACGGCGTGGACGACGTCGCCGCGCCACACCTCGTCGGCGCACTCGACCGAGCCGGTCACCACCCGGGCGCTCGCGTCGTGCATGCCGGCGAAGGCCGGGTCGTCGTCGGTGCCCAGCCCGCGCTCGAGGACGACGAGCGAGGGGTCGGCGGAGACGGCGCGCACGGCGGCGACGTAGTCCGGCTCGTGCACGGTGGTGAGCAGGTCGTCCGGCGCCACGTCGGCGCCCGCGACCCGGACACCGCGGAGGTCGAACAGCCCGAGGGAGTCGGCGAGCCGGGCGGTCAGCTCGAGCCGCACCGGCGACATCGGGTGCGACGGCCCGAAGTCGTACCGGGAGAAGGAAGGGTCCCAGACGACACGCGTCGCACTCGCCATGCGGTGACGCTATCCCGTGCCGCAGCGACCGGGGGTACCGTCACGGTCGCCGACCTGTCGCCGGGCGGCGCGGACGACGACGAGCCGGACGGGGGTGTGACATGACGTCGGCGCAGACGCCGCCACGGATGCGGCGCGACGTCCCCGGCACGCGCCGTTTCGGGCTCGCCCGGCTGCGCGACGCGGTCGACGAGGCCGCCCGGTCGTCCCCCGCGCGCCTGGCGCTGACCGTCTTCGCGGCCGTCATCATGCTCGTCACGGCCCTGCTGACGCTGCCGTTCGCGACCGAGACCGGCGAGCCGGCTCCGCTGGCCGACGCGCTGTTCGTCGCGACCTCGGCGGTGTGCGTCACCGGGCTCGTCACCGTCAACATCCCCGAGTTCTTCTCCCCGTTCGGGGAGGCCGTCCTCCTCGTGGCCATGCAGGTCGGCGGTCTCGGCGTCCTCACGCTCGCGTCGATCCTCGGGATGGCGGTCTCCAGGCGGCTCGAGCTGCGGACCCGCCTGATCGCCGCGAGCGAGACGAAGGCGCTGCGGCTCGGCGAGGTCGGCTCCCTGCTGAGGACGATCGTCCTGGTGGTGCTGTCCCTGGAGGGCGTGCTCTTCGTCGTCCTGACGGCGCGCTTCCTCACCCTCGGCGACAGCGTCGGGACCGCCGTCTGGAACGGCGCCTTCTACGCCGTGTCGTCGTTCAACAACGTCGGTTTCATCCTGCACCCCGACGGCCTGGAGCCGTTCGTCGGCGACGCGTGGTTCAGCCTGACGATCGCCAGCGCCGTGTTCGTCGGCAGCCTCGGCTTCCCCGTCATCTTCGTGCTGCTGCGCTCGCTGCGTCCGTCGACGTGGGACCTGCACACGAAGCTGACGACGGGGGCCACGAGCCTGCTGCTGGTCGTCGCCGTGGTGACCATCGGCGCGATGGAGTGGCGCAACCCGCAGACGCTCGGCGCCCTGCCGCTCGGCGACCGGCTGCTGGCCGCCCTGTTCGCCGGCGTGATGCCCCGCTCCGGCGGCTTCTCGACGGTGGACGTCGGGGCGATGAACCACGAGACGTGGCTCGTCACGGACGCGCTGATGTTCGTCGGCGGCGGCAGCGCCTCGACCGCCGGCGGCATCCGGGTGACCACGATGGCCGTGCTGTTCCTCGCGGTGGTGGCGGAGGCCCGCGGGGACAGCGACGTGGAGTTCATGCGGCGGCGCATCCCGGCCGCCAGCATCCGCATCGCGGTCACCGTCGTCCTCGTCGGTGCCACCGTCGTCCTGGTGGCGACGCTCGCGCTGATGTCGATGACGGGCTACTCGCTCGACCGGTCGCTGTTCGAGGTGCTGTCGGCCTTCGCGACGTGCGGCCTGTCGACCGGCATCACCGCGGACCTTCCCGAGTCGGCGAAGTACCTGCTGTCGGCCACCATGTTCGTGGGGCGGACGGGGACGATGACCCTGGCGGCCGCCCTCGCCCTGCGCGAGCGGCGGAGGATGTTCCGGCTACCGGAGGAGAGACCCATCATTGGCTGACAAGAGGTTGCACGAGGACGCGGCGCTGGTGCTCGGCCTCGGCCGGTTCGGCAGCGCGATCGCCGACGCGCTGAACCGGCTCGGCCACGAGGTGCTGGCCGTGGAGAAGAACGCCGACCTGGTGCAGGAGTGGTCCGGCCGCCTGACGCACGTCGTCGAGGCCGACGCGACGAACCTCGACGCGCTCAAGCAGCTCGGCGTCCAGGACTTCCCGATCGCCGTCGTCGGCATCGGCACCTCCATCGAGTCCTCCGTGCTCGCCACCGCGAACCTCGTCGACCTCGGCACCAAGCAGATCTGGGCCAAGGCGATCACGCCCTCGCACGGCCGCATCCTCGAGCGCATCGGCGCCCACCACGTCGTCTACCCCGAGGCCGACGCCGGTGAGCGCGTCGCCCACCTCGTCAGCGGCAAGCTGCTCGACTACATCGAGTTCGACGACGGGTTCGCCATCGTCAAGATGCGCCCGCCGAAGGAGACCCAGGGCTTCACGCTCGGCGAGTCCGGCATCCGCCGCAAGTACGGCGTCACGGTCGTCGGCGTGAAGTCACCCGGCCAGGACTTCACCTACGCCGTCCCCGACACCATGGTGTCCCCGCACGACCTGCTCATCGTCTCCGGCCACACCGAGCTCATCGAGCGCTTCGCCGCCCGCCCCTGACCCCCCGTGATCCTGCGCGTCGCGGTGATCTTGCACATGGGGTGATCTTGCGGCTGCCGCGACAGCCCGGCTCCGGCAGCACGAGCACCAGCTCGTGCTCGGCAAGGTGCCGTTGGAGTCGGCGACCCACAGCACCAGACGACCGACACCCGCGTCCCGGGCGTCCAGCACCGCCACCCACGTCGCCACCGCCGGTCCGCCACCCGGGCCTGCCAGGCGGACCGTGCGCAGGCGGTCGGCGTCACCGACGGCCAGCCGGACGACGTTCAGCACCGGGCCGTCCGAGAGGCTCGGCACAGGAAACGCAAGATCACCCGGAAGTGCAAGATCACGGAGAGGGGGGTGGGGTGGGGTGGGTCAGGCGGTGCCGGAGGACAGCTCGCGGGAGCGGTCGCGCGCAGCCTCCATGGCGGTGAGGAACGCCGCGCGCACCTTGTGGTCGTCAAGCTGGCGCAGCGCCGCCATCGTCGTGCCGGCGGGGCTGGACACCTGCTCGCGCAGCACGGTCGGGTGCTCGCCGGTCTCCCGCAGCATCGTGGCGGCGCCGTAGAGCGTCTGGACGACGAGCTCGGTGGCGGTGGCGCGCGGCAGGCCGAGCAGCACACCGGCCTCGATCATCGCCTCGACGACGTAGAAGATGTACGCCGGGCCCGACCCGGAGATCGCGGTGACGGCGTCCTGGTGGTACTCCGGCACGCGCAGCACCCGCCCGGTCGCCCGCAGCAGGCTCTCGGCCCGCTCGAGGTGGGCGTCGTCGCAATGCGCTCCGGGGCTGACGGCGGCCATCCCCTCGTCGACCAGCGCGGGCGTGTTGGGCATGACGCGCACGACCGGGGTGCCGCTCGGCAGCCGCGACTCGACGTACGCGGTGGTGATGCCCGCGGCGATGCACACGACGAGGGCGCCCGGCCGCACCGCGGGGGCGATCTCGTCGAGGAGGCCGGCCATGTCCTGCGGCTTGACGACGAGGACGACGGTGTCGGCCGCGCGCACCGCCTCGACGTTCTCCATGACCTTCACGCCGTAGCGGTCGGCCAGCTCCGCGGCGCGCTCGGCACGCCGCTCGGTGATGACGATGTCGTCGCTGTGCCAGCCGGCGCGCAGCAGGCCGGACACCAGGGTCTCGCCCATGACGCCGGCGCCCAGCACGGCGACGGTGGTCGCGTGGTCGCCCATCGGATCAGCCCTTCGTGGCGAGCGCCCGCAGGAAGAAGGCGACGTTCGCCGGGCGCTCGGCGAGACGACGCATGAAGTAGCCGTACCACTCCTCGCCGTACGGCAGGTAGACCCGCACCGTCTCGCCGAGCGCCGTGAGACGACGCTGCTCGTCGGGACGGATGCCGTACAGCATCTGGAACTCGTAGGTGCCCTGCGGGCGGCCGTAGCGGACGGCGAGGGCGCCGGTGAGGTCCACGAGCCGCGGGTCGTGCGTCGCGAGCATCGGGTACCCCTGGCCGGCCATCAGCACCTTGAGGCACCGGACGAACGAGCGGTCGACCTCGTGCTTGTCGGCGAACGCCACCGACGCCGGCTCGTCGTACGCGCCCTTGCACAGCCGCACCCGCGAGCCCGCGCCGGCCAGGTCACGGCAGTCGGCCTCGGTGCGGTGCAGGTAGGCCTGCAGCACCGCGCCGACCCACGGGAAGTCGGTGCGCAGTGTGCGCACGGTGTCCAGCGTCGCGTCGGTCGTCGTGTGGTCCTCCATGTCGAGGGTGACCGTGGTGCCGGCGGCCGCGGCGGCCGCGCAGATGGCGTGGGCGTTCTCGGTGGCGATCTTCGGCCCGTCGGGGCCCAGGGCCTGCCCCACCGCCGAGAGCTTGACCGAGACCTCCACCGCGCCGCCGGCGGTCAGCCCGTCCGCGGACAGCGCCGCCAGCAGCTCGAGGTAGGCGTCGCGCACGTGGTCGGCCTGGGCGCGGTCGAGCGTGTCCTCGCCGAGGTGGTCGACGCTGACCCGAAGGTCGGCGCCGACGAGCTCGCGCGAGACCCGCAGCGCGTCCGCGACGGCCTCGCCGGGCACGAACCGCTTGACCACCGAGCGCGAGACCGGTGCCCTCTCGACCGCCGAGCGCAGTCCGGCACTGCGGGAGGCCTGCAGCAGCACCGTGCGCAGAGCGTTGTTGAGCATGGGCCGCAGCGTACGCGGCCCGGCATCAGGGGGTCCGCCGGCGCAGGGTGGCCGCCCCGAGGGCCACGGCGGCCAGCGCAAACGCGAGGACGACGGCGAGGTCGCCGGCGACCTCCGCACCCGGCGAGGCGTCCCGGGTCACCGCACGCATGGCGTCGACGGCGTACGACAGGGGCAGGACGTCGGACAGCAGCTCGAGCGGACGCGGCATCTCCTCCCGGGGCACGAGCAGCCCGCAGAGCAGGAACTGCGGCAGCACCACCGCCGGCATGAACTGCACCGCCTGGAACTCGGTGCGCGCGAAGGCGCTCAGCCCCAGCCCGAGCGTCGTCCCGAGCAGCGCGACCGACACGGCGACGACGACGAGCAGCCACACCGGCCCCGCGACGTCCAGCCCGGCGACCCAGGCCGAGAACGCCGTCGCGACGATCGCCTGCACCACGGCCGCCGCCCCGACGGCCAGCGCGTAGCCGCCGACGAGGTCCGCCTTGCCGAGCGGCGTCGTCATCAGCCGCTCAAGGGTGCCGGACTGCCGCTCGCGCAGCGTCGCCACGCTGGTGACCAGGAACATCACGACGAACGGGAACACGCCGAGCAGCGGCGCGCCGATGCGGTCGTACACGTCGGTGCCGTCGAAGACCCACGCGAGCAGGCCGATGAGCACGCAGGGGACGACGAGCAGCAGCGCGAGCGTCCGGTGGTCGTGCCGCAGCTGGCGCAGCACGCGCAACGCGGTGGCGGCGGTCAGCCGGCCGCTCACCCTCGCTCCTCGACGAGGCGCAGGAACGCGTGCTCGGCGTCGCCGGCGCCGGTGCGCTGCAGCAGCTCGGGCAGCGTGCCGTCGGCGAGCAGCCGGCCGGCCCGCATCAGCAGCAGCCGGTCGCAGCGCACCGCCTCGTCCATGACGTGGCTCGACACGAGCAGCGTCACACCCCGGGCCGCCGACGTGGCGAACAGGTCCCACAGGTCGCGCCGCAGCACCGGGTCGAGCCCCACCGTCGGCTCGTCGAGCACGAGCAGCTCGGGCTCGCCGAGGAGTGCCGCCGCCAGCGACACCCGGGACGCCTGACCCCCGGACAGCGCCGCCACCCTGGCCCCAGCCTCACGGGCCAGGTCCACCTCGTCCAGCACCCGCGCGACGTCACCGGGCGGCGCGCCCAGCACGGCGGCGAAGTACCGCAGGTTCTCCTCGACGGTGAGGTCGGGGTAGACCGACGGCGCCTGCGTGACGTAGCCGACGCGGCGACGCAGCCGGGCGTCCCCCGCCGGCAGGCCGAGCACGTCGACCCGGCCCGACGCGACGACCTGCACGCCGACGACGCACCGCATCAGCGTCGTCTTGCCACAGCCGCTGGGACCCAGCAGCCCCACCACCTGCCCGCGGGGCACGGTGACCGACAGCCCCGGGATCACCGTGCGACCACCCCGGACGACGACCAGCCCGTCCACGCTGACCGCGGGCTGCCCGGCCGTCACGGCCGTGCGTCGAGCGGCGCTGCGAGGTGCAGCCGCGCGAAGGCGAGGGACTCCGCGAGGTCGGCCTCGCGCTCCTGCGCGGTGCGGGCGCGGCGCGTGCTGACCTCGACGACGACGGTGCCCGCGAAGGACTCCTCCACGAGGTGCTCGAGCAGCTCCCCGACCGGCTGGGTGCCGCGGCCCGGCACGAGGTGCTCGTCGCGGGCCAGGCCCACGCCGTCCGCGAGGTGCACGTGGTGCAGGCGCCGCCCGAGCGCGCGGGCCATGACGACCGGGTCGACGGCCGCCGTCGCGGTGTGCGACACGTCGAGCGTCACGTTGTGGTAGCCGTGCTCGGTGGGGTCCCACCCCGGCGCGTACGCCAGCACCTCACGGGTGCCCGCCCGCCACGGGTACATGTTCTCCACGGCCAGGGCGACGCCCGTGCCGTGCTCGATCTCCCGGACGCCGTCCTCGAAGCTCTCGGCGTAGTCCCGCTGCCAGCGGAACGGAGGGTGGACGACGACCGTCCCGGCGCCGAGGAACGCCGCCATCTCGGCGGCCCGCGTGACCTTGCCCCAGGGGGCGCGGCCCCAGACCCGTTGGGTGAGCAGCAGCGTGGGGGCGTGGACGGCGACGACGGGGACGCCGTAGTGGTCGGACAGGCGGGCGATCGCCTCGGCGTCCTGGGTGACCGGGTCGTTCCAGACCATGACCTCGACGCCGTCGTACCCGAGCCGTGCAGCCAGGGCGAACGCCTCGGGGCACGACAGCGGGTAGACGGAGGCGGTGGACAGGGCCACCGGCACGTCTGCAGCCACGGATGCCAGCGTAGGCACCCGGGCGCCGTCACGCCCCGCCGGTCAGCCCGTCGATGCGGCGCAGGATGATCCCCTCCCGCAGCGCCCAGGGGCAGATCTGCAGCTCCTCGAGGCCGAGCAGCTCCATCGCCGCGTCGGCCACCACCGCGCCGGCGAGCAGCTGGCGCGACCTCGCCGGCGAGACCCCGGGCAGGCGGGCCCGCTCGGCGGCCGACATCTCGGCCAGGCGCGGCAGCCGCTCCGCCAGGGCGTCGCGCCGCAGGGACCGCCGCACGTACAGGCCCTCGCTGCTCGGCGCGGCGCCGGTCACGCGCGCGAGCGACCGGAACGTCTTGCTGGTGCCGACGGCCAGGTCCGGCGGCCCGGCCTTGAGCAGCGGGCGCGCCACCGCGGCGATCTCGGCCCGCACCAGGCGGCGCAGATCCTTGACCTCCCCCGGCTTGGGGGGGTCGTGGCGCAGGTGGGCGCGCGTCAGGCGCCCGGCCCCCAGCTGCAGGCTGAACGCGACGTCCGGCTCCTCGTCGATGCCGCTGGCCAGCTCGAGGGACCCGCCGCCGATGTCGAGCAGCTGCAGCCGGCCCGCCGACCACCCGAGCCAGCGCCGGGCCGCGAGGAACGTCAGGCGGGCCTCGTCGTCCCCGGGCAGCACCTGCAGGGCGACCCCGGTGCGGCGGCGGACCTCGGCGAGAACGGCGTCGCCGTTGGTCGCCTCGCGGACCGCCGAGGTGGCGAACGCCAGCATGTCCGTGGCGCCGTGGTCCTCGGCGACCTCGACCGCCTCGGCGACGAACCGGCACAGCTGCTCGACGCCGCCGTCGTCGACCGCGCCGGCGGCGTCGAGGTGCTCGGCGAGCCGCAACGCCTCCTTGTGCGACGTCGCCGGCCAGGGGTGGGCGCCGGGATGCGCGTCCACCACGAGCAGGTGGACGGTGTTGGAACCGACGTCCAGCACACCGAGCCGCATGCGGTGGACCGTAGTGCCTTCGCGGCGACCTAGGCTGGACCAGTGCCGCCATCTCAGGCCGAGACGCCGCTCGACATCCCCCGCGCCTGGGTCGAGTTCCCGGACCCCGAGCACGACCCGGCGGACGGCGCGCCCCCGCAGGTCTTCCGCGTCGACCTCACGTGGCTGACGTCGTCCTGGACGTGCATTTTCGGCCGCGGCTGCCAGGGCATCCACGCCGACCGGCCCCTCGACGGCTGCTGCACGCTCGGCGCCCACTTCTCCGACCGCGACGACGAGAAGCGCGTCGGGCGCTGGGTGAAGCGCCTGACGCCCGAGACGTGGCAGCGCCACCCGCAGGGACGCCGCCGGGCGGGCGGGTGGACCGAGACCGACGAGGACGGCGCGGCCAAGACCCGGGTCGTGGACGGCGCGTGCATCTTCTTCAACGACGTCGACTTCCCCGGCGGCTACGGCTGCGCGCTGCACCACCTGGCCGCCGCCGAAGGCGTCTCGTTCGTGCAGACCAAGCCCGACGTGTGCTGGCAGCTGCCGCTGCGCCGCACGTACCGCACCGTCGAGCGCCCCGACGGCACCAGCTACCTCGAGGTGACGATCGGCGAGTACGACCGGCGGGGCTGGGGCGAGGGCGGCCACGACCTCGACTGGTACTGCTCGGGCAACCCGGCCGCCCACGTCGGCGCCGAGCCCCTCTACCTGACGAACGCCGACGAGCTCACCGAGCTGGTGGGCGCGGCGGCGTACGCCGAGATCGTCCGGCAGTGCGAGGCGTTCCGCCCCCGCCGCAAGACCCTGCCGCTGCTGGTCCACCCCGCGACCGCCGCGGCACGACGACGGCGGTGAGCCTGCCGGGCACCATCCCGAGCCCCAACATCTGGCGCCACCCGGACGTGTACGAGGCGGAGAACCGCGGCGTCGACCCGGACGGCGTCATCGAGGCGGCGATGCGGGAGCGGCACGACTGGGCCGGGCAGTCGGTGCTCGACATCGGCTGCGGTACCGGCTTCCACCTGCCGCGCTTCGCGGAGACCGCCGCCGCCGTGACGGGCGTGGAGCCCCACCCGCCGCTCCTGGAGGCCGCCCGACGCCGCGTCGCGGGACTGGCCGGCGTCCGCGTGCTGGCCGGGACGGCCCAGGCGCTGCCGGTCCCCGACGCCTCGGTGGACGTCGTCCACGCCCGTTGGGCGTACTTCTTCGGCCCGGGCTGCGATCCCGGTCTGGCCGAGGTGGACCGGGTGCTGCGTCGCGGCGGGACGGCGTTCGTCATCGACAACGACGCCACCCGCTCGACGTTCGGAGCGTGGTTCCGGCGCGCCCTGCCGACGTACGACCCCGTTGCGGTGGAACGGTTCTGGGCCCGCCGCGGGTGGCAGCGCGAGTCGCTCGACATCCGCTGGGAGCTGCCCGACCGCGAGACGTTCGAGGCCGTCGTCCGCATCGAGTTCGAGCCAGGACTCGCCGAGGCGCTGCTGGACGAGCACCGCGGGTCAGCGGTCGACTACGCCGTCAACCTCTTCTGGCGGCACAGACCCTGATCGCGAAAGTGTGGCGGCGGGCGGCGGAGTGCAGCACAGTAGGGGCATGTCGACGCCGACCGACCCGGCTCCGCCGACCCGGTCCCGACCGCGCCAGGAGCGGGAGCTGCCGCCGATCCGGTGGCCGCACCCGGGCAAGGCCTTCCTCGTGCTGGTCGCCGTGTGGCTGGTGGGCCTGCTGCTCGCCGTCTTCGTCCCCGCACTCATCGTGCCTCCCGGTCAGCGCACCGGGGAGGTCGGCGAGGTGCTGCTCGCCTTCGCCTTCACGGTCGCCGGTGCGCTGGTGATGACCGCCGTCGGTCTCGCGTTCTGGCGCCGCCACGAGGACCCGGTGGCGACGACGTTCGGCATCGTGCCCGCGATCGCGGTGACGGCCGGCGGCATCATCATGGTCGCCACGAAGCTCACGGGCGTCTGAGCCCGGGCACGCTGCACCTCCCCCGCCACCGTCGGACCCATCTCCTAGTGTCGCCCACCGTGACGACCAGGCACCCACGTTCCCGGCCCGCCTACCGCTGCGGGGACTGCGGCTGGGAGACGGCGAAGTGGGTCGGCCGCTGCGGTGAGTGCCAGGCGTGGGGAACGGTGGACGAGGTCGGCGCCACCCGGGCGCGCACCGCGCCCGTCACGCCGGTGGGCAACCCCGCGCGCCCCATCGCCGAGGTGGACGTCGAGTCGGCCCGGGCCGTGCCGACCGGTGTCGACGAGCTCGACCGGGTGCTGGGCGGCGGCCTGGTGCCCGGGGCCGTCGTGCTGGTCGCCGGCGAGCCGGGCGTCGGCAAGTCGACGCTGCTGCTGGACGTCGCGTCCCGCGCCGCCCAGCACGGCCGCACCGTCCTCTACGTCACCGCGGAGGAGTCGGCCGCTCAGGTGCGGCTTCGGGCGGAGCGCATCGGGGCGTTGCGGCCGCGCCTGCTGCTGGCCGCCGAGACCGACCTCGGCTCGGTGCTCGGTCACGTCGACCAGGTCTCCCCCGACCTGCTGGTCGTCGACTCGGTGCAGACCGTGTCGTCGGCGGACGTCGACGGCGCGGCGGGCAACGTCTCGCAGGTGCGCGAGGTGGCGGCGGCCCTCATCCGCGTGGCGAAGGAGAAGAACGTCGCCACCCTGCTCGTCGGACACGTCACCAAGGACGGGTCGATCGCCGGCCCGCGCGTCCTCGAGCACCTCGTCGACGTCGTCTGCCAGTTCGAGGGCGACCGCCACTCACGGCTGCGCCTCGTCCGCGCGGTGAAGAACCGGTACGGCCCCACCGACGAGGTGGGCTGCTTCGACCTCTCCGACGTCGGCATCACCGGCCTGCCCGACCCGAGCGGGCTGTTCCTGTCCCGGCACGAGGCGCCCATGCCCGGCACGTGCGTCACGGTCACGCTGGAGGGGCGGCGTCCGCTCGTCGCCGAGGTGCAGGCGCTCGTCGCGCCCAGCACCGCCGCGAACCCCCGCCGGGCGGTCAGCGGCCTCGACTCCGCGCGCGTGGCGATGGTGGTCGCCGTCATGACGCGGCGGGCCCGCCTCGCCCTGGTCGGGCAGGACGTCTACGTCGCGACCGTCGGTGGCGTCCGGCTCGCCGAGCCGGCGGCCGACCTGGCGACCGCCCTGGCGCTGGCGGGCGCGGTGATGGACCGGCCGCTGGCCTCGGGCACCGTGGCCTTCGGTGAGGTCGGCCTGGCGGGCGAGGTACGCCCGGTGACGGGGCTGCAGCGGCGGCTGGCCGAGGCGGCCCGGCTCGGCTTCAGCGCGGCGGTGGTGCCGCGCGGCGCCGTCGACGGGCTCCCCGCCCCCGACGGCATGCGCGTCGTCGAGGTCGCCGACGTGCCCTCTGCGCTGCGGCAGGCCCGACTGCACGCCTTGTAGGGCCGACGAAGTCGACCGCCGGGCGAGCGACCGCCCTAGACTGGTGGTGGTCCCGGCACCCGCGGGGACGGCCTCGCACACGAGCCGGGAGGTGACCATGGCCGCCGAGCGTTCCGAGGACGATCTGCTGCGCGCGACGCTGGCCGCCGTCGCGCCCGGCACCGAGCTCCGCGACGGGCTCGAGCGCATCCTGCGCGGTCGCACCGGTGCGCTCATCGTCCTCGGCATGGACCGCACGGTCGACCAGCTGTGCAGCGGCGGCTTCTCCCTGGACGTCGACTTCTCCTCCACCCGGCTGCGCGAGCCGGCCAAGATGGACGGTGCGATCGTCTGCGACCGGGAGGCGTCCAAGATCCTTCGGTCCGCCGTCCAGCTGGTGCCCGACCCGTCGATCGAGACCACCGAGTCCGGCACCCGGCACCGCACCGCGGAGCGCGTCGCGAAGCAGACCGGCTTCCCGGTGATCTCGGTCAGCGCGTCGATGAACATCGTCGCCCTCTACGTGGGCAGCCGGCGGCACGTGCTCGAGGGCTCCGACGCGATCCTGGCCCGTGCGAACCAGGCGCTCGCCACGCTCGAGCGCTACAAGGCGCGGCTCGACGAGGTGACCGGCACGCTGTCGGCCCTGGAGATCGAGGACCTCGTCACGGTCCGCGACGTCTCCTCCGTCGTCCAGCGACTGGAGATGGTGCGCCGCATCTCGGACGAGATCGCCGGCTACGTGGTCGAGCTCGGCACGGACGGCCGCCTGCTCGCGCTCCAGCTCGACGAGCTCATCGGGGGCATCGGACCGGACCGCGAGCTCGTCATCCGCGACTACCTCGAGTCGGCGAAGCGGGACCGCACGGTCGAGGACGTGCTGGACGACCTCGCGGCCCTGGACTCCTCCGAGCTCGTCGACCTCGCGGCGGTCGCCAAGGTGCTGGGCCTGACGATCGGCGGCGAGTCGCTCGACGGCGCGGTCAGCCCGCGCGGCTACCGCCTGCTGAACAAGGTTCCGCGCCTGCCCGGCGCGATCGTCGACCGTCTCGTCGAGCACTTCGACGGGCTGCAGAAGCTGCTGGCCGCCAACATCGACGACCTCATGACGGTCGACGGCGTCGGCGAGCAGCGGGCCCGCGCCGTCCGGGAGGGTCTGTCCCGGCTCGCGGAGTCCAGCATCCTCGAGCGCTACGTGTGACCTTCGTCGCGACCTGACCTGTTGTGGGACTTAGGCCCTGGTGTCACGCGGGCCTGGTTGCCGATGGTCCTCACGTGACCCTCACCCGTCGTCCCCTGACCCGCACCGCGGTGGTCGCGCTCGGCGTCGCCGCGGCGCTCTCCGCCTGCTCCGAGGAGCCGACCACCGGCACCGTGTGGGTGGCCAACGAGGGCGACGGGAGCCTCACCGCGATCGACGTCTCGTCGGGCGAGGTGGTGACGACGGTGAACGGCCTGACGGAGCCGCACAACGTCCAGGCGGCGGACGACGGCGCCGCCCTGTGGGCGGTGCTGGGCACCGACCAGCTCGTCGCCCTCGACGCCGCCACGGCCGAGGTGACCGGTCTGGCCACCACCGACACGCACCCGGCGCACGTCGTCGAGTCGCCGGACGGCGGGGTGCTGGTCGCGTCGTCCGGCCAGCCGTCGGTGTACTCCTACGACCCCCGGCTCCGGCCGTTGCGCCGCACCGCGCTCGAGGGGGCGCCGCACGGCCTGCGCCTGTCGGGAGACGGCTCGGTGGCGGTCGTCGCGAACACCGGCGCCGGCACGCTCGACGTCGTGGACGTGCCCTCCGGCTCCGTGCGCGACCGGATCGCGGTGGGCGCGGGCCCGGTGCAGACGGCGGTGTCCCCGGACGGCCGCACGGCCTGGGCGTCCGTCGGTGGGGAGTCGCTGGTCGTCGCGGTCGACCTGGCCGGCGGCGAGGTGTCGGCCCGGCGGACCGTGCCCGCCCGGCCCGCCCAGGTGTTCCTCACGACGACGGGCCTGCTGCTCGTGGCGAACCAGGGCGACGAGGCCGCGCCCGGGTCGACGCTCTCGGTGCTGGACGCCCGGACCCTGGAGCTGGTGCGCGAGGTCACCGTCGGCGCCGGCCCGCACGGGGTGGTCAGTGACCCGCGGGGCCGCACCGCGTGGGTGACGAACCTCTACGACGACACCGTCAGCGTGGTGGACCTGGCGAGCGGTCGGGTCACCGCCACGGTGCCGGTGGGCGACGAGCCGAACGGCGTGTCGTTCAGTCCCGTCGCCGTGGCGGACGACGTGCCGGGCACGGTGACGCTCGACCTGCCGGGCCGGGAGGACCGCGAGGACGGCCACGGCGACGACCACGACGACGACCACTGAGCGAGCTTGACAACCGAGTTTCTCTTGTCAAGTGACTTGACAATCTCTATGGTTCTGTCAAGTCACCGACCGAGGAGCGTGTCATGGCAGCGACCGAGTGGACCGACCGCAAGCGGTACCTCTGGCTGATCGGCCTCGTCGTCCCGTCCCTGGCCTTCGTCGGCCTCGGTCTGCACTCCTGGACCGGTTGGGGCGGCTGGCTGTGGATCGGACCGATCGTCGTCCTCGGCATCGTGCCGGTGGTCGACCTGCTCGTCGGGCTCGACCGGTCCAACCCGCCGGACGACGTCATCGAGGTCCTGGAGCAGGACCGCTGGTACCGGTGGATCACCTACCTCTTCCTGCCCGTGCAGTACGCCGGCTTCGCAGCCGCGTCGTGGGCGATCGCCCGCGGCGGGCTGACCACCCTCGACAAGGTCGGCCTCGCGATCACCATCGGCTGCATCGGCGGCATCGGCATCAACACCGCGCACGAGCTGGGCCACAAGAAGGAGAGCCACGAACGGTGGCTGGCGAAGATCGCTCTGGCGCAGAGCTTCTACGGCCACTTCTCCATCGAGCACAACCGCGGCCACCACGTGCGCGTGGCCACTCCGGACGACCCTGCGAGCAGCCGGCTGGGCGAGAGCTTCTACGCGTTCTGGCCGCGCACCGTGTGGGGGTCGCTCCGCAGCGCGTGGCGGCTGGAGAGGCGCCGGTACGCGCGCCGCGGCAGGCACCCGTTCCGACTCGGCAACGACGTTCTCGACGCGTGGCTGATGTCGGCCGCGCTGTGGGGCGCCACCGTCGCATGGCTCGGCGTCGGGGTGCTGCCCTACCTCGTCGTGCAGGCGTTCGTGGCGATCTCGCTGCTCGAGGTCATCAACTACATGGAGCACTACGGCCTGCTGCGGCAGAAGGTCGGCGTGCCGGGCAAGGTGCGCTACGAGCGCGTCGACCCGCGGCACAGCTGGAACTCCAACAACGTCGCCACCAACGTGCTGCTGTACCACTTGCAGCGGCACAGCGACCACCACGCGAACCCCACGCGCCGTTACCAGGCGCTGCGCGACGTCGAGGAGTCCCCGGTGCTCCCGACCGGGTACGCAGGGATGATCTGGATGGCCCTGGTGCCGCCGTGGTGGCGGCGGGTGATGGACCCGCGGGTGCTGGCCCACGTCGGCGGCGACGTCCGGCGCGCGAACGTCGACCCCCGCCGGCGCGAGGACGTGCTGCGCCGCTACCCGCCGCCGGCGACGGACGACGCCGCAGCAGCCGCCCGGGACACCACGCGGGTCGCGGCCGACGACGTCCTCGCCGCGCGTTGCCCGGGGTGCGGGTACGTGTACGAGGTCGCCGCGGGCGACGAGCGGGAGGGCTTCGCCGCCGGGACGGCCTGGTCGCAGGTGCCGGACGACTGGTGCTGCCCGGACTGCGGAGTGCGTGAGAAGGTCGACTTCGTGCCCGTCGACCCTGCGCTCGCGTGAGCAGCGAGCGCCCCCTGCAGCAGCGGATCGTCGCCCAGGCCGTCGAGCTGACGGTCCGGGACGGCTGGTCGTCGGTGACCATGGGCCGCCTCGCGGACGCGGTCGGCGTCAGCCGGCAGACCGTCTACAACGAGATCGGCTCCAAGCCGGCGCTCGCCGAGGCGATGGTGGCCCGCGAGCTCGAGCAGTTCCTCGCCGCGGTCCGGCGGGCCTTCGACGCCCATCCCGACGACCTCGTCGAGGCGGTGCGTGCGGCGGCCCGCGGTGTGCTGCAGCTCGCCCGCGACAACGCCCTGCTGCAGGCGATCGCCTCGGCGTCCCACGGGGCGGCCTCCGACCTGCTGCCGCTGCTCACGACGCACTCGGGGTCCCTGCTCGTCGCGGCCGAGGACGTCGTCCGCGAGAGGGTTGCGGCCTACGCGGTGCCCCTGGACGGCGCGCAGGCCGCGGTGGTCGTGGACGCCGTGGTCCGGCTGGTGCTCAGCCACGTGACGCAGCCGTCGGCGACGCCGGAGCGGACGGCGGACGACCTCGCGTGGCTCGTCTCGCGTCTTCTGGGGTGAACCTCAGTCGAGGGTGAAGTCGACGGGCTCGCTCGTCGCGTCGCCCACCCGCCCGGTGAGCCGGTAGCTGCCGGGCGCCACGTCGGTCAGCGCCGCCGGGCAGCCTTCCTGCGACCGCAGTCGCTGCCAGCTGACCACCTGCTGCTCGACGTCTCCGGGCCGCAGGGTCACCGGGCGGCCCGGCAGGTCACCGCCGCAGTCGGCGCTCGACCAGACGCGCTCGTCACCCGAGGTGACGAGCAGCTCGACGGCCCCCGCGGAGACCAGGTCGACGACGCACGGGGCCGCCCCCGAGACGGCGACCGAGAGGGTCAGCCGGGGAACGTCCCCCGCGCCGTACTCGCGGGAGTCCGTGCTGACCGAGACGTCGAGGGCGTCGGCGGGGCACGCCTGCGGCTCGGTCGCGGCCGGCTCGGTCGCGGCCGGCTCGGTCGGCGCCGGAGACGACGCGGACGACGCGGACGGCGCGGCCGCCGGCCCGGCCGGCTCGTCGCGTCCCGCCAGCGCCACGACGACCCCGACGACCACGGCGGCCACGAGGCAGAGCAGCACGAGCCGGCGGCGCCAGTAGACGGCGGCCCGGTGCCGCCCGACCGGTCGCAGGAGCCGCCTCACACGACGACGGTAGGTCGGCGCGCCGGTCGGCGGCGGACACCACGCCGCCCGCAGGAGGCCCTGCGGGACAATCGCTGCCGATGCCGACCCATGACCTGCACGCGCCCGTGCTCCGCTGGTACGCCGGCGCGGCGCGCGACCTGCCGTGGCGGCGGGACGATGCCGGTGCCTGGGGAGTGCTGGTCAGCGAGGTGATGCTGCAGCAGACGCCCGTCGCCCGCGTGCTGCCGGTCTGGCGGGAGTGGATGGACCGCTGGCCGACGCCGTCAGCCCTCGCCGCCGACTCTCCGGGCGAGGCGGTGCGCGCCTGGGGCCGGCTGGGCTACCCGCGCCGCGCGCTGCGGCTGCACGCCGCGGCGTCGACGGTCACCGAGCTCCACGGCGGGCAGGTCCCGGACGACCACGCCGCGCTGCTGGCCCTGCCGGGCGTCGGCGAGTACACCGCGGCGGCCGTGTCCGCGTTCGCGTTCGGTCGGCGGCACGCCGTCGTCGACACCAACGTGCGGCGCGTCCACGCCCGCGCCGTCTCCGGCCGGGCGCTGCCGGCGCCCGCCCTGACCGCCGGCGAGCGACGGGTCGCTGTCGACCTGCTGCCGGACGACGACAGCACCGCGGCCCGGTGGTCGGTGGCGGTGATGGAGCTCGGCGCCCTCGTCTGCACCGCGAGGGCGCCGCGGTGCGCGGCGTGCCCGGTGAGCCGCCAGTGCGGGTGGCACGCCGCCGGGCGCCCCGCCCACGACGGCCCGGCCGCACGCGGCCAGACGTGGGCCGGCAGCGACCGCCAGGTGCGCGGTCGCCTGATGGCCGTCCTGCGCGAGTCACCCGGCCCGGTCTCGCTCGAGGACCTGCGGGCGGTCTGGCACGACGACGTCCAGCGTGAGCGCTGCCTGGACGGGCTCGTCGCCGACGGCCTGGTGCAACCGCTGTCGCGCAATCGTTTCCGGCTGCCGGTGACGAGAGTCCGATGACCGGGCCCACCCCGTCGGACGACTCCGGCGACCTGCTCATGGCCGTGACGGAGCGCGCCCTGGCCCGCGCCGTGCTCGGCGCCGCCGTCGCCGGCGCCGCTGCCGGGGCCATCGCGACGGCGTTCCTCGTGGTGTCGTCCGGCCGGGTGGGCGCCGGCACCCTGCCCGTCGTCGTCCTGCTCCTCCTGGGGCAGACGGCCGGTCTCGTCGCCGCGGCCGGGGCCGCCCTGCGGCTGCGCCGTGTCCGCGCCGGCGACGACCCGCGCGGAGCCGCGGCGGCCACCGACCGGGCGCTGCGCGTCACCGTCACCGCCACCACGGTGGCAGCCGGCCTGCTCGCCGCCGGCATGCCGGTGCTGCTCGAGCCGCGCGCCACCGCCGCGCTGACGTCCGCCGTCGGGCTCGGCGTGCTCGCGCAGGTCTGCGTCGTCCTCACGGTGCTGCGGCGGCCGCTGCGCCGAGTCGCCCGCGCCCCGCACGTCGGGTGAACCGGCAGCGCCGGTCAGAGCGTGCGCAGCATCCGGGTGTTGCCCAGGGTGTTCGGCTTGACGCGCGCCAGGTCGAGGAACTCGGCCACGCCGTCGTCGTGGCTGCGCAGCAGCTCGAGGTAGACCTCGGGAGCCACCGGGGTTCCGTCGATCACCTCGAACCCGTGCCGGGCGAAGAAGGCCACCTCGAAGGTCAGGGTGAAGACCCGCTGGACGCCGAGCTCGCGGGCGTCGTCCAGCAACCTCTCGAGGAGGGCGCCACCGACACCGCGACCGCGGTGCCGGGGGTCGACGGCGAGGGTGCGGACCTCGGCCAGGTCCTCCCACATCACGTGCAGCGCACCGCATCCCGCGAGCCGACCGTCGACCTCGGCGACGCGGAACTCCTGCAGCGCCTCGTAGTACGCCACCGCCTCCTTCGCGATGAGCACACGCTGCTCGGCCAGCGGCTGGACGAGGTCCCTGATGCCGCGTACGTCCTTCGTGCGGGCACGCCGAACGACCACCATGCGCCGATCATGCCAGCGGCCGCGAGATGATCCGGTGGTGACGCGTCTGGTCGGTACGGTCGCCAGGTTCGGCCTGACACCGCTCAAGGGTGCCGGGCACACCTCGCCTGCCGCGCTCGACCTGTCCGACGAGGGCCCGTCCCATGACCGGCGCTGGTGCCTGGTGGAGCGCGCCGACGACCCGGAGCGAGCCCGAGTCCTGCGCACCGTGGAGAACCCGGCGCTCCTCGCCCTCCGCGCCGAGGTGGACGACGACGGGCAGCTGCTCGTCGCCCTGCCGGAGGGCACCACCCTGCGGCCGGACACCGAGCCCGGCAGCGTGGTGACGGCGGACTACTGGGGTCGACGGGCGCGGCTGCGTCTCACCCCCGGCCCGTGGGACCGGACGCTGTCCCGGTACACCGGTCGGCCCGTCACGCTGGCCGTGGTCGCCGCCCCAGGAGAGGTCGTGTGGGACGCGCCGGTCACGATCGTGACGACGTCGGCGCTGGCGGAGCTGGCGCGCCGCGCCGGGCGCGACGCGATCGACCCCGAGCGGTTCCGCGGAACCCTCTGCCTGGACACCGGGCCCGACCCCGGGTTCCCGGAGGACGAGTGGATCGGGCGCCGCCTCCACGTCGGCAGCGTCGAGCTGGAGATCGGCGGGCTGGTGCCACGGTGCGGCGTCGTCCGGCTCCGCCCGGGGAACGGCGCCCGGGAGGCCGACGATCCCCTCCGCCTGCTCGCCCGGGACCGGGTGGTCGACGGCGAGATCGTCTTCGGCGTCGGGGCCCGGGTGGTCACCCCGGGCACGGCCCGCCTCGGAGACCCCGCGACGTTCGTCTGAGCGACGCCCCTAGGGTCGTCGCCATGAGCAGCACGTCCGCCTCACGAGGAGTGCTCGTCACCGGCGCGTCCCGTGGCATCGGCGCCGCCGTGGCCCGTGCCTTCGCCGCCCGGGGCGACCGCGTGGCCGTGGGGTACCGCGGTGCCCATGACCGGGCCGAGGAGGTGCTGGCGTCGCTGGACGGGGCGGGCCACCTCGCCGTCGGGGCGGACGTGGCGGACCCCGCCGAGGTCGCCCGGATGGTCGACGAGGCGGTCGGCGGGCTGGGCCGCGTCGACGTCCTGGTGAACAACGCCGCGCTGTTCACCTCGGACCCGGCCGGCGGCAGCCGCCGCATCGACCACCCGCTCGACGAGTCGGACTACGACCACTGGGTCTCCGCGTGGCGGCGGACGATCGAGGTCAACCTGCTCGGCACCGCCAACGTCACGTGGTGCGTGGCCCGGCACATGCTCGCCGCGCCACCGGCCGACGGGCTGCCGCGGGGCCGCGTCGTGAACGTCGGCTCCCGCGGGGCCTACCGCGGCGAGCCCGACGTCCCCGCGTACGGCGCGAGCAAGGCGGGGGTGCACGCCCTCGGCCAGTCGCTTGCCGTCTCGCTGGGGCGGCACGGCATCGCCGTGACGTCCGTGGCGCCGGGCTTCGTCGCCACCGACATGGCGTCGTCCGTGCTCGACTCACCCGCCGGCGACGCGGTCCGGGCGCAGAGCCCCTTCGGGCGTGTGGCGGAGCCCGAGGAGGTGGCGTCGGCGGTGCTCTGGCTCGCCTCCCCGGAGGCCGAGTGGGCGTCCGGCGCCGTCCTGGACCTGAACGGAGCGTCCTACCTGCGCTGACCGGTGAGCCCCTCGGGTCAGTGGTCGTGGTCGTGACCGTCGTCGTGTCCGGGCTCGGTGGCCGCAGGAGCAGTCGGCGCGGTGGTCGTGGCCGGGTGGTGGCCGCCGTCCGGCTCGACGGCCGGCAGCGGAGGGACCGGCAGCATGGCGGAGTCGCGGAAGCGCAGGCCGACCGCCGTCACGTCGTCGGGCACCTCGAACGTGATGCTGCCCGAGAGCGCCGTGCCGGCCGGGACGGCGCCGGAGTCGAAGTCGCTGCGCACCGGCACGACGGGCGCCACCCCCGGGCCCTGCACGGTGAAGTCACGCTCGGTGTAGCGGAGCGGCTCGTCGCCGGTCGTCGCCAGCGTGACGTTCACCGCGAAGCGCCGCAGGCCCACGGGGACGTCGTCCGGCATGTTCATCCCCTGCATGGCCTGCCCGACCGTCTTGTCGGCGAGGCCGTCCAGCCGCAGGACGCCCCCCGGCACGTCGACCGTGGGCGCCGCGGCCGCGGGTGACGCCGGGGGGTGGGGGTGCCCGGCCTCCCGGGGGGTGAGGACGCCCCACACCCCGCCCACGACCACGGCGACCGCGGCGGCTGCCAGCAGCGCCTGCCGCCCCCAGTCGCTCACCGGTGGGTCACCGTGAACGTCATGAGGTCGGACGTGAGGTCGAACACCTTCGGGTGCGTTCCGGCGACCCGCAGCCGGATCTCTCCGGCACTGGACACGAAGCGCATCGGGTCACCGGCGACGTCGATCGTCGTGGAGACGTCGGTGGCGCTCTGGGCGTCCGTCCGCAGCACCTCCCAGGAGCCCGTGCTGACGTTGTACAGCGACAGCGTCCGGTCGAAGCCGCCGGGGCTGGCGCCGCCGTCGTAGGCGACGGAGAGCGCGGTGACGCTCCGCTGACCTGCCGGCACCGTGTAGGAGCCGTACGCCTCGACG
>JBKHXE010000054.1:0-12232 GCA_046566185.1 Actinomycetes bacterium | reverse complement strand
CGCACGGTTGCTCCGCCTCGTGGTGGAGCGGCGGCTGCCCTTCCTGGTGAGCGGCGGGACCGGTTCGGGGAAGACGACGCTGCTCAACGCCCTGCTCTCCGTGGCCGACCCGGCCGACCGGCTGGTGGTGGTCGAGGACACCACCGAGCTCCGGCCGGACCATCCGCACGTCGTCGGGCTCGAGTCACGACCGGCGAACGTCGAGGGCGCCGGGGCCGTGGAGATGCGCACGCTGGTGCGCCAGGCGCTGCGCATGCGGCCCGACCGGCTGGTGGTCGGGGAGGTCCGCGGCGCCGAGGTCGTCGACCTGCTCGCGGCGCTCAACACCGGCCACGAGGGCGGCTGCGGCACGGTGCACGCGAACACCGCCCGCGACGTCCCCGCCCGGTTGGAGGCGCTCGGGGCCCTGGCCGGCCTCGACCGCGCCGCGCTGGCAGCCCAGGCGGCCAGCGCGCTGAGCCTCGTGCTGCACCTGCGCCGCGGCGCGGACGGGCGCCGGCTGCAGGAGGTCGGCGTCCTGCACCGGCCTGACGGCGCCGCGCTGGCCGTGCTGCCGGCCCTCGCCGCGGACCCCGACCCGACCGGCCCCGGGCGGGCCGGTCCCGGGTGGGAGCGGCTCGCCGGGCTGCTCGGCCTGCGGCAGCGGTGGCCCCCGTGAGCGTGGGATGGCTGGCGGCGGCACTCGTCGGTGTCGCGGTGCTGCTGCTCGCGCCGGCGTCGGACCGGCGCCTGCGCTCGCTGACCGCGTCTCCGGTCGGGGCGCAGCCGCCCCGGCCCGCGTCGCCCCGGTGGCCGCGGGTGCCGCGCCGCCGTCGGCGGGAGGCCGAGGCGCTCGCCGAGATGGCCGCGCTCGTCTCCGAGGTGGCGGTGCTGCTGCGCGCCGGCCTGTCGGCGGACGTCGCGTGGCGGCACGCGGCCGGCGCGGGCGGGGTCGGCGGGGCGCCGGGGGGCGAGCGGGCCCTCACCGGCCTGACGGCGACCTGGCAGGTCGCGCAGCGCACCGGCGCCCCCACCGCCGACGTGCTGCTGCGCTACGCGGCGTCGCTGCGCGCGGACGCCGCCGCCGCCGACGCCCGGGAGGCCGCGCTCGCGGCGCCGCGGGCCACCGCCCGCCTGCTCGTGGGGCTGCCGCCGGCCGGTCTGCTGCTCGGCAGCGCGGTCGGGGCGGACCCGGTCTCCGTGCTGCTCGGGACGCCGGCGGGCCGGGTCAGTGCCGCCGCGGGCGCCGTGTTCGCGCTGGCCGGGTGGTGGTGGACGCGCCGGCTGCTGGCCTCCGGCAGGGGCTCGTGAACGCGCTGGTCGCCGCCGCCTGTGTCCTGCTCGCGGTGGTGCTGGCCGGGGGGAGCGCCGACGCGGCCGGCCGCCGGCTCACGCGCCTGTCCGCGACCGCGCCGGCACGACCGGTTCGGCGGGCGCTGCGGCGTCGCGTGGCGCCGGCGAAGGACGGCGCCGACGCGGCGCTGCTGCTCGACCTGGTGGCCGCCGCGATGGCCGGTGGTGCGCATCCCGCCGGAGCGCTGCGGGTGGTCGGCGAGGCGGTCGGCGGTGCGGACGGCCGCGCGCTGCGCGGGGTGGCAGACCGGATGGCGCTCGGCGCGGACGAGGCGTCCGCCTGGGACGACGCGCCCGCCGCGCTGGCGCCGCTGCGCCACGCCCTGGCGCTGTGCGCGGCGACCGGCGCGCCGGCCGCGCGGCTGCTCACCGAGCGTGCCGACGACGTCCGGCGCCGCCGGCAGCGCGACCAGCTGGTCGCCGCCCAGCGGCTCGGCGTGCGGGTGGTGCTGCCGCTCGGACTCTGCGCCCTGCCCGGGTTCGCCGCCTGGGGCGTGGTCCCCGTCGTCCTCGGCCTGGCCCGCGATCTGCTGGGCTCGTGAGCCACCTCCCCTCCACAGGCGGGGGTCGGCGTCCCGCCGTCCACCGGTCGCCCGCGCCACCGTCTTCCGGCCCGGCCGCGCCGCCAGGCTCGGAGACGGCGACCACGCCAGGCGCGCCGGCCGCTCGCCGGCACAGCATCAGGAGGAACCCATGGCACGACAGACGACTCCCCGCGACGCCCTGCCCGGCGGCGACGACGGGATGGCCACCGCCGAGTACGCCATCGCCACCCTGGCGGCCTGCGGGTTCGCGGGCCTGCTGGTCGCCATCCTGCGCGGTGACGAGGTCCGCGGGTTGCTGATGGACATCGTGCAGCGGGCGCTGTCCCTCTGACCGTGCGCCGGCTGACCGTCTGCCAGCGCGGGTCGGTGACCGCCGAGCTGGCCGTCGGACTGGTGGGGCTGGTGCTCGTCCTCGCGGCGGTGCTCGGCGCCGCGGCGGTGGCCGTCGCGCAGGTGCGGGTGACGGATGCGGCACGGGCCGGTGCCCGGGCGGCGGCCCGCGCCGAGCCGGCGGCCGTGGTGAGCGACGTGGCCCGCCGCGCGGCCGGTCAGGAGGTCTCGGTGCGGGTGCGGCGGTCCGGCGGCGTGGTCCACGTGAGGGTGAGCGGCGCGGCGCGGCTGGCCCTGCCCGGTCGGCCGGCGGTGCCCGTCACCGCCACCGCGGCGGTCCCGGTCGAGGGCCGGCCGTGACGCGACGGGGGGCGGACGGCCGTCCGCCGGACGCCGGAGCCGGCACCGTGCTGGTGCTCGCCGTCTGCGCGGCGCTGATCGTCGTCGGCGCCGGGCTCGGTGTGCTCGGTGAGGCGGTCGTCGCCCGGCACCGGGCCGAGGCGGCGGCCGACCTCGCCGCGCTGGCCGCAGCCGACGTGCTCGTGGGCCGCGCACTGGGAGACCCCTGTGGCCGCGCGACCCGCACGGCGGCGCTCAACGGTGCTCGCCTGCGGGCCTGCGCCGTGTCCGGCAGCACCGTCGAGGTGGTGGCCGAGGTGCGGGTCACGCTCGGCCCGGCGCGCGCCCGAGCGCGAGCCGGCCCCGCACCGAACAGCTGAGAGCCGGACGGCTCAGCGCCGCTCGGGCGGCGTGTCGTACCAGGAGCTCTCGGACTGGTCTCCGGCGTGGTGGTGCGCCGGCGGGTCGTCCGGGTGCGTGGGCGCGGCCGGGTAGGTGTGGGTCTGCGTCGCGGGGTCGGTCGGGGCGACCGGAGCGGAGGTGTCGTGCCGCTCACCCTCGAGCCGCTCGGCTTCGTGCCGCTCGGCCTCGCGGCGCTGCGCCTCCCGGCGCTCCGACTCGGCCGCGGCGCGTTCCTTCTCCACCTCGCGCAGGCGCCTCAGCTCGCGCCGCTGCTCGACCTTGCGGCGGGTGCCGCCGCGGATCATGCCGAGCGCCAGCACCGCGAGCAGCAGGGTCACGGCGCCGAGCAGGAAGACGACGAGGGCGCTGGGCGCCCAGGCGAGGTTCATGTCGTCCCACTCGAGCCGCACCGTCTCGGTGCTGCCGGAGACGACGACGAAGAGGACGATGGCCGCGACGACCACGAGCAGCAGCAGGGCCAGGACGATCATGACGCCTCCCTCGTGCGGACGGACGCGCCGTGGTGGCGGTCCTAGATCGACACTAGTCCGGAGTGCCCGCTTCGGCCCGCCGAGCCGGGACCCCCCGGGCCTGCGCCAGCGTGGCGGCGAGCAGGCGCAGTGCCGCGGCCTTGTCCAGCGGTTCGTTGCCGTTGCCGCACTTGGGTGACTGGACGCATGACGGGCAGCCGGTCTCGCACTCGCAGGCGGCGACGGCCTCGGCCGTCGCGGCCAGCCAGGTCGCGGCGGCCTCGAAGCCGCGCTCGGCGAAGCCCGCGCCGCCGGGGTGGGCGTCGTGCACGAAGATCGTCGGCAGCCCGGTGTCGGGGTGCAGCGCGGTGGAGACGCCGCCGAGGTCCCACCGGTCGCACGTGGCGACGAGCGGGAGCATCCCGATCGCCGCGTGCTCGGCGGCGTGCGCCGCACCCGGCACGTCGTCGGCGGCGACGCCGTGCCGGGCCAGCAGGTCCGGCGGCAACGTCCACCACGCGGCCGCGGTCCGTAGCGTCCGCGGCGGCAGGTCCAGCGGCTCCTCGCCGAGCACCGCCCCGCTCAGCACGTCCCGCCGCAGGAACGACGTCACCTGGCTGGTCACCTCGACGGTGCCGAACGACAGCCGCACCGCGCCCCAGCTCTCGCTGCGTCGCTCGGCCAGCACCGTGATCTGGGTGACGTCGCGCGCCTGTGTCGTCCAGTCCGGGTCGTCCGCCCGCACCAGCGCCACGTGCTCGGCCAGGTCGAGCGACTCCACGACGTAGGTGGCTCCCTGGTGCAGGTAGACGGCGCCCGGGTGCACGGTGTGGTGGGACGCCGCGGCGTCCACGCTGCCCAGCACCCGGCCGGTGGCCCCTTCGACGACACGCACCGGCTCGCCGCCCGCGCCGCGCAGGTCGGCCAGGTCACCGGCCCGCTCCTGGCGGGTCCAGAACCAGCCGGCGGGGCGGCGCCGCAGCATGCCGCGCGCGACGAGCGCCTCGACGACGTCCGGCGCGGTGGGCCCGAACAGCTCCAGGTCGTCCTCGCGCAGCGGCAGCTCCGCGGCGGCGGCACACAGGTGCGGCGCCAGCACGTAGGGGTTGTCCGGGTCGAGCACCGTCGCCTCGACCGGCCGCCCGAAGAGGGCCTCCGGGTGGTGGACGACGTAGGTGTCCAGCGGGTCGTCCCGGGCGAGCAGCACCGCGAGCGCGTCCTGCCCGGCGCGCCCCGCGCGTCCGGCCTGCTGCCACAGCGAGGCCCGGGTGCCGGGCCAGCCGGCCACCAGCACCGCGTCGAGCCCGGCGAGGTCGATGCCGAGCTCGAGGGCGTTCGTGCTGGCCACGCCGAGCAGGTCCCCGCTGCGCACCGCCCGCTCCAGCGCCCGCCGCTCCTCGGGCAGGTAGCCGCCCCGGTAAGCGGCGACCCGCGCCGGCAGCCCCGGGTCCACCTCGGCGAGCAGCCGCCGCGTCGTCATCGCCACCGACTCGGCCCCCCGTCGCGACCGGACGAACGCCAGCGTGCGCACGCCGTCGCTGACGAGATCGGCGAGCAGGTCGGCGGTCTCGGCCGTGACCGTGCGACGGGTCGGGGCACCCCGCTCGCCGCCGCCCGGCATCAGCGGCGGCTCCCACAGCAGGAACCGGGTGGCGCCGCGGCGCGAGAAGTCCACGGTCACCGCGGTCACCGGGCGCCCCACCAGCCGCTGGCCCGTCCGGTGCGGGTCCGACGTCGTCGCGGAGGCCAGCACGAACACGGGGTCGGCGCCGTAGCGCGCGGCGACCCGGCGCAGCCGGCGCAGCACCGCCGCCACGTGCGAGCCGAACAGCCCGCGGTACTGGTGGCACTCGTCGAGGACCACGTAGCGCAGCCGGCGCAGGAACCCCGCCCAGCGGGCGTGTCCGGGCAGCAGCGAGTGGTGCAGCAGGTCGGGGTTGGTCAGCACGTAGCCGGCGTGCTCCCGCACCCACCGCCGCTCGTCCGGCGGGGTGTCCCCGTCGTAGGTCGCGGCCCGCACGCCGGGTACGTCGAGCGCCTCGATCGCCGCCAGCTGGTCGGCGGCCAGCGCCTTCGTCGGGGTGACGTAGAGGGCGGTCGCGCCGCGGCCGTTCGGCGTCCGCGAGCCCTCCACGACCGCGGTGAGCGCCGGCAGCAGGTAGCCGAGCGACTTGCCGGACGCCGTCCCGGTCGCCACGACGACGTCACGGCCCGCGTGGGCCAGCTCCGCGACGTCCACCTGGTGCCGCCACGGACGGCGCACCCCGACGCGTTCCAGCGCCGCGACCAGTCCCGCGTCGGCCCACCCCGGCCAGTCCACCTGCTCGCCCGGGCGCGCGGGGACCACGTGGGTGTGCAGCACCCGCTCGCGCCGTCCGGGCGCCGCGAGCAGCCGGTCGACGACGTCCGTCGCGGCCGTCGACGTGGTCATGCCACGAGTCTGACCCACGCCACCGACGTGCCGTCCCGTGGCGCACGTGCCCGCTGCCGTCACCGGTGGTTGAATGCCCGTGCCAGGACGTGCGCAGCCGAGGGAGACACTGTGGACCTGTCCGTCACCAGCCGGGAGCAGGGCGGCCGGACCGTCGTCGAGGTCAGCGGTGAGATCGACGTCTACACCGCGCCGGTCCTCCGGGAGCGGCTCAACGACCTGGTCGGCGAGGGGCACCACCACCTCGTCGTCGACATGGAGAAGGTCGACTTCCTTGACTCCACCGGTCTCGGCGTTCTCGTCGGCGGCCTCAAGCGCGTGCGGTCCCACGACGGGTCGCTGCACCTGGTGTGCACCCAGGAGAAGATCCTCAAGGTCTTCCGGATCACCGGCCTCACCAAGGTGTTCCCCATCCACGACAGCGTGGACGCCGCGGTGGCGGCGTCCGGGGGCCAGGCGTCCGGCGAGGCGTCCGGCGCCCCCTCCTGACCGGGGCGTCGTGGCGCGAGTCCATCTCGAGTTCACCGCTCTCCCCGAGCACGTCCGCACCGCCCGGCTGGTGGCGACCGCCGTGGCGCGCCGTCTCGGGTTCGCCGACGAGACCCTCGAGGAGATCCGGCTGGCGGTCGGCGAGGCGTGCGCCCGCGCCGTCCAGCGCAGCTCCGCGCTCGACGAGGCGGGGACGGTCCGCGTGGTGCTGGACGACGGGGAGGGCCGGCTCGTCGTCGAGGTCTCGGACGACGCCCCGGGGCAGGCCGCCGACCCCGGCGACCTGTCGCTCACCCTCGTCGAGGGCCTCGCCGACACGGTCACCCTCGACGCCGGCGCGGACGGCCGAGGGTGCCTGATGCGCCTCACGTGGGGCATCGCCTGAGCCGACGGTGTGACGCGGGCCGCAGAGGCGCCGTGTTCCGCAGGTCACAACCGGCTGCGTAGACTCCGCCGCGACCCCGGCTCGCCCGTGCGCCCGCGCGCTCCCGGCGAGCCGTTGTGACTGTCGAGGAGGACGGATGCTCGGGCTCTCGCCCCACGTTGTCTCGGGGGTGCCGGCGTCCGTCGGCGTGCCCGAGGTGTCCCTGACCGGGGGCAACTTCTCCCTGGTCGTCGTCGTCGCCGTGATCGGTGCGGTGGCACTGGCGATGGCCGTGCTGTTCCGCTCCCAGGTGCTGACGGCCGGCGAGGGCACCACCCGGATGCAGGAGATCGCCCGCGCCGTGCAGGAGGGCGCCAGCGCCTACCTCAACCGGCAGTTCCGCACGTTGGCCCTGTTCGTCGTCCTGGTGTTCGGCCTGTTGTTCCTGCTGCCCGGTGACGGCGACATCCGGCTGGGCCGCTCCATCTTCTTCGTCGTCGGCGCGGTCTTCTCCGCGTCGATCGGCTACCTCGGCATGTCGCTCGCGGTACGGGCGAACGTCAGGGTGGCGGCCGCGGCCCGCGAGGTGGGCGGTCGGGACGCCGGGATGCGCATCGCGTTCCGCACCGGCGGCACCGTCGGCATGGCCACCGTCGGCCTGGGCCTGCTGGGCGCCGCCGTCGTCGTCATGGTCTACAAGGGCGACGCGCCGGCCGTGCTGGAGGGTTTCGGCTTCGGCGCCGCCCTGCTGGCCATGTTCATGCGAGTCGGCGGCGGCATCTTCACCAAGGCGGCGGACGTCGGCGCCGACCTCGTCGGCAAGGTGGAGCAGGGCATCCCCGAGGACGACCCGCGCAACGCCGCGACCATCGCCGACAACGTCGGCGACAACGTCGGCGACTGCGCCGGCATGGCCGCCGACCTGTTCGAGTCGTACGCGGTGACGCTGGTCGCCGCGCTCATCCTCGGCAAGGCCGCCTTCGGCGACGAGGGCCTCGTCTTCCCGCTGATCGTGCCCGCGATCGGCGCCCTGACCGCCGTCCTCGGCGTCTACGTCACCCGCCCGCGGCCCGGCGAGAACGGTCTGGTCGCGATCAACCGCGGCTTCTACATCTCGGCGGCGGTCGCGGCCGTCGCGTCCGCGGTCGCGGCGTTCGTCTACCTGCCGTCGTCCTTCGCCGAGCTCAGCAACGTCAGCGAGGACATCGCGGGCCTGGCCGGCGACCCGCGCGTCGTCGCGACCGGCGCGGTCGCCATCGGCGTCGTCCTCGCCGGCATCATCCTGTGGCTGACCGGCTACTTCACCGGGACCGACTCCCGGCCCACCAAGGACGTCGCCCGCACCACGCTCACCGGCCCGGCGACCGTCGTCCTGTCCGGCTTCGGCGTCGGCCTGGAGTCGGCGGTCTACACCGCCGCGATCATCGCCGGCGCGGTGTACCTGGCGTTCCTGCTGGGCGGCGGCTCGATCATCCTGTCGCTGTTCCTCATCGCGCTGGCCGGCTGCGGCCTGCTGACCACCGTCGGCGTCATCGTCGCGATGGACACGTTCGGCCCGGTGAGCGACAACGCGCAGGGCATCGCGGAGATGTCCGGCGACGTGAGCGGCGAGGGCGCGCAGATCCTCACCGAGCTCGACGCGGTCGGCAACACCACCAAGGCGATCACCAAGGGCATCGCGATCGCGACCGCGGTGCTCGCAGCGACCGCGCTGTTCGGCTCGTACAACGACGCGGTGGTCGGCGCGCTGCGCGTGGCGGGCGAGCAGGCCAGCGCGGCCGTCGAGGGCTACCAGATCGTCTCGCCGAACGTGCTCGTCGGCCTGGTGCTCGGTGCGGCCGTGGTGTTCCTCTTCTCCGGTCTGGCGATCAACGCGGTGACCCGCGCCGCCGGCGCCATCGTGTTCGAGGTGCGCCGCCAGTTCCGGGAGATGCCCGGGATCATGGACGGCACCCAGAAGCCCGAGTACGCCCGCGTGGTCGACATCTGCACCAAGGACTCGCTGCGCGAGCTCGCCACCCCCGGTCTGCTGGCCGTGATGGCGCCGATCGCGGTCGGCTTCGGACTCGGCTTCGGCGCGCTCGCCGGCTACCTGGCCGGGGCGATCGGCTCGGGCGTGCTGATGGCGGTGATGCTGGCCAACTCCGGTGGCGCCTGGGACAACGCGAAGAAGATCGTCGAGGACGGCAACCACGGCGGCAAGGGCTCCGACGCGCACGCCGCCGCCGTCATCGGCGACACGGTCGGCGACCCGTTCAAGGACACGGCCGGCCCGGCCATCAACCCGCTCATCAAGGTGATGAACCTCGTGTCGGTGCTCATCGCCCCGGCGGTCGTCTCGCTCAACGTGGGCGACGGCCGGAACGACGCGCTGCGCCTGCTCATCGCCGGCGTCGCCGCCGCCGTCATCGTCGGTGCCGTGGTGGTCTCGAAGCGCCGCGACCTCGCCATCGGCGGCGAGGACACCGAGCCGGTGGAGTCGGTCGAGGCGCGCGCCTGACAGCCGGTGTTTCCGCGCCCGGCCCCTCGGTAGGGCGCCGGGCGCGGAGACGTTGGGACCGTTGGACGCCGAGCCGGCGCCGTACCTGGAGCTGCGTCCGGTGACGACCGAGGAGCGGTCCGCACCCCGGACGCCAGCGTGGCGAGGCGCCACTCGGATGCGACGTTGGGATGAATCGTTCGACTTGTGATACACAACTGCCTGTTCCTTATCACTCGACGAGGTGAGGGAGAGGTAGGTATCAGTGCGTACCGAGCTCTTCGACGCCTCGTGCCGACGCCACATCGTCCGCGCGGAGGGCGGCTACCACGCCTTCCTTCCCCCGCCGCTCCCTCCTGACCTGACCATGACCCCGGACCTGGTCCGCCTCAACTCCCGGGCGGACCGAGCAATCGGCCTCCTGTCGGGCGTCTGCCAGGCGCTGCCCAACCCATACCTGCTCTCGCGATCGCTGATGCGGCGCGAGTCGGTGCTGTCGAGCCGGATCGAGGGGACGCAGGCGTCGCTGTCCGAGCTACTGATCTACGAGGCCAGAGGCGAGCCCACGGGGCCTGGCACCGACGACGTCCGGGAGGTGGCCAACTACGTCGCCGCCATGGAGTACGTCCTCGACCCCGACCGCCGGCTGCCGCTGAGCCTGCCGCTGCTGCGGGAGGCACACCGGATCCTGATGACGGGCGTGCGCGGCCACCACGCCGCTCCCGGCGAGTTCCGGACCTCCCAGAACTGGATCGGCTCCCCGGGGTCGATGCTGGTCGACGCGACCTACGTTCCGCCGCCGCCGGAGCGGCTGTGGGAGACCCTGGACGCCTTCGAGAAGTACCTGCACCGCGAGCACGACCTGCCGCCGCTGGTGGAGATCGCCTGTCTCCACTACCAGTTCGAGGGCATCCACCCCTTCGTCGACGGCAACGGCCGGGTCGGCCGGCTGCTGATCGGGTTGCTGCTCATCGAGTGGGGGCTGCTGCCGTTGCCGCTGCTGGACCTGTCGGCGTACATCGAGCCGAGGCGGCCCGCCTACTACGCCGGGCTGCTCGGGGTGTCGGCGCGCGGGGACTGGGCAGGCTGGGTCCGATTCTTCCTCGCCGCCGTCGAGCGCCAGTCGGCCAGCGTGGTGCAGCGGGCCCAGCGGATGCAGCAGCTGCGCGACGACTACCGCGCGAGGCTGTCCACCGCCCGGTCCTCCGGCCTGCTGCTCAAGCTCATCGACGCGCTGTTCGAGAGCCCGGTGATGACGATCACCCGCGCCATGGACATCACCGAGGTGACGCATCGGGCGGCGACGCTGAACGTCGAGAAGCTCGTCGCGGCCGGTATCCTCCGGGAGCTGCCCAGGCCGGCGCGGCCCCGCGTCTTCCTCGCGGACGACGTCATCGCGGCCGTCGAGGGCACGTGACCGACGTCCCCGTGCCCGACCGCGAGCTCCTGCCGCGGCTGCGAGCCGACCTCGAGCCGTTCACGGTCGACGCCGTCCACGACCTGCTCGGTGAGGTGGCGGCCGGGGCGCTCCGGCGGGACCAGGCGGCACCCGCCCGCCGGGCGCTGCGGACGGCGCGCGGGCCCGTCGCCGTCCTCGCCCGGCTCTTCCTGCTGGGCGAGCCCGTGCCGACCCGCGACCTGGACGCCGCGGTGCCGGCCACCGGCGCCGCCGGCGCCGCCGCGCTGGGGCTGGTCGAGTCCTCCGGCGGCGAGGTGCGCGCCCGGGTCGACCTGCGGCCCTACGAGGCGACGGACGCCGCCGGGCAGGGCCGGTGGTGGCTGGCCTCCGACCTCGGGCAGGTGGCGACCGGGGGCGCCCTGCGCACCGACCACGTGTTGGGCGTCGGCGGGGCGTCCACGACGCTGGCCCAGCTCACGGTGCGCCGCGAGGTCGGCCGGGTGCTCGACCTCGGCACCGGGTGCGGCGTCCAGGCCCTGCACGCCCTGCGACACGCCGGCTCGGTGACCGCGACCGACGTGTCGCCGCGCGCGCTGGCCTTCGCCCGCTTCAACGCCGCGCTGGCCGGCGAGCGGGTCGACGTCCGGCACGGCAGCCTGCTCGAGCCCGTCGTGGGCGAGCGCTTCGACCTCGTCGTCTCCAACCCGCCGTTCGTCATCACGCCCCGCACGCCCGGCGTTCCGGCGTACGCGTACCGCGACGGCGGGCTCGTGGGGGACGACCTGGTGCGCCGGGTGGTCACGTCCGTCGGCGACGTGCTCGCGCCCGGCGGCGTCGCCCAGCTGCTCGGCAACTGGGAGCACCGCCGCGACGAGCCGTGGGAGCAGCGGGTGGAGCGCTGGGTGGACGACTCCGGGCTGGACGCGTGGGTGGTGCAGCGGGAGGTGAGCGACCCGGCCGAGTACGCCGAGACGTGGGTGCGGGACGGCGGTGAGCCGCCGGGGCCGCGGTTCGACGGGCTGGTCGAGGCGTGGCTCGCCGACTTCGCCACCCGCCGCGTCGAGGCGGTCGGCTTCGGGTACGTCTGCCTGCGCCGTCCGGTCGACGGTCCGCCCTCGCTGCGGCGCGTCGAGGAGCACCTCGGCGCGGTGCACCAGCCGCTGGGCCTGCACGTGGCCGCCGTGCTGGAGGTGCACGACCTGCTCTCGCGCCTCGACGACACGGCGCTGCTGGCCACCCGCTGGCGGGTCGCCCCGGACGTCACCGAGGAGCGCCACCACGTGCCCGGCGAGGCGTCGCCCTCCGTCGTCCTGCTGCGGCAGAACAGCGGCCTCGGCCGGGTCGTGGACGCCGGCCCGGTGCTCGCCGCGACGCTCGGGGCGTGCGACGGCGAGCTGCCGCTGGGTGCCATCGCGGCGGCGCTCTCGTCGTTGCTGGACGTCGAGGAGGGGGCCGTCCGCGAGCAGGTCGCGAACGGCGTCCGGCGGCTCGCGGAGGACGGCTTCGTGCGGCCTGCATGACGGCTCCGGCCCCCTGACGGGTTACCGTGCCCCCCGCACGTGCTCAGCTCCCCAGCAGCAGGAAGGCACCAGTGGCCACCACGAAGAAGGCGCCCTCGGGACGGCGGCTCGTCATCGTCGAGTCCCCCGCGA
>JBKHXE010000053.1:0-16723 GCA_046566185.1 Actinomycetes bacterium | reverse complement strand
TCGACGTCATCGCCGACATGGTGACCTCCGCCCGCCTCGACCCCGACGACGTGGCCGGTGAGCGCGGCGTCATCCTCGAGGAGCTGGCGATGAACGACGACGACCCCTCGGACGTCGTCCACGAGCGCTTCGCGGAGCTGGTCCTCGGCGGCCACCCGCTCGGCCGGCCGATCGGCGGGACGCCGGACACGATCCGCGGCGTGCCCGCCGAGGCGATCCGCGCGCACTACGAGCGCCACTACGAGCCGGGCACCCTGGTGGTCACCGCCGCCGGCGGCGTCGACCACGACCGGGTCTGCGCCCTGGTCGCGGACGCGCTCGCCCGGGCCGGGTGGCCGGTCGACACCACCGGCCTCCCGCGCCCGCGGCGCGAGCGCGGCGCGCAGGTCGTCGGCGCCTCCTCGGGGACGCTGCTGACGGTCCGCCGCCCCACCGAGCAGGCCAACGTCGTCCTCGGGGGACTCGGCCTGGTCGCCACCGACGACCGCCGCTTCACCCTCGCCGTCCTCAACGCCGTCCTCGGCGGCGGCATGAGCAGCCGGCTGTTCCAGGAGGTCCGCGAGAAGCGTGGCCTGGCGTACTCGGTGTACTCCTTCGGCGCCGGCTACGCCGACTCGGGCTACTTCGGCCTCTACGCCGGCTGCGCGCCGTCCCGTGTCGCCGAGGTCGTCGGCCTGCTCGCCGAGCAGTGGGCGTCCCTGGCCACCGACGGCATCAGCGACGACGAGCTCGCCCGCGGCGTCGGCCAGGTCTGCGGCGGGATGGTGCTCGGGCTGGAGGACACCGGGTCGCGGATGTCCCGCCTCGGCAAGGCCGAGCTCGTCTACGGCGAGTTCGTCGGCGTCGACGAGGCGCTGGCCCGCACGCAGGCGGTCACCGCGGACGACGTCCGGGCGCTCGCCGCCGAGCTGTGGGGCCGCCCGCGCTCCCTGGCCGTCGTGGGGCCGTTCGACACCGACCCGGTGACGTCCGTCCCCTGATCGCTCCCCCGGAGCGATCACGCGGCGTCGGCGGCGCCTGGGTGACCCACCTCGCGTGGCTCGCGGTGGCGGCGGCGTGCGAGACTTGCCCCCGACACACGACTGCGCGTGCTCCGGGGTTGGGTGGAAGTCCCGACCGGCGGTAACAGTCCGCGACCCGGCCGAAGCCATCGGCCGGTTGACCTGGTGGAACTCCAGGACCGACGGTGAGAGTCCGGATGGGAGGCAGCACGCAGGCGTCCGTCCCGCCGCACCGCCGGCGCGTCGGACGTCGCATCTCGTCATCCCCCGGAGCCCGTGCCCGAACGGGACGGAGCACCGGATGTTCACCGGCATCGTCGAGGAGCTCGGCGAGGTCGTCGCCCTGGAGCCGGCCGCCGACAGCGCGCGCCTGGTCGTGCGCGGTCCCCGGGTCGTCGCCGACGCCGTCCACGGGGACTCGATCGCCGTCAACGGCGTCTGCCTCACCGTCACCGGGTCCGCGAACGGCACCTTCACCGCCGACGTCATGCGCGAGACGCTCGACCGGACGACGACCGGTGCCCTGCGCGCCGGGGACCCCGTCAACCTCGAGCGGGCGGTCCGCGCCGACGGGCGGCTCGGAGGGCACGTCGTCCAGGGGCACGTGGACGGCGTGGGGCGGGTCGTCGAGCGCACGCCGGGGGAGCGCTGGGAGACCGTCCGCTTCGCCGTCCCGCCGCGGCTGGCGCGCTACGTCGCCGAGAAGGGCTCGATCGCCGTCGACGGGGTCTCGCTGACGGTGGCGGGCGTCGGCGACTGCGCCGACGGCCCGTTCTTCACCGTCGGGCTCATCCCGACGACCCTCGCCGCCACGACCCTCGGGCGGGCGGCGCCGGGCACCCTGGTCAACCTGGAGGTCGACGTGATCGCGAAGTACGTCGAGCGGCTGATGAGCGCGGAGGTCGCCCGGTGAGCGGCTCGGTCGTGATGCTGGACGGCGTCGAGCGGGCGGTCACCGAGATCGCCGCCGGCAGGCCAGTCGTCGTCGTCGACGACGAGGACCGCGAGAACGAGGGCGACCTCGTCATGGCCGCCGACGCGGTGACCCCCGAGTGGATGGGCTTCATGGTCCGGTGGACCAGCGGCCTGGTCTGCGTCCCGATGACGGGCCCCGCGCTCGACCGGCTGGGTCTGCCGCTCATGGTGGAGCGCAACGAGGAGAGCCTGCGGACCGCGTACACCGTCACGGTCGACGCCCGCACGGGCATCACGACCGGCATCTCGGCGGCCGACCGGGCACGGACGGCGCGGCTGCTCGCCGACCCGTCGAGCACCGCCCACGACCTCGTGCGGCCCGGGCACCTGCTGCCGCTGCGGGCGCGGGACGGCGGCGTGCTGGAGCGTCGCGGCCACACCGAGGCGGCCGTCGACCTGGTGCGGCTGGCCGGCCGCGAGCCGGCGGGTGTGCTCGCCGAGCTCGTCCACGACGACGGGTCGATGATGCGTGCGGTCGCCTCGCGCGCCTTCGCCGACGAGCACGGTCTGGCGATGATCTCGATCGCCGACCTCGTTCGGTACCGCCGGCGGCATGAGACGAGCGTCGACCGCGTGGCGACCACCCGGCTGCCCACGCGGCACGGGCTGCTCACCGCGCACGGCTACGCCGACCGGCTCGACGGCAGCGAGCACGTCGCGCTGGTCGCGGGCGACGTGACCGTCGACGAGCCGGTGCTGGTCCGCGTGCACTCGGAGTGCCTCACCGGCGACGTGCTCGGGTCGCTGCGGTGCGACTGCGGCCCGCAGCTCGGCGCGGCCCTCGACCGGGTCGTGGCGGCGGGGCGCGGCGTCGTCGTGTACCTGCGCGGTCACGAGGGCCGCGGCATCGGGCTGCTCGCGAAGCTGCAGGCGTACGCGCTGCAGGACGCGGGTCTGGACACCGTCGACGCCAACCTCGAGCTGGGTCTGCCCGCCGACGCCCGCGAGTACGACGCCGCGGCGCAGATCCTCGACGACCTCGGCGTCCGGCGGGCGCGGCTCCTGACGAACAACCCCGCCAAGGTCGTCGGACTGCGACGGCACGGCGTCGAGGTGGTGGAGCAGGTGCCGCTGGCCGCGGGGCTCGGCCCGGAGAACGTGCGGTACCTGACGACGAAGCGTGACCGGATGGGGCACGACATCCCCGGACTGGAGGTCAAGGCGTGAGTGGCACCGGGAGCCCGACGCTCGAGCTGGAGGGGGCCGCCGGGCTGCGGGTCGCCGTGGTGGCGGCGCGCTGGCACGAGCGGGTGATGGGCGGTCTGCTGGGCGGCGCCCGCCGCGCCCTGGCCGAGGCGGGCGTGCAGGACGTCGTCGAGGTGCGCGTACCGGGCTCGTTCGAGCTGCCGGTGGCGGCCGGTCGGCTCGCGGTCGCCGGGTACGACGCCGTCGTGGCGCTCGGCGTCGTCGTCCGCGGCGGGACGCCGCACTTCGAGTACGTCTGCCAGGCGGCGACCTCGGGCCTCACCGACGTCAGCGTCGCGACGGGCGTCCCGGTGGGCTTCGGCGTCCTCACCTGCGACACCGAGCAGCAGGCCCTGGACCGGGCCGGGCTGCCCGGGTCGGTGGAGGACAAGGGTCACGAGGCCACGCAGGCCGCGCTCGCCACCGTGCTCGCGCTGCGGGCGGTGGGCGCATGAGCCTCAGGGTGGCGGTCATCGGCGCCGGCGGCCGGATGGGCAGCGAGGCGTGCCGTGCGGTGGAGGCCGCCGACGACCTCGAGCTGGTGGCCCGCATCGGGCGTCACGACTCCCTGGACGACGTCGTCGCGGCGGGCGCCGACGTGGCGGTCGAGCTGTCGGTGCCGTCGGCGGCCCGCGACAACGTGGCCTTCTGCGTCGACGCCGGCGTGCACACGGTCGTCGGCACGACCGGCTGGGACGACGCGGCGCTCGACGACCTGCGGGCCCGGCTGGCGGCGCGGCCCGGTGTCGGCGTCCTCGTCGCGCCGAACTTCGCGCTCGGCGCGGTGCTCGCGATGCGGTTCGCCGCCGCCGCGGCGCCGTGGTTCGAGTCGGTCGAGGTCGTCGAGCTGCACCACCCGGACAAGGTCGACGCCCCCAGCGGGACGGCGCGACGCACGGCCGAGCAGGTGGCCGCCGCGCGACGGGAGGCGGGCTGCGGGCCGGTGCCCGACGCGACGGCGTCGGCGCTCGACGGTGCCCGCGGCGCGGACGTGGACGGCGTCCGCGTGCACAGCGTGCGGCTGCGCGGGCTGGTCGCCCACCAGGAGGTGCTGCTCGGCGGCGTGGGGGAGCAGCTGACGATCCGGCACGACTCGTTCGACCGCGCCTCGTTCATGCCGGGCGTGCTGCTCGGCGTCCGGACCGTGGGCAGCCGCCCCGGCCTCACGGTGGGCCTCGAGCACTACCTGGACCTGTGAGATGAGGGCGAAGTGGGTCGCCGGTCTGCTCGCGGCCGCGGTGGCGTTCTACCTCGTGCTGCTCGGCCAGCGCTCCTGGGTGCTGCTGACCAGCGGCGAGCCGGGAGCGGTCGTGCTCGGCGTCGGGGTGCTCGTGCTGCCGGTGCTCGTCGCGTGGGCGGTGTGGCGCGAGATCCGCTTCGGGAGGGCCACCGAGCGGATGGCCCGGGCGCTGGACGCCGAGGGCCTGCTGCCCGCGGAGGAGCTGGCCACGACACCGGGCGGCCGGGTCGACCGCGCCGCCGCGGACGCCGTCTTCGGGCGCTACCGCGAGGCGGTCGAGGCCGCGCCGGAGGACTGGCGCGCCTGGTTCCGGCTGGCCTGGGCCTACGACACCGCGGGCGACCGCCGGCGCGCCCGGGCGGCGATGCGCCGGGCGGTCAGCCTGTTCGGCTGACCTCCGTCCGTCCGCGCGTGGCCCGTGCCGCCGAGGCCGCGAGCCCTTCGAGCGGCCCGCGCATCCCCGTCGCGCGCCACGCCGTCGCTGCGGCGAGCGCCAGGACGACGTGCAGCACGAGGACGTCGAGCCCGAGGCCGAGCGCGACGACGTGCACCGAGTACAGCGACAGCGTCATCGAGCCCGCCGCCGCGAGCGGCACGAGCACGTACCCGAGGGCCCGCGAGCCGGTGCTCGCCAGCAGCAGGCAGCCGCCCAGCACGAGCAGCGCCGTGCCGGTGGTGTGCAGCAGGTCCAGCGGCGTGCCCGAGTGCGGCTCGGAGACCGCCAGCCACCACCACGAGTCGGTGGGGGTCGTGCCGTAGAACGGCATCGTCGTGACGACGTGCGCGCCGCCGCCGAGCGGCCCGAGCAGGACGGCGCTCACGACCTTGGCGGCGCCGGCGAGCCCCGCGCCCACGGCGGCGAGCAGGAGGGCCGTCTCCGCCCGCCCGAGGGTCGCCTTGCCGACGGCGAGGCCGACGAGCACGTACCCGGTCCACTGCAGCACGGGGTAGTAGCCGGTGAGCGCGAGGTCGAGGGCCAGCTGTGCCGGGTCGCCCAGCGAGAGCCACGAGGGATTCGCCCCCGGGCCAGCCGGCACCTGGGTCCGCAGCAGGTGCGCGACGACCGGGGACACGACGAGCCACGCCCCGCCGGTCACGGCGAGCGCGCGCGACGACAGTCGCAGGAACGGCGTCGCGCTGCAGAACAGCAGCCCGTAGTGGACGAGGATGATCGCGACCGGGGTCGGGATCACCCCGAGCGTCAGGCCGACAGCGGCCACGACGCCCCCCCGGGCGAGGACCGCGGGGCCGCCGGCCCGGGCGAGCGCCAGCCCGACCCCGGCCAGGACGGCGAACAGCGCGGAGGCGCGACCGCTCGAGATCGCGTAGGCGGTCGACAGGGAGCCGTCCGGGTCGGTGCGGTCGACGATGTGCACCGACATCATCCCGAGCAGCGCCAGGCCCCGTGCGACGTCGACGCCGACGAGGCGCCGGCGGTCACCCGGCACCGGTCGCCGCCCGGAGTGCTGCGGCGACGAGCGCCGCCACGACGACCACGACGACGAACGGCGCCCGCAGCCACAGCGCGAGGGCGGCCGCGGCGAGGGCCACGAGCCGGGAGTCCAGCGCGAGGCCGGCGTCGGTCGCCAGCGTCTGCACCGCGACGAGCGCGGCGAGCAGTCCTACCGTGACGAGCCCCGCGACGCGCCGCCCCCGCTCGCCCTCCAGCAGCCGCGGCGGCACGAGGAACCCGGCGAGCTTGAGCGCGTAGCAGGCGCCGCACGCCAGCAGCACCGCCCCCCAGCCGGTCACGCCCGCCGCCACGGGCGCAGTCCGAGGAGCACCGCCACCGCCGCCGCCAGCAGCACCGGCACCCCGGCCGGCAGCGCGGGCGTCGTCGCGGCGGCGACCACCGCGGCGGCGACCGCGGTCGCCCGGGCGTCGCGGTCGCGCAGCCGCGGCCACAGCAGCGCCAGGAACGCGGCTGCCGCTGCGGCGTCCAACCCCCACTGCCGTGGGTCGCCCAGCGCGTCGCCCACGACGGCCCCGACCAGCGTGCTCGCGTTCCACAGCACGAACACGGAGGCGCCGGTGGCCCAGAAGCCCAGTCGCCGGGTGCCGGGCGTCGGCTGCGCGGTGCCCACCGCGGTCGACTCGTCGATCGTCAGGTGCGCCGCGAGCGGGCGCAGCAGCCGCGGCGCGCGCAGCATCGGCGCGACCTGCAGCGCGTAGAGCCCGTTGCGCGTGCCCAGCAGGGCCGCGGTCGCGGCGGCGCTCGCCGCGGAACCACCGGCACCGACGACGCCCACGAAGGCGAACTGCGAGCCGCCGGTGAACATCAGCAGGCTCAGCGCGGCGGTCTGCGCGACGCTGAGGCCGGCCGCGACCGACAGCGCCCCGAACGACACCCCGTACGACCCGGTGGCCAGGCCCACCGAGAGCGCCTGCCGCCACGTGGCGGCGCGCAGCACCTGCTCGGCGGCCCTCGTGGTCACAGCGACGCCACCAGGTGAGCCTCCTCGAGCGTCCCACCGCCCGGCAGCTCGAGGACACGACGCACGCCGTCCGGGCCCAGGCCGGCGGAGACCAGGAAGTCCAGGCGCGGCCGGTCACCCACCGGCGCCCACGCGCCGAGCCGGCCGGCGCCGTCCTCCCGGAGCAGGTCGACGACCGCGTTGAGCAGCCGCGACCCGTGCCCCTGCCGCTGGTGCAGCGGGTCCACGAGCAGCGCGACGAGCTCGCCGGTGTCGTCGCTCGCCGCGAACCCGACCACCGTGGGTCCGGCGCAGGCGACGAGCACCCGGTGGCGCGGCGACGGAGGGGTCGCGACGGCCGGGCGCCAGGCCTCGGCGAGGGCGCCCGGGTCGAGGGCGTCGACCACCGCGGCGGGCAGCACGTCCCGGTAGGCGGCGCGCCAGGCGCGTGCCTGCACGGCCCCGATCACGGGGACGTCGGCCGGGGTGGCGGGTCGTACGGAGGCGTCGGCCGTCGCCTGGCCCAGCACGTCCGGGGTCTCCACCTGCCCGATCCTCACACACCCGGGTGGGCCATCGAGGTCGTGGGCCGGCCCGGCTCGGTAGCCTCACCCGGTGGCCGACTCCGAGATCACCTTCCGCAGCGACGTCGCCGTCGAGCTGGTGCGGGCCAGCGCCCAGGACGCCGACGTGCTGTTCGCCGCCCGCGTCTCCACCAAGGGCGAGCAGAGCCTCGAGGACGTCGACGCCGACGCCGGCCGCTCGCAGGGGCTGATCAACTACCTGATGCGGGACCGGCACGGTTCACCCTTCGAGCACAACTCCATGACGTTCTACGTCCAGGCGCCGATCTTCGTGTTCCGCGAGTTCATGCGCCACAGGATCGCCAGCTACAACGAGGAGAGTGGAAGGTATCGAGAGCTGCGGCCGGTGTTCTACGTGCCCGGACCGGAGCGCAAGCTCGTGCAGGAGGGCAAGCCCGGCAAGTACGTCTTCGTCGACGGGACGCCGGAGCAGCACGCCCTGGTCGACCGGGAGACGCGCGCCGTCTGCGAGCAGGCCTACGCCGCCTACCAGCGGATGCTCGACGCGGGCATTGCTCGCGAGGTCGCCCGGATCGTCCTGCCGGTGACCATCTACTCCTCGATGTACGTGACGATGAACGCCCGCTCGCTCATGAACTTCCTGTCGCTGCGGACCAAGCGGGAGGACTCGCACTTCCCCTCGTTCCCGCAGCGTGAGATCGAGATGGCGGCCGAGCAGATGGAGGCCGAGTGGGCGCGCCTGATGCCGCTCACCCACGCCGCGTTCGAGAAGAACGGTCGCGTCGCGCCCTGACCCGCAGCCGCCTCGCCGCGGTCGGTGGCCCCATCCTCGGAGAGTGGCCGGATCGGACCTTGCCGGGTCCCCGCGGACGAACGGACCCGGCAGGGTCCGATCCCGCCAGCATCACGGGGGGTGGGACGCGCTCGCGGCCGGTCGTCCGTCCACAGGTGCCCCGACGGGACGAGCGTGAGCGCGGCACAGTAGTGCCGTGGAGGACGTCGACCTGTCGCCGCTCGGACTGTCCGGCAGCGCCGCCACGGTGCTCGCTCACCTGGGCAGAGCGGGGGAGCGGTCGGTCGCGCAGCTGGCCGTCGAGACGGGGATCGCCGGGAGCGTGGTGTCGCGGGCCGTGCGCGACCTGGTCGGCCGTGGGCTGGCCGTGGCGAGCGTCAGCCGGCCCGTACGGGTGGGCCTGGCACCCGGACTCGGTGACGCGGTCCGGGAGATGGCCGCCGACGTGCGGGACGCCGCCACGGCGCGGGGGTCCGCGCTGGAGGTCCTCGCCGCCCAGCTCGACACGCTGGCCCCGCGCCACGACCCGTCGGCGCTGCGGTACTGGCTGGTCCCGCTGCGGGCGGACGCCGACCGGGTGGAGGCCGCCGAGGTGCGGGCGGTGAGGGAGGAGTTCGCGGCGTGCGTCCCAGCCGGACGACGTCCGCGGGGAGTGCCTCGGCGTCTGCAGCCCGGTCGCCGGGTCACCTGGCGCGCGATCGTCACCCAGGAGTGGCCGGCGGGCATGTGGGTCGCGCCGACCGTCGACCTGGAGGTGCGGCGACACCCCGGCCCGCTGCCGTGGCTGGAGGTCCTGGACCGAGGCCTGGTCGCGACTCAGGTCCTCGTCGGCGGGTGCCGTCGCGTGGCCTGGTGCGCCGAGCCCGGCCAGGTCGCCCTCGCGGTGGCCGGCTTCGAGCGGTTCTGGGAGGAGGCGGAGCCGGTGGCTCAGTCGACGAGAGCCGCCCAGCCCTTGGAGCGGGCGACGGCGACGCGCCAGCGGCGGTAGCCGTCCTCGTCGCGGGCGCCCGGCTCGAACCGCTTGTCGAGCCGCCAGGTGGCGGCCAGCTCGGCGGTCGAGGACCACACGCCGGTGCCCAGGCCGGCGAGGAACGCCGCTCCCAGGCCGGTGGTCTCCTGCACCTCGGGCCGCTCCACGGGGACGCCGAGCTGGTCGGCCTGCAGCTGCATGAGGAAGTCGTTGGCCGACGCCCCGCCGTCCGCGCGCAGCACCGGGACGGGGGTCTCCATCGTCGAGACGACGTCGCGCACCTGGTAGGCGATCGCCTCCAGCGTGGCGCGAACGACGTGGGCCCGGGTGGTGCCGCGGGTGATGCCGATGATCAGTCCGCGCGCCTCCGGGTCCCACTCCGGGGCGCCCAGACCGGTCAGCGCCGGCACGAAGACGAGCCCGCCGGTGTCGGGCACCGTGCGGGCCAGCGCCTCCGTCTCCGCCGCGCTGCCGATGACCTGCAGCCCGTCCCGCAGCCACTGCACGCCGGCACCGGTGACGAAGATCGAGCCTTCCTGGGCGTACGTGATCTCACCGCCCGGCGCCATCCAGGCCACCGTCGACAGCAGGCCGCCCGTCTCTCCGTCCGGCCCCGACACCACCCTGCTGGGCACGATCTCCGAGCCGGTGTTGACGAGCACGAACGATCCCGTGCCGTAGGTGCACTTGGTGTCGCCGACGGTGTAGCAGGCCTGGCCGAACAGCGCGGCCTGCTGGTCGCCCGCGATGCCCGCGACCGGCACGTCGAGCCCCAGGAAGGACGACGGGTCGGTCCGCGCCACCTCGCCCCAGCTGGGCACGATCTCCGGCAGCGCCCCGGTCGGGACGCCGAACAGCTCGCACAGCTCGTCGGACCAGGTGCCGGCTGCGAGGTCCATGAGCAGGGTGCGGGAGGCGTTCGACGCGTCGGTGACGTGCGCCCGGCCGCCCGAGAGCCGGGCGACGAGGTAGGAGTCGACGGTGCCGACCGCGACGTCCCCCGCGTCCACGCCGGCCCAGGTGTCGGAGTCGTTCTCCCGCAACCAGGCCAGCTTCGTCGCCGTGAAGTACGGGTCGAGCCGCAGACCGGTCAGCTCGGCCACCCGCTCCTCGTGGCCCGCCGCGCGCAGCTGCTCGCACAGCCCCGAGCTGCGACGGTCCTGCCACACCACGGCACGGCGCGGGGCGGAGAGCGTCGAGCGGTCCCACAGCACAGCCGTCTCGCGCTGGTCGGTGATGCCGACGGCGGCGATCTCGGTGTCACCGGACCGCACGCCGGCCGCGGCCAGCGCGTCCCGGCACGCGGTGAGGGTGGCCTGCCAGATCTCCTCCGGCTCGTGCTCGACCCAGCCGGGCCGCGGGAAGTGCTGCGCGAACTCCGCGTAGCCGCGACCCAGCACGGCCGCGTCGTCCCCGACGACGAGGGCGGTCACCCCCGTCGTCCCCTCGTCGATCGCCAGGACGCCGCGCCGGGTCATCGCTGGCCGATGCGGTCGAGCAGCTCGGTGAACCAGGGCGTGGCGACGTCGAACGCCTTGCCGCCGGCGATGCGCTCGAACTCGACGGCGCGCAGCCGGCCGCCGTGCCCCTCGTCGTGCCCGATGACGCCGGACTCCCCGCGCAGCGCGCACTCGACGGCCAGGTCGGTCATCGACTTGATGAGGCGCAGGTCGCGCGCGTTCGCCGCCGCGGACCGCGAGAAGTAGCCGGACTTCTGCACCATCACCTTCTCGGCCCGCACCCGGGAGGCGAACTGCTGGGCGAACCACTGGCCGGGGTTGATCGTGTCCAGCTTGACGTGCCCGAACGGGTCCCGCTGCACCTCCTCGCCGGACGTCTCCAGTTCGGCGATGATGTCGCTCACCCCGGCTCCCTCGGAGAGGAAGATGTTGACGCAGCCGACGTCGTCCATCACGGCCTTCAGCCGGACCGCCTCGGCGTCCAGGTCGATGCGCCGCTCGGGGACGTAGACGGCGTGCACCGCCCAGCGCTCGGCGGAGAGCCCGATGCTGGGGAGCCACCGCTGCCGGCCGTGCCAGTCCATGTACTCGCGGGCGGCTGCGGCCGTCAGCCACCCGCAGTTGCGGCCCATCACCTCGTGGACGATGAGCATCCGAGGGTTCGACCCGTGCTCGGCCAGGACGTTGCGGGCGAACAGCGACGCCTGCTCCGCCGCCGTCCACGCCCCGAGGCTCTGCCGGATCGGCACCACGTCGTTGTCGATGGTCTTCGGCAGCCCGACGACCGTCAGCCCGTAGTCGTGGTCGCGCAGGTAGGCGGCGAGGTCGGCGGCCGTCGTGTTGGTGTCGTCCCCGCCGATGGTGTGCAGCACGTCGACGCCGTCCGCCTGCAGCCGCTCGGCCGCCACCTGCAGCGCGTTCTGGCCCTCGGCGACGAGTCCCCGCTTCACGAGGTCGGCGCTGTTCGTCAGCTTGACGCGGCTGTTGCCGATCGGGCTGCCGCCGAAGTCGTGCAGCAGGGCGGCGCCCGCGCGGGCGTCGTCGTCCACGACGACGACGTCGCCCGAGAGCAGTCCGTGGTAGCCGTGGCGGTAGGCGACGATCTCGACGTCGGGCGCGATCTCGGTGTACCGCTCGATGAGGCCTCCGACGGCCGAGGAGAGGCAGGGGGCGAACCCGCCCGCGGTGAGCAGTGCGACGCGACGGATGCTCATGGCGGCACATCGTAGGGGCGGGCCGGTGTCCGCGTGCCGGACGCGGCGGCGGGTGCTGTCACGCCCGCGCCTACCCTGGGAGCGTGACCAGGACCGAAGGACTCGACGCCTGGCGTGACCTGCACGCCGCTCAGCAGCCATCGTGGCCGGACCCCTCCGTGCTCACCGAGGTCGTCGCCGAGCTCGCGACGTATCCGCCCCTGGTCTTCGCCGGCGAGTGCGACGTGCTGCGGCGCCGTCTCGCGGACGCCGCCGAGGGCAGGGCCTTCCTGCTCCAGGGCGGCGACTGCGCGGAGACGTTCGCCGGCGCCACGGCCGACAAGATCCGTGACCGGGTCAAGACCGTGCTGCAGATGGCCGTCGTCCTCACCTACGGCGCCAGCCTGCCGGTCATCAAGGTCGGCCGGATGGCCGGGCAGTTCGCCAAGCCCCGCAGCAGCGACGACGAGACGCGCGACGGCGTGACGCTGCCCGCCTACCGCGGGGACGCCGTCAACGACTACGCCTTCACCCCCGAGGGGCGGACGCCGGACCCGCGCCGGCTGCTGCGGGCGTACCACACGGCGTCGGCGACGCTGAACCTCATCCGCGCGTTCACCCAGGGCGGCTTCGCGGACCTGCGGCAGGTGCACGAGTGGAACAAGGGCTTCCTCGGCAGCGCCGCCAACTCGCGGTACGAGGCGCTGGCCCGCGAGATCGACCGGGCGATGGCCTTCATGGCGGCCTGCGGCGCCGACTTCGACGCCCTGCGCACCGTGGACTTCTTCTCCAGCCACGAGGCGCTGCTGCTGGACTACGAGCGGGCGCTCACGCGCATCGACTCGCGCACGGGGCTGCCGTACGACACCTCCGCCCACTTCCTGTGGATCGGGGAGCGCACCCGCGACCTCGACGGGGCGCACGTCGACTTCCTGTCGCGCGTGAAGAACCCGATCGGGGTGAAGCTCGGCCCGAAGGCCAGCCCGGACGACACGCTCGCGCTCATCGACAAGCTCGACCCCGAGCGCGAGCCGGGCCGGCTGACCTTCATCTCGCGGATGGGCGCCGACAAGGTGCGCGACGCGCTGCCGCCGCTGGTGGAGAAGGTCACCGCGTCCGGCGCCAAGGTGGTGTGGGTCAGCGACCCGATGCACGGCAACACCATCACGTCGCCGAGCGGGTACAAGACGCGGCGATTCGACGACGTCATCGACGAGGTGCGCGGGTTCTTCGAGGTCCACCGGGCCCTCGGCACCGTGCCCGGCGGGCTGCACGTCGAGCTCACCGGGGACGACGTCACCGAGATCCTCGGCGGCTACGAGCAGATCGACGACGCCGCGCTGAGCCGCTGCTACGAGACGCTCTGCGACCCTCGGCTCAACCACCAGCAGTCCCTCGAGCTGGCGTTCCTCGCGGCGGACATGCTCCGCGGAAGCTGATGGTCGGTTCGGGGGTGGTGCCGGCAGACCTGCGGTCGGACACGCTGACGCGGCCGACCGACGCGATGCGCGCCGCGATGGCCGCGGCCGAGGTCGGGGACGACGTCTACGGAGAGGACCCGACGGTCACCGCCCTCGAGCAGCGGGTGGCCGACCTGCTCGGACACGAGGCGGGGCTGTTCACGCCCACCGGCTCGCTGGCCAACATGCTCGGCGTCCGCGTCCTGGTGCCGCCGGGCCGCGAGCTGCTCTGCGACTCCCTGGCGCACGTCGTCCGGGCGGAGCTGGGCGGTCACGCCACGCTCGGCGGGGTGACGACGCGGACCTGGGCGGCGCCGTCCGGGCTGCTCGACCCGGAGATGCCGCTCGCGATGATGCTGCCGGACGCCGGCGCGTACCAGGTGTCGACGGCCGCGGTGGCGGTGGAGAACACCCACAACTTCGGCGGCGGCACGGTGCAGCCGATCGAGGCACTGCAGGCCTTGCGCAAGGGCACCGCCGAGGCCGGGGTCGCCGTGCACCTGGACGGCGCGCGGCTGTGGAACGCGCACGTCGCCACCGGTGTGCCGTTGCGCGACTACGGCGCGTGCGCCGACGCGGTGTCGGTGTGCCTGTCGAAGGGGCTCGGTGCGCCGGTGGGCTCGGTGCTCGTGTCCACGCGCGAGCGCGTCGCCGAGGCCCGGGTGTGGCGCAAGCGGTACGGCGCGGGGATGCGCCAGGCCGGCGTGCTCGCCGCGGCCGGCCTGTACGCCCTCGACCACCACGTCGACCGGCTCGCCGACGACCACGTCCGCGCCCGCCGGCTGGCGCGGGCCTGCGCCGACGCCCTCCCGGGCTGCGTCGACCCCGACGCCGTGCAGACGAACATCGTCGTCCTGGACGTCGACGCCGCCTCGTTCGCCCCGGCCGCGCTGGAGCAGGGGGTCGCGGTCTCGGTGCTGGGGCGGCGTACGGTGCGCCTCGTGACACACCTGGACGTCGACGACGAGGCGGTCGACCACGCCGCCGACGTCCTCGCCCGGCTGCTGCGCGACGTCCCCCGCCCGGCATGAGCGCACCGGAGCCGGGCTACCACGCGCCGCGGGTGCTGCCACCCGGCCAGCGGCTCGCGACCCGGCTCAAGGTGTTGCACTACGGCCCGGTCCCGCGGTTCCGGCCCGAGACGTGGAAGCTCGTCGTCAGCGGCGCGACCGCGTCGGGCGAGGAGCACTGCTTCGACCTCGCCTCGTTCGCCGAGCTGCCGACGACGGCGGTGCGCGGCGACCTGCACTGCGTCGCCCGGTGGTCGGTGCCCGAGCGGCGGTGGGAAGGGGTCGCGGCCCGCACGGTCCTCGACCTCTGCCCGCCCGCCGACGACGTCACCCACGTGCTCGCGTGGGCCGAGTACGGGTACTCGACGACGCTGCGCCTGGAGGACCTCTTCAGCCCCCGGGCGGTGCTCGCCACCCACCTCGACGGCTCGGTGCTCACACCGGAGCACGGCTACCCGCTGCGCCTCGTCGTCCCCCACCTCTACGCGTGGAAGGGCCCGAAGTGGCTGCGGGGGCTGGAGTACCTGACCCGCCCGGTGCGCGGCTTCTGGGAGTCGCGTGGCTACCACGCCGTCGGCGACCCGTGGCGCGAGGAGCGCTACTCCTACCAGGAGTGAGCCGCCCGTGAAGGTCGACGCGTTGTACCGCTACCCGGTGAAGTCCCTGGGGGGAGAGGCTCTCGGGCAGCTGGACGTCGCGCGGCACGGCGTCGTGGGCGACCGCACCTGGTACGTGCGCACCGAGGACGGGTTCATCGGCAGCGGCAAGGCGACGCGGCGCTTCCGTCGGGTGGACGGGCTGCTCGCCCTGTCGGCGACCACGACGGACGACGGCCCGTTGGTCTCGTTCCCGGACGGCACCGCCCACCGGGCGGGCAGCTCCGCGGCGGATGCCGCGCTCGCCGCGCACACCGGCCGCAGCGTCCGGTTCGCGCCAGAGAGCGACGTGCGGGTGCTCGACGAGGGGCCGGTGCACCTGCTGACCACCTCGTCGCTGCGTCGCCTCGCGGACGTCGTCGGCGACGAGGTCGACGCCCGCCGGTTCCGCGCGAACGTCGTCGTCGCGTCTCCCGAGCACGACGGCTTCCCCGAGAATTCCTGGCGCACCGTGCGTCTGGGGTCCGAGGTCGTGCTGCGCGTCGAGGGGCCGATGCCGCGCTGCGTCATGGTGACGATGGCGACCCGCGACCTGGACGCCGACCACCGGGTGCTCAGGGCGGTGCACGCCGCGGCCGGTGGTGACCTCGTCGTCTGGGCCACCGTCGTGCGGCCCGGTCGGGTCGGCCTCGGTGACGCGGTGGTCGCCGGATCCTGAGTCTCAGGGCTCGTGGTGCAGCGCCTCGGCGGGAGGGTCGAGCGCCGCGGGCACCTGGCGCCGGGAGCGGCGCGGCCCGAGCTCGGCGAGGTACATCGCGCCGAGCACCAGCGCGCCGCCGAGCAGCACCCGCAGGCCGAGCACCTCGCCGCCGAGGAGCACGGCGAACAGGGCGGCGAACACCGGCTCGGTCGTCATGACGATCGCCGCGCGCGTGGCGGGCAGGTGGGCCTGCGCCCAGGTCTGGACGACGAGGGCGCCGGCGCCGGCCACGACCGCCATGTAGAGCACGGCCGCCCACACCCCGGCGTCCGGGGGGAGGGCGATGCCGTCCGGCGCCGCGCTGACCGTGCACACGGACGCGATCGCCAGCATCTGCACCGTCGACAGCCCCAGCGCCTCGCGCTGCGTCGACCAGGCTCCGAGGCCGAGGATGTGCAGCGCGTAGACGGCCGCGCTCGCCAGCGTCACGGCCTCGCCGAAGCCGACGGCGAGTCCCCGCAGCGACAGCACCGCGAGGCCGGCGGTGGCCAGGCCCACCGCGAGCCACGTCGTCGTGGGCGTCCGCTGCCGCAGCAGCAGGGCGCCCAGCACCGGCGTGATGACGACGTACATGCCGGTGACGAAGCCCGAGACCGACGCGGAGGTGTGCTCCAGGCCCCACGTCTGCAGCAGCTGGGCCACGCCGTAGACGGCTCCGAGCAGCAGGCCTCGGCGCCACGCCCGCGCGTCCAGCCGGCGAAGGTGGGGCCCGAACGCGACGACCATGACGACGGCCGCGACCCAGAACCGGACGGCGAGGAAGTCGGCCACCGGCAGCACGGTGACGACGTCCTTGATGAGGAAGAAGGTCGAGCCCCAGACGGCGGTGACGGCGGTCAGGCCGAGGGTGGCTATCGTTCCGGTTCCAAAGCGGGACATGGCTCTGACCTGCAACTTTGTTATGGCTCGGGGCACGGCCAGGACCTGGCATCAGGGTGGGGCACCTGACCCGTTCGGTGGGCCTGAGCAGCCTACGGGGAGCTGACCTGGGTCACGGCGGTCGTGGTCCCCTGTTCCAAGTCCCGCCAGGCGGAGAGCTGCTGGATCGGGCCGTCCAGATCCAGGGCTTCGAGAAGAGCCCTTCGTCGTTGGCTGAAAGACTTTGCCTCTTGCTGCCTGCG
>JBKHXE010000052.1:0-8373 GCA_046566185.1 Actinomycetes bacterium | reverse complement strand
CCAGGTCGAGCCCGCCGTCGCCGCCCCGGCGGTACCCGGCCTCGGTCACGGTCAGGGTGAGGACGGCGACGCGCGGGTCGGCGAGGTAGCCGAGCCACGCCTCGTGGTCGCCTGCGGCGTGGGCCCGGACGACGGAGCCGACGACGTCGAACCGGTCGCCGTCCGCCGCGCGGGTGACGAGCGTGTAGGCGCCGCCCTGCTCCTCGAGGGTGTCGGCGAGGTCCCGGCTGCGACCCGCGAAGGCGGCGACGCCCCAGGCGTCGGCGTCCGGCGCCCAGTCGGTGTACCAGGCCTGGTGCGCCCGGAAGAAGCTCCCGAGACCGAGGTGCACGATGCGCACCGGGGGGCGAGGACCGGTGCGCCGCAACGGATCTGTCACAGCTTGAACGCCTCGACCGGGCGGGTGGCGACGAGGTCGACGGCCGTCTCGAGCGCCTCGTCCTCGTCGAGGCGGTGCTCGGCCACCAGCTGCGCCAGGAAGCCGCTGTCGAGCCGGCGCGACATGTCGTGCCGGGCAGGGATCGAGCAGAAGGCCCGCGTGTCGTCCACGAAACCGGAGGTGCGCGTGAAGCCGGCGGTCTCGGTGACCGCGGCGCGCCAGCGGCGGATCGCCTCCGGCGCGTCGAGGAACCACCACGGCGCACCGACGTACACCGACGGGTAGAAGCCGGCGAGCGGCGCCAGCTCGCGCGAGAACACCGTCTCGTCGAGCGTGAACGGCACGAGGTGCAGCGACGGGTGGGTGCCGAACCGCTCCAGCAGCGGGCGCAGGGCGTCGGTGAACTCCACGCGCAGCGGGATGTCGTGGCCGGTGTCGGCCCCGAGCGCCTGACCGGTGGGGGAGTGGTGACCGCGCCGCACCGCCGGGTGCAGCGTCATGACGAGGCCGTCGTCGCACGACATGCGCGCCATCTCCAGCAGCATGTGCCGTCGCAGGGCGACCGCCTCGGCGGACGTCGCGGTCCCTACCAGGGCGGCGGCGTAGACGCGCTCGGCCTCGCCCGGCTCCAGCGGGTCGGTGCGCACGTCCTCGTGGCTGTGGTCGGCGGACGTCGCGCCGTGGTCCGCGAAGTGGGCCCGGCGACGCTCCATCGCGGTGACCCAGCCGGCGTAGGTGCCGGTGTCGACGTCCGCCACCTCGCCCAGGCGCTCGACGAGACCGGGCCACGCGCCGTCCCCGGGCTCGAGGTACCGGTCCGGTCGGAACGTCGGGATGACGCGGCCGTGCCACGTCGGGTCGGCGGCCAGCGCGGCGTGAGCGGACAGGTCGTCGCAGGGGTCGTCGGTGGTGGCGAGCACCGAGATGCCGAAGCGGTCGAACAGCGCCCGCGGCCGGAACTGCGGCTTTCCGAGCTGGTCGGCGACCTGGTCGAAGACGGCGTCCGCGGTGTCCGCGGCGGGGCGGACGTCGACACCGAAGATGTCGTGCAGCTCGGTCTCGAGCCAGTAGCGGACGGGCGTGCCGCGGAACACGTGCCAGTGGCTGCAGAGCTGTCGCCACACCGCGCGTGCCTTCCCCTCGCCCAGGTCGCCCCTGCCGACCCCGAGGTCGGCGAGCGGGACGCCGCTGGCGTGCAGCAGACGGGTGACGTAGTGGTCAGGCGTGACGAACAGGCTCGCCGGGTCGGTGAAGGGCACGTCGTCGAGCAGCGTGCGCGGGTCGACGTGCCCGTGCGGGGAGACGATCGGCAGGTCGCGCACCGCGTCGTAGAGCCGCCGGGCGACGCTGCGGACGGTGGGGTCCGGGGGCAGCAGCCGGTCCGGGTGGGGCGACAGCGGTGCGGGGGGCATGTCGCCATGCTCGGCGCCCGGCCGCGACCGGGCAACCGGTTGCCGCGGGTTGCCTCGGTTCCTTGCGCGGGCCGTCGTCCCGGCGGCAGGGTGACCGCATGTCGCAGAGGCTGTCGCCGTCCACCCCGGGGGCCGCGACGGCCGGCGGGGCGGGGGCCGTGCTGGACGACGACGAGGTGCGGCGGTTCGTCGCCGAGCAGCTCGCCGGCGCCGACCTCGACGGCCGCAGCCTGTGCGTCCTGGTGCCGGACGCGACCCGCAGCTGCCCGCTGCCGCTGCTGCTCGACGCTGTCCACCGGGCGGTGCACGGTCGGGTCAGCCGGCTGACGGTGCTCGTGGCGCTGGGCACCCACGCCGCGATGCACCCGCCGGAGCTGGCCCGCCACCTCGGCTACCCCGAGGGCGACCTGGAGTCGCGCTACCCCGGCACGACGGTGCTCAACCACGAGTGGTGGGACGCCTCCACCTTCGCGGACCTCGGGCACATCGGCGCCGACCGCGTCGCCGAGCTGTCGGGCGGTCTGCTGCACGAGGGCGTCGACGTCCGGCTCAACCGGGCGGTCGTCGAGCACGACGTCACGCTCGTCGTGGGGCCGGTCTTCCCCCACGAGGTCGTCGGGTTCTCCGGCGGCAACAAGTACTTCTTCCCCGGCGTCGCGGGCCAGGAGGTCATCGACCTGTCCCACTGGCTCGGCGCCCTCATCACGAGCGCCGACATCATCGGCACCACGGGCGTCACGCCCGTGCGGGCCCTCATCGACGAGGCGGCGTCCCTGATCCCGTCGCAGACCCTGGCGCTCTGCGTCGTCGTCGAGTCCGGGTCCGGCACCCTGCGCGCCGCGACGTTCGGCGAGCCGCGCGCCGCGTGGGCCGCCGCGGCCGAGGTCTCGGCGCAGACCCACATCCGCTACCTCGACGCGCCGGTCCGCCGGGTGCTGTCGATCGTCCCGGCGAAGTACGACGACATCTGGACGGCGGCCAAGGGCTTCTACAAGCTCGAGCCGGTCGTCGCGGACGGCGGCCAGGTGATCCTCTACGCCCCGCACGTGCGCCAGATCGCTGCGATGCACCCCGAGATCGACGAGATCGGCTACCACTGCCGGGACTTCTTCACGAAGCAGTGGGAGCGCTACCGGCACCTGCACTGGGGCGTCCTCGCGCACTCCACGCACCTGCGGGGCGCCGGCACGTGGGACCCGGTCGAGGGTGAGCGGCTCCGGGTCACGGTGACCCTGGCGACCTCCATCCCCGAGAGCACCGTGCGCGGCGCGAACCTCGACTACCTGCACCCCGACGACGTCGACGTCGCGGGCCTCGATGCCGATCCGAGCACCCTCGTCGTCCCTCAGGCCGGCGAGGTGCTCTTCCGCCTGCGCTGACGGGGCGCCGGGGCGGTCGACTCGCGGATGACGAGCCGAGCCGGGAGGACGGTCGGCGCGCCCGCGTGCGCCGCCGCGCCGTCCAGCTGCGCCGCCAGGTGAGTGAGCGCCTCGGTGCCCAGCGCCCGCAGCGGCGCCGCGACCGTCGTCAGGGCCGGCGTGCAGAAGTCGGAGCCGAAGATGTTGTCGAACCCGACGACGCTGACGTCGCGCGGCACCCGCACGCCGGCCTGGGCCAGTCCCCGCAGCAGGCCGATGGCCAGCAGGTCGTTGTAGGTGACCACCGCCGTCGGCCGCTGGCGCAGCAGCGGCTCGACCGCCGCGACCCCGCCGGTCACCGTCGGGGTGAACGGCCCCACCCGGACGGCGCGCAGGTCGAGCTCCAGGGTGGCCTCCCGGACGGCGCGCCACCGCGCGCCGTCCGCCCAGGACGCCTCCGGGCCGGCGACGTACGTGATCGTCGTGTGGCCGAGCGCCCCGAGGTGCTCGACGGCGCGGCGGATGCCGCGGGGGTTGTCCGTGACGACGCTCGCGACGCCCGGCACCGGTCGGTTGCAGACCACGACGGGCAGCCGCTGGGCGATGGTGCGGATCGCGGAGTCCGACATGCGGGAGCCGGCGAGCAGCAACCCGTCGACGAGCGGCAGCGCCCGGTCGATGCCGGCACGCTCGGTGCGCGGTGACTCCTCGGCGTCGGTGAGCAGCACCGTGAGGTCGCGCTCGGCCGCCGCCGCCTCGACGCCCCGGATGACCGGGAAGTACACCGGGTTGGTCACGTCGGAGACCACCACGCCGATCATCGCGGTGCGCCCCGTGGTCACCGCCCGGGCGAGCGGGTTGGCGCGGTAGCCGAGGCGCCGGGCCGCGTCGTGGATCCGCTGCGCCGTGTCCGGGTTGACCCGTCCCGGGCGCGAGAAGGCCCGTGACACCGTCGACGCCGCCACCCCGCACTCGCGGGCCACGTCGTAGATGGTGACGGCTCGGGCCGCCGGCGGCTGGTCGGACACCGGTCGACCGTAGGCCCGCCCGGCAACCGGTGGCAACCGCTTGCCGCGGCCGTGGCCGAGGGCCGTCAATGGTGTGGCACCCACACGACCGAGGAGGGCCTCGTGCTCCGTCCCACCGACACCGCCACGCGGGAACGCAAGAGCCTGAACGGCATCTGGGCGTTCCGTCTCGACGCCGAGGGCGCCGGACGGCGCCACGGCTGGTGGCAGGCCCCGCTGGCGGAGGCGCGCGAGATCCCCGTGCCGGCCAGCTACAACGACGTCCTCGTCGACGCCGGCGCCCGCGACCACATCGGGGACGCCTGGTACGAGACCACCGCCCGCGTACCCCGGGGCTGGGCCGGGCAGCGCGTCGTCCTGCGGCTCGACGCCGCCACCCACCGCGCGGTCGTGTGGGTGAACGGCGTCCAGGTCGCCGAGCACGAGGGCGGCTACACGCCGTTCGAGGCGGACGTCACCGAGATCGTCACCCCGGGGGAGGAGATGAGGGTCACCGCGGTCGTCGACAACACGCTGACCTGGCAGTCGATCCCGCCCGGAGTCGTCGAGCAGACCCCCGCCGGACGCCAGCAGGTGTACTGGCACGACTTCTTCAACTTCGCCGGCCTGCACCGGTCGGTCTGGCTGTACAGCACCCCCCGCGCCCACGTCAGCGACGTCACCGTCGTCACCGGCCGCGACGGGTCGACCGGCACGGTCGAGTACCGCGTCGAGTCGACCGGCGCCGACGGCCTGGCCGTGCGCGCCGTCCTGCGTGACGCCGAGGGCGTCGAGGTGGCCTGCGCCGAGGGCGCCAGCGGCGTCCTCACCGTGGCCGACGCCCGCCTGTGGCAGCCCGGCGAGGGCTACCTGTACGACCTGGTCGTCGAGCTCGTGGACGGCGACGACCTCGTCGACTCCTACACGCTGGCGGTCGGCATCCGTACCGTCGAGGTCGACGGCACCCGCTTCCTCATCAACGGAGAGCCGTTCTACTTCAAGGGCTTCGGCAAGCACGAGGACACCCCCGTGCGCGGCAAGGGGCACGACGACGTCCACCTCGTGCACGACGGCGAGCTGCTGCGCTGGATCGGCGCCAACTCGTTCCGCACCTCGCACTACCCATACGCCGAGGAGGTGCTCGACCACGCCGACCGCCACGGCATCGTCGTCATCGACGAGACGGCGGCCGTCGGTCTCAACATGGGCCTCGGCGGCGGCATCTTCGGCGGCCAGGGCTACGTCACCTTCTCGGCCGAGACCGCCAACTCCGCCACCCGCGAGACGCACGCCCAGGCGATCCGCGAGCTCGTGGCGCGCGACAAGAACCACCCCTCGGTCGTGCTGTGGAGCATCGCCAACGAGCCCGAGTCCGACACCCCGCAGGCGCGCGAGTACTTCGAGCCGCTCTTCGAGCTCACCCGTCGCCTCGACCCCACGCGACCCGTCGGCTTCGTCAACGTCATGCTCGCCCCGCACGGCACGTGCCAGGTCAGTGAGCTCGCCGACGTCCTCATGCTCAACCGGTACTACGGGTGGTACGTCCACAGCGGCGACCTGGCCTCCGCCGAGGTGGCCTGGCAGGCCGAGCTCGAGGCCTGGGCGACCGAGGGCAAGCCGATCATCATCACCGAGTACGGCGCCGACACCCTGACCGGGCTGCACGCGCTGGAGCCGCAGCCGTGGTCCGAGGAGTACCAGGTCGCGTACCTCGACATGAACCACCGCGTCTTCGACCGGGTCGACGCCGTCGTCGGCGAGCACGTCTGGAACTTCGCCGACTTCGCCACCAAGTCGGGGGTGATGCGCGTCGACGGCAACAAGAAGGGCGTGTTCACCCGTGACCGCCGGCCCAAGTCGGCCGCCTTCGCCCTGCGCCGCCGGTGGCGCACCGGCTCGTGATCCCCTCCACCGACCCGCGCCGCCCGCACCCAGGAGTCAGACCATGTCCCTCGTGACACCGTCCCCGACCACCGCCGCGCCGCCGGCGCGGACCACGCCGCTCACCCTGCGCAACTACCTGGCCTACGCGGCCGGTGACGCGGCGAACAACCTCTCGTTCTTCATGGCGTCGATGTTCCTCACGCTCTACTACACGAACGTCGTCGGCATCGAGGGCGCGGTGATCGGCACGATGTTCCTCGTCGTCCGCTTCGTCGACGCGTTCACCGACCTGCTCGCCGGCCGCGCCGTCGACGCGAAGCGCCCCGGTCGCCTCGGCAAGTTCCGGCCGTTCATCCTCTGGTTCTCGCTGCCGCTGCTGCTGACCAGCATGACGATCTACTCGGCCAAGGTGTTCTTCCCCGACATCTCCGGCACCGCCGCCGTCGTCTACATGTACGTCACGTACCTGCTGATGGGGTCCGTCTTCTACACGCTCGTCAACATCCCCTACGGCTCGATGGCGCCGGCCATGACGCAGGTGCCCGTCGAGCGCGGCAAGCTCGCCACGTACCGCATGTACGGCGCCGCTCTGTGCATCCTCGCGGTCGCCTTCGTCGTCGCCCCGCAGATCCGTGGCAACGCCGAGAACCCCGAGGCGCTGCAGCGCTCGCTGTTCGTCACCACCGCCGCGTTCGTCGTGGTCGGCATGGCGCTCTACCTGTTCACGATCTCCGGCACCAAGGAGCAGGTGGCCCGGCCGAGCGGCTCGGTCTCGCTGCGCGACAGCGTGCGCACCCTGGTCAGCAACAAGCCGCTGCTCGTGCTCTCGTCCGGGTCGGTGCTGTTCCTCACCGGCTTCACCGGGCTCAGCACGCTCGGGACCTACCTCGCGATCTACGTGCAGCAGGACGCCAAGTTCATCGCCTGGAACACGCTCGCGCAGACCGTCTCGCTGTTCGCCGTGGGCCCGGTCATCCCGACGGTCGTGCGCACCATCGGCAAGCGCGTCGGGTACCTGCTCTTCGGCGGCGTGACGCTCCTCGGCGCCGCGATCCTCGCCTTCGCGCCGCTCGCCTCGGTGCCCGCACTCGGCCTCGTCGCCTTCTTCGTCGGTGGGATGGGCATCTACGGCGTCAACACGCTGATGTGGGCCCTGGAGGCCGACACCGTCGAGTACGGCGAGTGGCGCACCGGGCAGCGCACCGAGGGGACGACGTACGCCGCCTTCTCCTTCACCCGCAAGATGGGCCAGGCGCTCGGCGGCTTCGTCGGCGGCCTCGCCCTGACCTGGGCGGGCTTCAGCGCCCAGCGCGCGTCGTCCGGAGAGGCCCAGGCCCCCGGCGTGGCCGACAACCTGCAGCTGTGGGCCGGCGGCATCCTGGGGGTCTTCGGGATACTGTCGATCGCCGTGATGGTCTTCTACCCGCTGACCGAGTCCCGCTTCCGTGAGATCACCGCCGAGATCGCCGCCCGCCGCACCGCCGGCGCGGCCTCGGGGGAGCCGACGCCGTGACCACGCCGCGGCCCGCGGCCGACGTCGCGGTGGTCGGGCTGGCGGTGATGGGCTCGAACCTGGCCCGCAACCTGGCCCGGCACGGCCACCGCGTCGCCGTCCACAACCGCACCACCGCCCGCATCGACGAGCTGCTCGCCGCGCACGGCGACGAGGGCGAGCTCGTGGCGGCGCCGACGCTGGAGGACCTCGTGGGGTCGCTCGAGCGTCCCCGCAGGATCATGGTCATGGTGAAGGCGGGGCCCGGCACCGACGCGGTGATCGACGCCCTCGTGCCGCTGCTGGAGCCGGGTGACATCGTCGTCGACGGCGGCAACGCCCACTTCGAGGACACCCGGCGCCGCGAGGCGGCGCTGCGCGAGCACGGGCTGCACTTCGTCGGGGCCGGCATCTCCGGGGGCGAGGAGGGCGCGCTGCTGGGGCCGAGCATCATGCCCGGCGGCTCGCGCGAGTCGTACGAGGCGCTCGGACCACTGCTGGAGGACATCGCCGCCACCGTGGACGGCGAGCCGTGCTGCGCCTGGATCGGCACGGACGGCGCCGGGCACTTCGTCAAGATGGTGCACAACGGCATCGAGTACGCGGACATGCAGCTCATCGCCGAGGCCTACGACCTGCTCCGGTCCGCCGGCCTGGAGCCCGCGCAGATCGCCGGCGTGTTCCGCGAGTGGAACTCCGGGGACCTCGACTCCTTCCTCGTCGAGATCACCGCCGAGGTGCTCGAGCACGTGGACGCCGACACCGGGCGCCCGCTCGTCGACGTCATCGCCGACGCCGCGGAGCAGAAGGGCACCGGCCGCTGGACCGTGCAGACCGCCCT
>JBKHXE010000051.1:0-20693 GCA_046566185.1 Actinomycetes bacterium | reverse complement strand
TGGGCACGATCACCGAGGTCTACGACTACCTGCGTCTCCTGTGGGCCCGCGCCGGGCGGCCGCACTGTCCGGTGTGCGGGGAGCCGATCGGGCGCCAGACCCCGCAGCAGATCGTCGACCGGCTGCTGGAGCTGCCCGAGGGCACCCGCTTCCAGGTGCTCGCCCCGGTCGTGCGGGGACGCAAGGGCGAGTACGCGGACCTGTTCCGCGAGCTGCAGGGCAAGGGCTTCGCCCGCGCCCGCGTGGACGGCACCGTGGTGAGCCTGGCAGAGCCGCCGGTGCTGGAGAAGAAGCTCAAGCACACCATCGAGGTCGTGGTGGACCGGCTGGTCGCCAAGGCGGGCGCCAAGCAGCGCCTCACCGACTCGGTGGAGACGGCGCTGGGGCTGGCCGGCGGCCTGGTCGTCGCCGACCTGGTCGACCTCCCTCCCGACGACCCGGGCAGGGAGCGCCGCTTCTCCGAGAAGATGGCGTGCCCCAACGAGCACCCGCTGTCGGTCGACGAGATCGAGCCGCGGTCGTTCTCCTTCAACAGCCCCTACGGCGCGTGCCCGGAGTGCCACGGCCTCGGCACCCACCTCGAGGTCGACCCCGACCTCGTCGTGCCGGACCCGGACCTGTCGCTCGCGCAGGGCGCCATCGCGCCGTGGGGCACCGGCTCGGGCTCGGCGGAGTACTACCAGCGGCTGATGACCGGGCTCGCGGACCAGCTCGGGTTCTCGATGGACACCCCGTGGCGCGCGCTGCCCAAGCGGGCGACCACCGCCCTGCTCGAGGGCAAGGACTACTCGGTGCACGTCCGCTACCGGAACCGGTTCGGGCGCGAGCGCTCCTACACGACCGGCTTCGAGGGCGTCGTCCCGTTCATCAAGAGGCGGCACTCCGAGACCGAGTCCGACTGGTCGCGCGAGCGCTACGAGGGCTACATGCGCGAGGTGCCGTGCCCGGTGTGCCGCGGGGCGCGCCTCAAGCCCGAGGTGCTCGCGGTGACCGTCGGCGGCCGGTCGATCGCCGAGGCGGCCGCGCTGCCGATCCGCGACGCCGCCGAGTTCCTCGGCTCGCTCGAGCTCAGCGACCGCGAGCGCCAGATCGCCGAGCGGGTGCTCAAGGAGATCAATGCCCGCCTCGGCTTCCTGCTCGACGTCGGGCTGGACTACCTCTCCCTCGACCGGGCCGCCGGCACGCTGTCCGGGGGCGAGGCGCAGCGCATCCGGCTCGCGACGCAGATCGGCTCGGGCCTCGTCGGCGTGCTGTACGTGCTGGACGAGCCGAGTATCGGCCTGCACCAGCGCGACAACCACCGGCTCATCGACACCCTCACGCGGCTGCGCGACCTGGGCAACACCCTCATCGTCGTGGAGCACGACGAGGACACCATCCGCACCGCCGACTGGGTCGTCGACATCGGCCCCGGCGCGGGGGAGCACGGTGGCCAGGTGGTGCACTCCGGCGACGTCAGCGGCCTGCTGGAGCACGGGTCCAGCCTCACCGGGATGTACCTGTCCGGCCGCCGGGAGATCGCGGTGCCGCCGGTGCGGCGTCCCCGCCAGCCGGGGCGGGAGGTGACCGTCGTCGGCGCGCGCGAGAACAACCTGCGGGGCATCGACGTGTCGTTCCCGCTCGGGTGCCTCGTCGCGGTCACCGGCGTCTCGGGATCCGGCAAGTCCACCCTGGTCAACGACATCCTCTACAACGTGCTCGCCAACCGGCTCAACGGGGCGCGGCACGTCCCCGGTCGGCACAAGACCGTGAAGGGCGTGGACGAGCTTGACAAGGTCGTCCACGTCGACCAGAGCCCCATCGGCCGCACGCCCCGGTCGAACCCGGCCACGTACACCGGGGTCTTCGACCACATCCGGCGCCTGTTCGCCGAGACGACCGAGGCGAAGGTGCGCGGCTACATGCCGGGCCGGTTCTCGTTCAACGTCAAGGGCGGGCGCTGCGAGAACTGCCAGGGCGACGGCACGATCAAGATCGAGATGAACTTCCTGCCGGACGTCTACGTGCCGTGCGAGGTCTGTCACGGGGCGCGGTACAACCGCGAGACGCTCGAGGTGCACTTCAAGGGCCGGACGATCGCCGACGTCCTCGACATGCCGATCGAGGAGGCCGCGGAGTTCTTCGCCGCGGTGCCGGCCATCGCCCGCCACCTCACCACGCTGGTGGACGTCGGGCTGGGCTACGTACGGCTGGGCCAGCCCGCCCCGACCCTGTCCGGCGGGGAGGCACAGCGCGTCAAGCTGGCCAGCGAGCTGCAGAAGCGGTCGACCGGCCGCACCGTCTACGTGCTCGACGAGCCCACCACCGGTCTGCACTTCGAGGACATCCGCAAGCTGCTCGCCGTCCTGCAGGGCCTGGTCGACAAGGGCAACACCGTCATCGTCATCGAGCACAACCTCGACGTCGTCAAGAGCGCCGACTGGATCGTCGACATGGGGCCCGAAGGCGGTTCCGGCGGCGGCACCGTGGTGGCCGAGGGCACCCCCGAGGACGTCGCGGCGCACGCCACCAGCTACACCGGGCAGTTCCTGGCGCCGGTCCTCGCCGGGCGCTCGGCGGGGGCGTCCACCGCACCCGCGGCATCCACGCGGCGTTCCGCGCCGAAGACGTCGACGACGGCGGCCCCGGCCAAGCGGGCCGCGGCGAAGAGGCCGGCCCCGCGGCAGCGCAAGGCCGGGTGAGAGGAGCGCCCACCATGCGCGACGACGACCCGACTGCGGGTGCCGCCGAGTTGTGCCCGTCCCGGCGGACCGTGCTGCGAGGCGTCGCCGCCCTCGGCGTGGTGCTCGCACCGGGCCTGCTGGCGGCGTGCTCGGACGGTGGGTCCACGGCGGCGGGCACCGCTGACGCGGGCGCCCGCGTGCCGGTGGCCGACGTGCCGGTGGGGCAGGCTCGCGTCGTGCAGGCGGGCGACCAGCGTGTCGTCGTGGCCCAGCCCACCGACGGAGAGTTCGTCGCGTTCAGCGCCAGCTGCACCCACCAGGGCACGACGGTGGCCCCCGAGGACGGGCTCGTGCTGCGGTGCCCGAACCACGGCAGCCGCTTCGACGCCGGCGACGGCGGGGCGGTCGTCAACGGGCCGGCGACCGCCCCGCTGCCCGCCGTCACGGTCACCGTGGAGGGGGACGAGCTGGTCCTGGGATGACGGGGCTCAGTGCACCGTGAAGCGCAGCGCGTCCTCGCAGAAGTCGCCGATGGTGTTGTGGCCGACGTCCTTGAGGACCTCGCCGAACTCGACCTCGTCGTCCTCGGGAGTGGCGGTTCCCTTCGTGTCGATCAGCAAGATGAAGGTGAAGACCCCGGCGCGGAACGAGTCCAGCTCGCCGTCCTCGTCGTACACCCGGAACCGGCTCGCCGACGTCACCAGCAGGGTGATGACGTCGCCCTCGCGCTCCAGGATGCGAGTGTCGTGCTCGAAGAAGTCCGTGACGCCGGACCACGAGCGCCCTGTCTGCAGGTTCACGTAGGTCTGCTCGTTGTCCCCGTGGCCGGACCAGAAGAGGTCACCGTCGGGCTGCAGGCGCAGCTGCCAGCGCACTGTCCCCTCGACGTGGACCTCCATCGGGTACCCGAAGCACTCGTCCGGGAAGACGTCGTGGAACGTGTCGACGCCGCGCAGCACCTCCGCGCCGGCCGCCTGCGCGGGCACCGCGGTCAGGGCGAGGGCGGCGGTGGCGCCCGCCGCGAGCAGTGACCTGGTGAGTCGGGACATGGGAACCCCCTCGTCGTGGCCGGCGGAGTGCCGGCGCCAGGAGTCACGGTGGGCTCCGCCGGTCACAGGACGGTCTCACCGCGGTCGCAGCCACCTGGAGTCATGGGGAGTCGGTCCCGCTTCCTAGGCTGGGAGCCGTGGCCGACCCGTCGACGTACCGCCCCCGCCCGGGCGAGATCCCCGACGAGCCCGGCGTCTACCGGTTCACGGACGCGCAGGGCCGGGTCATCTACGTCGGCAAGGCCAAGAGCCTGCGCCAGCGGCTGAGCTCGTACTTCGCCGACCCGGCGTCCCTGCACCAGCGCACCCAGCAGATGGTCTTCACCGCGACCGCCGTCCAGTGGACGGTCGTGGCCACCGAGGTGGAGGCCCTGCAGCTCGAGTACTCGTGGATCAAGGAGTTCGACCCGCGCTTCAACGTCAAGTACCGCGACGACAAGTCCTACCCCTACCTGGCGGTGACGATGGGGGAGGAGTTCCCCCGCGTCCAGGTGATGCGGGGCCGCAAGAAGGCCGGCACGCGCTACTTCGGCCCGTACGCGCACGCGTGGGCGATCCGGGAGACCGTCGACCTGCTGCTCCGGGTGTTCCCGGTGCGCACCTGCTCGGCCGGGGTCTTCAAGCGGGCCGGTCAGGTGGGCCGCCCGTGCCTGCTCGGCTACATCGACAAGTGCGCCGCGCCGTGCGTCGGGGCGGTCAGCCCCGAGGAGCACCGGGAGCTGGCGGAGGACTTCTGCGACTTCATGTCGGGTCAGACGCAGAAGTTCGTCAAGCGGCTCGAGGCCGAGATGCGCCAGGCGTCCGCAGACCTCGAGTTCGAGCGGGCCGCCCGGCTGCGGGACGACATCGGCGCCCTGCGGCGGGCCATCGAGAAGAACGCAGTCGTGCTGCCGGACGCCACGGACGCCGACGTCTTCTCGCTCGCCGAGGACGAGCTGGAGGCCGCCGTCCAGGTCTTCCACGTGCGCGGCGGGCGGGTCCGCGGACAGCGGGGCTGGGTGGTGGAGAAGGTCGAGGAGCTCACGACCGGCGAGCTCGTGGAGCACCTGCTGCAGCAGGTCTACGGGGACGCGGCGGACGCCGTCCCGCGGGAGGTGCTCGTGCCCGAGCTGCCGCCGGACCTCCCGGAGGTGACGGCCTGGCTCACCGGGTTGCGCGGGGCCCGCGTCGACGTCCGGGTGCCGCAGCGGGGGGACAAGCGGGCGCTGGCCGAGACCGTTCGACGCAACGCGCAGCAGGCGCTCGCGCTGCACAAGACCCGGCGGGCCGGAGACCTGACGACGCGCAGCCTGGCGCTCCAGGAGATCCAGGAGGCCCTCGGCCTGCCCGAGGCGCCGCTGCGGATCGAGTGCTTCGACGTGTCCAACCTCCAGGGCAGCGAGGTCGTCGCGTCGATGGTCGTCTTCGAGGACGGCCTGCCGCGCAAGGGCGAGTACCGCCGGTTCGCGGTCCGCGGCGTGGAGGGCCAGGACGACGTCGCCTCGGTGCACGAGGTGGTCTCGCGGCGCTTCCGCCGCTACGTCGACGAGCGCGTGCAGTCCGGCGGGCTGGAGATCGACGGCGACGAGTCGGCCGCGGGCGGCACGCCGGAGGGCGTCGACCCGGACACCGGGCGGCCCCGCCGCTTCGCGTACGCCCCGAACCTCGTCGTGGTCGACGGCGGCCAGCCGCAGGTGGCGGCGGCGGCCCGGGCCTTGGACGAGCTCGGCGTCACCGACGTCGCGCTGTGTGGTCTGGCCAAGCGGCTCGAGGAGGTGTGGCTGCCCGGGGAGGACCACCCGGTCGTCCTGCCCCGCACGAGCCAGGGCCTGTACCTGCTGCAGCGGGTCCGCGACGAGGCGCACCGCTTCGCCATCGCCTACCACCGGCAGCGGCGGAGCCGGGCGATGACGCGCAGTGCGCTGGACGACGTCCCCGGGCTCGGGCCGGCGCGACGCAAGGCGCTGCTGCGCCAGTTCGGCTCCCTGAAGCGGCTGCGCGCGGCGTCCGCCGACGAGATCGCCACCGTGCCGGGCGTCGGGCCGGCGACGGCGCAGGCCGTGGTGGAGGCGCTGGCCGGCTCGGGCGGCGGCGCGCCGGCGGTGAACGTGACGACCGGCGAGGTGCTGGACGACTGACATCATGAGCGCGTGACGAGCTCCACGCCGCCGCCCGCCGACGGGGAGTCGGGCTACGACCCGACCGTCCCCGAGGTCCTCATCATCACCGGGATGTCCGGGGCGGGTCGGACGACCGCCGCGAACGTGCTCGAGGACCTCGGCTGGTACGTCGTCGACAACCTGCCGCCGCAGATGCTGGCCCCGCTGGCGGTGCTGGCGTCCAAGGCCGCCGGCAACGTGCCGAGGCTGGCCGTCGTGGTCGACGTGCGCGGCCGCAGCTTCTTCGCCGACCTCACCGAGTCGCTCGGCGGCCTGCGGCAGCGGGGCATCCGGCTGCGGGTGCTGTTCCTGGACGCCAGCGACGAGGCGCTGGTGCGCCGGTTCGAGTCCGTGCGCCGACCGCACCCGCTGCAGATGGACGGCCGGATCCTCGACGGCATCAGCCGGGAGCGCGAGCTGCTCGGTGACCTGCTCGCCACCGCCGACGTCGTCGTCGACACCAGCGACCTCAACGTCCACCAGCTGAGCGCCAAGATCGTCGAGACCTTCGCGGGGCGCGAGGAGGTGGGGCTGCGCGTCACGGTGATGTCGTTCGGCTTCAAGTACGGCCTGCCGGTGGACGCGGACCACGTCGTCGACGTGCGCTTCCTGCCCAACCCGCACTGGATCCCCGAATTGCGCCCGTTCACCGGCCAGGACGAGAAGGTCAGCACGTACGTGCTCGGTCAGCCGGGCGCGCTCGACTTCGTCGAGCGGTACGTGTCCGCCCTCGAGCCGGTGGTCGCCGGCTACCGCAAGGAGAACCGCCACTACGTGACCATCGCCGTCGGCTGCACGGGCGGCAAGCACCGGTCCGTCGCCCTCACCGAGGAGATCGTCCGGCGGCTGGGGGAGATCGGGGTGCGCGCCCACGCCGTCCACCGGGACCTGGGGCGCGAGTGAGGACCGCGCCCCGCGTCGTGGCGCTGGGCGGCGGGCACGGCCTCGCGGCCTCGCTGCAGGCTTTGCGGCACCTCACCGACCAGCTCACCGCCGTCGTCACGGTCGCGGACGACGGCGGCTCCAGCGGGCGGCTGAGGGCCGAGCTCGGCGTCCTGCCCCCGGGCGACCTGCGGATGGCCCTCTCGGCCCTGTGCGACGACGGCGAGTGGGGCCGCACGTGGCGCGACGTGCTGCAGCACCGGTTCACCAGCACGGGAACCCTGCACGAGCACGCCGTCGGCAACCTGCTCATCGTCGCGCTGTGGGAGCTGCTCGGGGACCCCGTCGCCGGCCTCGACTGGGTGGCCCGGCTCCTCGGCTCCCGCGGTCGCGTCCTGCCGATGTCGTCGGTGCCGCTGGAGATCGAGGCGGACGTCGCCGGGCTGGACCCGGAGCAGCCGGACGCCGTGACCGTCGTCAGGGGGCAGGTGGCCGTCGCGACGACACCGGGCCGGGTCCTCGGCGTCCGGCTCATCCCGCACGACCCGCCGGCCTGCGCCGAGGCGGTGCAGGCCGTCCGGGACGCCGACTGGGTGGTGCTCGGTCCGGGCTCGTGGTTCACCAGCGTCGCGCCCCACCTGCTCGTACCCGACCTCGCCTCGGCGCTGCTGACGACCCGGGCCAAGCGGTGCGTCGTCCTCAACCTCGGCCCGGACGTCGGCGAGACCGCCGGCATGAGCGCGGCCGGCCACGTGAGGGCGCTCGCCGCCCACGCGCCCGACCTGAGGCTCGACGTGGTGATCGCCGACCCCAGCGCGGTCGAGGACGTCGACGAGCTGGCCGCGGCCGCCGCCGACGCCGGCGGGCGCCTCGTGCTGCGCCAGGTCGGCCTCGGCGACGGCACCGCCCGGCACGACCCGCTACGGCTGGCCGCCGCGCTGCGCGACGTCCTCGACGGTGTGCTGGGGGACGTCGGGCCCTGAGCCCTCCGGGACGCGGGCGAGGGTGCTTGCCCCCGATGGCAGGATGTCCGCCATGGCGCTGACGGCACAGGTGAAGGACGAGCTGAGCCGGCTCGACGTGACGAGGACGTGCTGCCGCAAGGCCGAGGTGTCGTCGATGCTGCGCTTCGCCGGGGGGCTGCACATCATCTCCGGCCGCATCGTCATCGTGGCCGAGCTCGACACCGGCGCCGCGGCGCGCCGACTCCGCCGCGACATCGCCGACGTCTTCGGCCACCACAGCGACGTCCTCGTGATCTCCGGCGGCGGGCTGCGCCGCGGGTCGCGCTACGTCGTCCGCGTCGTCCGGGAGGGGGAGGCCCTGGCGCGGCAGACCGGCCTGCTCGACAGCCGCGGCCGGCCGGTGCGGGGGCTCCCGCCGCAGGTGGTGTCCGGCGCGACGTGCGACGCCGAGTCTGCTTGGCGCGGAGCGTTTCTCGCGCACGGGTCGCTCACCGAGCCGGGCCGCTCCTCCTCGCTGGAAGTCACGTGCCCGGGCCCGGAGGCCGCCCTGGCGCTGGTCGGCGCGGCCCGCCGGCTCGGCATCCAGGCCAAGGCGCGCGAGGTGCGCGGCGTGGACCTCGTCGTCATCCGCGACGGCGACGCGATCGGCGCCATGCTCACCCGGCTCGGCGCCCACGACGCGGTGCTCGCCTGGGAGGAGCGGCGGATGCGCCGCGAGGTGCGCGCCACGGCCAACCGGCTCGCCAACTTCGACGACGCCAACCTGCGGCGGTCGGCCCGCGCGGCGGTGGCCGCCGGCGCCCGCGTCGAGCGGGCGCTGGAGATCCTCGGGGACGACGTCCCCGACCACCTGCGGGACGCCGGACGGCTGCGCCTCGAGCACAAGCAGGCCTCCCTCGAGGAGCTCGGCCAGCTGGCCGAGCCGCCGATGACCAAGGACGCGGTGGCCGGGCGGATCCGGCGCCTGCTGGCCATGGCGGACCGCCGGGCGGCGGAGCTCGACGTGCCCGGGACCGACGCCAACCTGACGCCGGACATGCTCGACGCCTGACCGGGGCCCCGCGCGTCACGACTACCGCTGGGTATCCCCTAGGGTCGCCAGCAGCACCGTCACCCGACCAGGCGCCGGGCTGTCCGGCGCGTGCTGAGGAGGGCAACACCAGTGACCACCCGCGTAGGCATCAACGGCTTCGGCCGGATCGGCCGGAACTTCCTCCGCGCCGCCCTGGCGTCCGGAGCCGACATCGAGGTCGTCGGCGTGAACGACCTCACGGACAACCAGTCCCTGGCCCACCTGCTGAAGTTCGACTCCATCCTCGGGCGGCTCGAGGACGTGAGCTACACCGAGGACTCGATCTCGGTCGGCGGCCACACCTTCAAGGCCCTCGCCGAGAAGGACCCGGCAGCGCTGCCGTGGGGCGACCTCGGGGCGGACGTCGTCATCGAGTCGACGGGCATCTTCACCGACGCCACCAAGGCCCGGGCCCACGTCGACGGCGGGGCCAAGAAGGTCATCATCTCGGCGCCGGCGAAGAACGAGGACGTCACCGTCGTCATGGGCGTCAACGACTCCGCCTACGACCCGGCCGCGCACACGATCATCTCCAACGCCTCCTGCACGACGAACTGCCTGGCCCCGATGGCCAAGGCGCTCCACGACGAGTTCGGCATCGTCCGCGGCCTGATGACGACGATCCACGCGTACACGGCGGACCAGAACCTGCAGGACGGCCCGCACAAGGACCTGCGCCGTGCCCGCGCCGCCGCGCTCAACATCGTGCCGACCTCGACCGGCGCCGCCAAGGCGATCGGCCTCGTGCTGCCCGAGCTCAAGGGCAAGCTCGACGGCTACGCGCTGCGCGTGCCGGTGCCGACCGGCTCCGCCACCGACCTCACCTTCACGGCGGGCCGCGAGACCTCGGTCGAGGAGGTCAACGCGACGGTGAAGGCCGCCGCGGAGGGCTCGCTCAAGGGCGTCCTGCGCTACACCGAGGACCCGATCGTCTCGACCGACATCGTCACCGACCCGGCGTCCTGCATCTTCGACGCCGGCCTCACCAAGGTGATCGGCGACCAGGTGAAGGTCGTCGGCTGGTACGACAACGAGTGGGGCTACTCCAACCGCCTGGTCGACCTCGTCGCCCTGGTCGGCAAGGGCCTCTGACCCAACCCCTTCGGTGATCTTGCAGTTCGGGTACGACCGGGCACCCGAACTGCAAGATCACCCTCTTGAGGAGCTGGTGCCTGCGTGAAGACGATCGACGACCTCGGCGACCTGCGCGGCCGGCGCGTGCTGGTCCGCAGCGACCTCAACGTGCCGCTCGACGGCACCCGCATCACCGACGACGGGCGCATCCGCGCGTCCCTGCCCACGTGGCAGCGGCTGCTGGACGCCGGCGCCCGCGTCGTCGTCGTCGCCCACCTGGGTCGGCCCAAGGGGGAGCCGGAGGAGAGGTACTCCCTGGCGCCCGTGCACGCCCGTGTCGCCGAGCTGCTGCCCGGCACCGCGGTGCACTTCGCCGGTGACACCGTGGGGGAGCAGGCCCGGGCCGCGGTCGAGGCGCTCGGGGACGGCGAGCTCCTGCTGCTGGAGAACCTGCGCTTCAACGCCGGGGAGACGAGCAAGGACGAGGCCGAGCGCGGCGCCTTCGCCGACCGGCTCGCCGCGCTGGCGGACGTCTTCGTCTCCGACGGCTTCGGCGTCGTGCACCGCAAGCAGGCCAGCGTGTACGACGTGGCGCAGCGTCTGCCGCACGCCGCGGGCGGGCTCGTGCTGGCCGAGGTCGAGGTGCTGCGCCGGCTGACGGAGAGTCCCGAGCGTCCCTACGCGGTCGTCCTCGGTGGCGCCAAGGTCTCGGACAAGCTCGGCGTCATCGACAACCTGCTGGGCACCGCCGACCGCATCGTCGTCGGCGGCGGCATGGTGTTCACGTTCCTCGCGGCCCTGGGGCACGAGGTCGGCACGAGCCTGCTCGAGGCCGACCAGGTCGGCACGGTGCGTGGCTACCTCGAGCGGGGCCGTGAGCGCGGTGTCGAGCTCGTGCTGCCGACGGATGTCGTCGCGGCGACGTCCTTCAGCGCCGACGCCGAGCACGAGGTCGTCGGCGTCGACGCCATCCCGGCCGACAGGATGGGGCTCGACATCGGGCCGGACTCCGCGGCCGCGTTCGGCCGCGCCGTCGCCGACGCGCGGACCGTCTTCTGGAACGGGCCGATGGGCGCCTTCGAGATGGCGCCCTACGCCGAGGGAACGCGGGCGCTGGCCCAGGCCCTCGTCGACTCCGACGCGTTCACCGTCGTCGGCGGAGGGGACTCCGCCGCCGCGGTGCGCCGGCTCGGCTTCTCGGACGACGACTTCGGCCACATCTCGACCGGCGGGGGAGCCAGCCTGGAGTACCTCGAGGGCAAGACCCTCCCCGGCCTGACCGTCCTGGAGGACTGAGCGAATGGGCACCACGCGCACCCCGCTGATGGCGGGCAACTGGAAGATGAACCTCGACCACTTCCAGGCGACGCACCTCGTGCAGAAGCTCACCTGGTCGCTGCAGGACGCCAAGCACGACTACGCGGCCGTCGAGGTGGTCGTCCTGCCGCCGTTCACCGACCTGCGGTCCGTGCAGACCCTGGTGGACGGCGACCAGCTCGACGTCCGGTACGGCGCGCAGGACTGCTCGCCTCACGACGAGGGCGCCTACACCGGCGACATCTCCCCGCGGATGCTCGCCCGGCTCGGCTGCTCGTACGTGGTGGTGGGGCACAGCGAGCGCCGGCAGTACCACCACGAGGACGACGCGCTCGTCGGAGCGAAGGCCCAGGCGGCCCTGCGGCACGGCATGACCCCCATCATCTGCGTCGGCGAGGCGCTCGACGTCCGGCAGGCGAACGGGCACGTCGAGCACTGCGTGACCCAGCTGGACGGCGTGCTCGCCGGGATGACCACCGAGCAGGCGGCGTCCGTCGTCATCGCCTACGAGCCAGTCTGGGCCATCGGCACCGGGGAGGTGGCCACCGCGCAGGACGCGCAGGAGGTCTGCGCCGCGCTGCGCGGCCGCTTCGCGGAGCTGTACGACGAGGGAGTCGCCGACGCCGTCCGGGTCCTCTACGGCGGGTCGGTGAAGTCCGGGAACGTCGCCGCGATCATGGCCGAGCAGGACGTGGACGGCGCGCTCGTCGGCGGGGCGAGCCTCGACCCCGAGGAGTTCGCGGCGATCTGTCGCTTCCGGCACCATCAGGTCGGTCTGTAGCCCCGTTCGGCCGCCGTCGCCGCGACCTCACGTATCCTGGTCGCCGCGTCCGATCCCGGATCCCTGGCGAAAGGCCCCACGTGACCGCACTGCGCATCACCCTGCAGGTCCTCCTGGCGATCAGCAGCCTGATCCTGACCCTGCTGATCCTCATGCACAAGGGCCGGGGCGGTGGCCTCTCGGACATGTTCGGTGGCGGCATGTCGTCCGGAGCCGCCAGCTCGGGGGTGGCCGAGCGCAACCTCAACCGCTTCACGCTGGCCGTCGCCATGCTGTGGACCACCGTCATCGTCCTCCTCGGGGTGCTGGAGCGCTTCATCCCCGCCGAGGGCTGAGGACCGACCGGACGCCCGACACGACCGACCGCGAGACGTACGACAGGAGCAGTGAGCAACGGTGGCTGGTGGTAACGCGATTCGCGGGAGCCGGGTCGGCGCAGGCCCGATGGGCGAGGCGGAGCGGGGCGATGCCGCCCCCCGGTTCTGGGTGTCCTACTGGTGTGCCAACGGGCACGAGACCCGTCCCAGCTTCGCCGAGGAGGAGGGTCTGCAGGCCCCCGAGTCCTGGGACTGCCCGCGCTGCGGCTTCCCGGCGGGCCAGGACCGCGACAACCCGCCGTCGCCGCCGCGCAACGAGCCCTACAAGACGCACCTGGCCTACGTGAAGGAGCGCCGCAGCGACGCGGACGGCGAGGCGATCCTCGCCGAGGCCCTCGAGGCGCTCCGCGCCAGGCGCATCGTCCGCTGACGGCCACCCCGCAATAACCAGGGTTGTTGCGCCTGTCCGCGGCGGATAGAGGCAACAACCCTGGTTATTGCGGTCAGGGGCTGGCGAGGCGGGCGAGGCCGGGGGGCAGGGAGGACGCCGCCTCGCGGTCCAGCAGCCACAGGGTGCGGCGGCGTCCCGACGGGCCCGCCGCCGGCACCTGCACGGGACCGGCGCCCGACAGCGCCATCTCGACGGCCGGCGCCTTGTCCCGGCCCGCCACCACGAACCACACGTCCTCGGCCGCGCACAGCGCGGGCATCGTCAGGCTGATCCGCGTCGGTGGCGGCTTGGGCGACGAGCGCACGCCGACCACGGACCGCTCCGTCTCGTAGACCGCCGGCTGCTCGGGGAACAGGGACGCGCAGTGCCCGTCCGGGCCGACGCCGAGCAGCAGGACGTCGAAGGTCGGTACGTCGCCGTGGTCCTCCGGGCGGCTGGCGGCCCGCAGCTCACCGGCGTAGCGGGCGGCCGCGGCGTCCACGTCGTCGCCGTCCGGGCCGTCGCTGGCCGGCATCGGGTGGACCCGCGCCGGGTCCAGCGGCAGCACGTCGAGCAGCGCCTCGCGGGCCTGCGTCTCGTTACGGTCGGGGTCGCCGGCCGGCAGGAACCGCTCGTCGCCCCACCACAGGTCGACCCGCCGCCAGTCGACCGCGTCCCTCGGCGGGCAGCTCGCGAGGTGCCGCAGCATCGAGATGCCGATGGTGCCGCCGGTCAGGACGAGCGAGGCGTGGCCCCGTGAGGCCTGCGCGTCCACGAGCCGCGTCACGAGCCGGGCGGCGGCAGCCGCCGCGAGCAGGTCGGGCGTGGCGTGGACGACGACCGACGTCGGGCTCGGGCTCACGACCGCTCCTTCTCCTGCGGGCGGGCCCGCTTCATCTGCCGCGACGTCCGGGCCGCCCGGGCAGCGGCGGACCGTGCCCTGGCCTTGGTCTCGCCGACGGACGGGGCCTCACCCGTCCGCTCGGCCTGGGACGCCGTCGTCGACCGCGCCTTCTCCAGCCGGCGCAGCCCCCGCGTGAGCACCTCGCCGTAGACGTCGTCCGGGTCGAGGCGGCGCAGCTCCTCGGCGAGGCAGTCGTTGACCGGCCGGCGAGGCAGGGAGATGCGCCGGTCGGGCTGGCCCGGCTGGCTCAGCGTCGCCACCGCCCCCTCGGGCCGCACCAGCTCGACCGGCCCGCTGCGCCGCTGGAGCCGCACGCTGGCCATGCCGGTGCCGGCCTTGGTGCGGGCCCGCGTCACCGGGCACCTCAGCGTGTGGGCCAGCCACGCCGCGAGCAGCTCGGTGCTGGGGCTGTCGGAGGCGCCGGTGACCGTCGCCGCGGTCACCGGCTCGAACGGCGGCTGGTCGAGGGCGGCGACCAGCAGGGCTCGCCACAGCGTCAGCCGCGTCCAGGCCAGGTCGGTGTCCCCGGGGGCGTGGTTCTCGGCGAGGGTCCGCAGGGCCGCGGCCGGACGGCGCGCCGCCGCGGCGTCCGTGATCCGCCGCTGGGCCATGGCGCCGATGCGGTCCGTGGACGGCGACGCTGGCGGGGGACCGGGCCACCACGCGACGACGGGCGCGTCGGGCAGCAGCAGCGGCACGATGAGCGCGTCGCCGTGGTCCACCAGCGGCCCGTAGGCGCGCAGGACGATCACCTCGCTCGCGCCCGCGTCGCCGCCGACGCGGATCTGCCCGTCGAGCCGCGCCGTCCCGCGTCGGTTGCCGCGGGCGACGACCAGCACCCGGCACGGGTGCTCCCGCGAGGCGTCGTTGGCGGCCTGGATCGCCGCCTCGGCGTCCGGCTCGTCGGTCGGGATGACGAGGGTGAGCACGCGACCCAGCGCGACGGCGCCGCCGCTGTCGCGCAGGTCGACGAGGCTGCGCGAGATGGCACTCGTCGTGGTCTGGGGCAGGTCGACGATCACGGTCGCCTCCAGCTGCGGCCGTCGCGGGCCATCATGCGCTCGGCCGACGCGGGCCCCCACGAGCCGGCCCGGTAGTCGTCGGGCACACCCTTGGAGGCCCAGAACTCGATGACCGGGTCGAGGATGCGCCAGGACAGCTCGACCTCCTGGTGACGCGGGAACAGCGGCGGCTCGCCGAGCAGGACGTCGAGGATGAGCCGCTCGTAGGCCTCCGGCGACGACTCGGTGAACGAGTGGCCGTACCCGAAGTCCATCGTCACGTCCCGCACCTCCATGGCGGTGCCCGGCACCTTCGACCCGAAGCGGATCGTCACGCCCTCGTCCGGCTGGACCCGGATCACGAGGGCGTTCTCGCCGAGCTCCTCGGTGGCGGTCGACTCGAACGGCAGGTGCGGCGCCCGCTTGAAGACCACGGCGATCTCGGTGACGCGCCGGCCGAGCCGCTTGCCGGTGCGCAGGTAGAACGGCACCCCGGCCCACCGCCGCGTGTCGATCTCGAGCTTGACGGCCGCGTAGGTCTCGGTCGTCGAGTCCGGCGCGATGCCGTCCTCCTCGAGGTAGCCGCGCACCTCCTCTCCACCCTGCCAGCCGCCGGTGTACCGCCCCCGCGCCGTGGCCCTCGACAGGTCGGCCGGCAGGCGGACGGCGGACAGCACCTTCTCCTTCTCGGCCCGCAGGTCGTGGGCGCCGAAGGAGACCGGCTCCTCCATCGCGGTCAGAGCGAGCAGCTGCAGCAGGTGGTTCTGGATGACGTCCCGCGCGGCGCCGATGCCGTCGTAGTAGCCGGCGCGGCCGCCGATCCCGATGTCCTCGGCCATCGTGATCTGCACGTGGTCGACGTAGTTCGCGTTCCAGATCGGCTCGAACAGCTGGTTGGCGAACCTCAGCGCCAGCAGGTTCTGGACGGTCTCCTTGCCGAGGTAGTGGTCGATGCGGAAGACGCAGTCGGGCGGGAACACCTCCTCGACGACCGTGTTGAGCGCCCGTGCGCTCTCCAGGTCGTGGCCGAACGGCTTCTCGATCACGACGCGGCGCCACTGCCCCGCGGACGGCGTGGACAGCCCGGCCCGTGCCAGCTGCCGCGTCACGGTCTCGAAGAACCGTGGCGGGATCGAGAGGTAGAACGCGTGGTTGCCTCCCGTCCCGCGCTCGTCGTCCAGCTGCTTGACGACCTGCGCCAGGTGGTCGAACGCCGCGTCGTCGTCGAACTCGCCGGGGACGAAGCGGATGCCGTCCACCAGCTGCTGCCACACGCTCTCCCGGAACGGGGTGCGCGCGTTGCGGCGCACGGCGTCGTGCACGATGTGCCCGAAGTCCTGGTCCTCCCAGTCCCGACGCGCGAAGCCGACGAGGGCGAACCCGGGCGGCAGCAGGCCACGGTTGGCGAGGTCGTACACCGCAGGCATGAGCTTGGACCGCGCCAGGTCGCCGGTGACCCCGAACAGCACCAGCCCGGAGGGTCCCGCGATGCGGGGGAGCCGCTTGTCGCGCGGGTCGCGCAGGGGGTTGTGCTCGGGACCGACCCGGGTCGGGCTCACCCCCGGCGCCCCAGCGCGGTGAGGACCTGGGCCAGCCCGGAGGGCTCGGTCAGGTGCAGCCGCAGCACCGGGCGCCCGGCGGCCTCCAGCACCGACGCGTCGCCTGCGGCCTGCGCCGCGATGAGCCGTCCGAAGGTGAAGGGCCGACCCGGCACCGCGAGGTCCTCGCCGTCGTCGTCGGTCGCCGAGGTGACCTGCAGGTAGACCCCGCTCGCCGGTCCGCCCTTGTGGAACTGGCCCGTGGAGTGCAGGAAGCGCGGTCCCCAGCCGAAGGTGACGGGGCGCCCGGTGCGCTCGGCGAGCGCCGCGCGCACGTCCGGCAGGCCGGGCGCGGCGCGGTCCACGTAGGCCATCACGGCGACGTAGCCCCGGTGCGGGTCCAGCCTGCCCAGCAGCGCGTCCACGGCACCCTGCACGTCGGTCACGCCGTCCAGCAGGCCCTCGCTGCCGCGCACCTGCACGGCGCCGTCGGTGAAGGCGGGCGGCACGCGCTCCGGCTGGGCGTCGAGCAGGCCTCGCGCGGCCTGCTTGGCCGACTCGACGTCCGGCTGGTCGAAGGGGTTGATGCCGAGCAGACGGCCGGCGACCGCGGTCGCGTACTCCCAGAGCAGGAACTGGGCGCCCAGCGGGCCGGAGACGGTGACGTCGCCCCCGGCGTCGCGGTCACCGGGAGCCAGCCGGACGACGAGCACGTCGTCGTGGTGGGAGCGCACCTCGGGTGCGTCCGGACCCTCGACGACGACCGGCAGCAGGCCGGTGCCCTGCTTGCCCGTCGACTCCGCGACGAGCTGCTCGGCCCAGTCGCCGAACCCGGTCAGCCCCGAGCCGTCGTCGACGATGACGACCTTGTCCCGCAACGGGTCCGTGCCGCCGAGCGCCGCCCCGAGCCGCAGCGCGGGGTTGGCCGGGTCGTCGCCGGCCAGCTGCCCGGCGACGGCGGCCGCCTCGTCGAGCAGGCCACCGACGTCCACGCCGGCGAGGCCGGCGGGCACCAGCCCGAACGCGGTGAGCGCACTGAACCGTCCCCCGACCGTGGGGTCGGCGAGGAAGACCGCGCGGTAGCCGGCGTCGTGGGCGGTCCGCTCCAGCTGCGAGCCGGGGTCGGTGACCACGACCATGCGGCTCGCGGCGTCGAGACCCGCGTCGGTGAACGCCTTCTCGAACGCCCGGCGCTGGCTGTCGGTCTCCACCGTCGTGCCCGACTTGCTGCTCACGACCACGACGCTCGTCCGCAGGCGGGCGCGCACGGCGCCCGCCACCTGGCCGGGGTCGGTCGAGTCGAGCACGACGAGCTCGACGCCGGCGGTGCCGGTGATGACCTCGGGGGCAAGGGACGAGCCGCCCATGCCGCACAGCACCACGCGGTCGACACCCTCGGCCCGCAGCTCGTCGCGCAGCGCGACGATCCGCGGCACCAGGTCGCGGGACACCTCGTGCGCCGCCACCCAGCCGAGCCGCTTCGACGCCTCGTCCTGTGCGGCGTCGCCCCACAGGGTCGCGTCCTGGGCGGCGATCCGGGACGCCACCCGGTCCTCGACGAGCCGGGGCAGGTGGGCCTCGACCGCCGCGGCCGCGGGCCCGGCCACCGAGACGTGCAGGCGCGTCACCGCTGCTCCGCCGACACGCGCTCCATCTCCTGGCGCACCGTGGCCAGCAGCTCCTCCCAGGACCTCTCGAACTTCTCGACGCCCTCTCGCTCGAGCTGGTCGGTCACCTGGACGTAGGAGATGCCGAGGCGCTCGAGCGCGTCGACGACGTCCTCGGCCTCCTGCGACGTCCCGGTGATGGTGTCGCCGTGGATGCTGCCGTGGTCGGCCACCGCCTCCAGCGTCTTCAACGGCATCGTGTTGACGGTGCCCGGCGCCACCAGCTCGGTGACGTAGAGCGTGTCGGGGTAGGCCGGGTCCTTCACGCCGGTGGAGGCCCAGAGCGGCCGCTGCCGGTGGGCGCCGTCCTCGGCGAGAACCTCCCAGCGCGGCGTCGAGAACACCTCCTCGTACGCGTGGTAGGCGAGCCGGGCGTTGGCGATGCCGGCCTTTCCGCGCAGGGCGGCCGCCTCGGCCGTGCCCAGGGCGTCGAGACGCTTGTCGATCTCGGTGTCCACCCTGGAGACGAAGAAGCTGGCGACCGAGTGGATCGACGACAGGTCGCGGCCGGCCTCGCGCGCCTGCTCGAGGCCGGTGAGGAAGGCCTGCATGACGGCCCGGTAGCGGTCCAGGCTGAAGATCAGCGTGACGTTGACGCTGATGCCCTCCGACAGGGCCGTCGTGATCGCGGGCAGGCCCTCCACGGTGGCGGGGATCTTGATGTACAGGTTGGGGCGGTCGACGGCCTTCCACAGCGTGCGGGCTGCCTCGACCGTCGACTGCGTGTCGTGGGCGAGGCGGGGGTCGACCTCCAGCGACACCCGGCCGTCCAGGCCGCCGGTCGCCTCGTGCACCGGGCGGAGCAGGTCGCACGCGTCACGGACGTCGGTCGTCGTCAGCTCGACGACCGCCTCGTCAAGACCTGCCCCGCGGCGGACGAGCTCGGCGATCTGCCCGGAGTAGCGGTCCCCGTCCGCCAGGGCGGACGCGAAGATCGTCGGGTTGGACGTCACGCCGACGACGTGGTGGGTCTCGACCAGCCGGGCGAGGTCACCCCCCTCCGTCAGCTCGCGCGAGAGGTCGTCGAGCCAGACGGCGACGCCGGCGGCGGACAGGTCGGCCAGTGCGGTGCTCATGGCATTCCTCCTGGAACGGGCGTGCGGGTCAGCGGTCGGCGGTGCCGCCGTGGGCGGGCGCCGTCGTCCGGCCACCGGGCGACGTCCCACCCCGGACCTCGGCGAGCGAGTCGCGGGCCGCGGTCACCACGGCGTCCGCGGTCACCCCGAGCTCGCGGAACAGGGTCTGGTAGTCGGCGGACGCGCCGAACTGCTCGACCGAGACCGTCCGGCCCGCGTCGCCGACGACGTCACGCCAGCCCTGCGCGACGCCCGCCTCGACCGAGACACGCGCGCGGACGGCGGCGGGCAGGACGCTCTCGCGGTAGGCGTCGTCCTGCTCGTCGAACCACTCGCGGCACGGCATCGACACCACCCGGGTCGGCACGCCCTCGGCCTCCAGCCGCTCCCGTGCCTCGACGGCGAGCTGCACCTCGGACCCGGTGGCGACGAGCAGCACCTCGGGGGCGCCGCCGGCGGCCTCCGCGAGCACGTACCCGCCGCGCGCCACGCCGTCCGCGGCCCCGTACGCCTCGCTGCTCGCCGGCCCGTCGCCGCGCTCGAACGTCGGGACGTTCTGCCGGGTCAGGCACAGCCCCGCCGGGCCGTTCGTGCGTTCCAGCACGGTGCGCCAGGCCCAGACGGTCTCGTTCGCGTCGGCCGGCCGGACGACGGACAGCCCGGGGATCGCGCGCAGCGCCGCCAGGTGCTCGACGGGCTGGTGCGTCGGCCCGTCCTCGCCCAGGCCGATCGAGTCGTGCGTCCAGACGTAGATCGTCGGGAGCTGCATCAGGGCGGCCAGCCGGACGGCGGGGCGCATGTAGTCGCTGAAGACGAGGAAGGTGCCCCCGTAGACGCGAGTGCCGCCGTGCAGCGTGATGCCGTTGAGGATGGCGCCCATGGCGTGCTCGCGGATGCCGAAGTGCAGCGTCCGGCCGTAGGGGTGCCCCGGGAACATCTCGGTGGCGAACTGCTCGGGGACGAACGACGGCTCCCCCTCCATCGTCGTGTTGTTGCTCTCGGCGAGGTCCGCCGAGCCGCCCCACAGCTCCGGCAGGACCGGGGCGAGGGCGCCCAGCACCTTGCCCGACGCCTTGCGGGTCGCGACGTCCTGACCCGCGGGGAAGGTCGGCAGCGCGTCTGCCCAGCCCGCGGGAAGCCGGCGCTCCCGCATCCGGTCCAGCAGCGCGGCCCGTTCCGGCTCGCGCTCCCGCCAGGCGGCGTACCGGGCGTCCCAGGCCTCGCGGGCGACGCGGCCCCGGTCGGCGGCGCGGCGGGTGTGGTCGAGGACGGCGTCCTCGACGGCGAAGGTGGCGTCCGGGTCGAAGCCGAGGATCTCCTTGACCGCCCGCACCTCGGCGTCACCGAGGGCGGCGCCGTGGGCCTTGCCGGTGTCCTGGAGGTTCGGAGCCGGCCACCCGATGATCGTCCGAAGGCCGATGATCGACGGCCTGTCCGTCTCCTCGACCGCGGCCCGCAGCGCGGCGTAGAGGCCCGCGACGTCCTCGTGGTACTCCTCACCGGAGCGCCAGTCGACCTGCTGGGTGTGCCAGCCGTACGCGGCGTAGCGCGCGAGCACGTCCTCGGTGAAGGCGATGTCGGTGTCGTCCTCGATGGAGATCTTGTTGTCGTCGTAGATCAGCACGAGGCTGCCGAGCCGCTGGTGACCGGCCAGCGAGCTGGCCTCGGCGCTGACGCCCTCCTGCAGGTCGCCGTCGGAGGCGATGACGAAGACGCGGTGGTCGAACGGGCTCTCACCGGGGGCCGCGTCCGGGTCGAGCAGGCCGCGCTCGCGGCGGGCGGCCATCGCCATGCCGACGGCGTTGGCCACGCCCTGGCC
>JBKHXE010000050.1:0-12470 GCA_046566185.1 Actinomycetes bacterium | reverse complement strand
TGCGATGTCAGGCAGCGGTTCACCCTCGCGGAGCAGTGACAATTTGTCCGCCACCGAGCCCTTGTGCTTCGAGATCGAGCCGACCGCTTCGTGGGCACCGAGACGGATGATGAGGGTTCGTAGGATCGGCACGAGCCCGTCGTCAGACGAGCCCTCTCGGAGAAGGACGAAGTTGACGGAGATCATGCGGGAGCAGCAAGCCCGGAGATGTCGAGTGTCAACTGGGCGGTCGGAGGACTAACGAGGTAGTCCACGATTTCGCTCCTAGTGATGCCCCGAGTGGTTTCCGCACGCCAAGTGCCAGCCATCGGCGTCAAGCGCAGCGAAGTCGCGGCGATAGCGCCACGACGAACGGTCGCAGGCATCGCCATGAGGAGGTCAGCAGGCTGCTGATGCTGTACGAAGTACGGCGAGTGTGTGTTCACGATGATCTGACGGAAGGCGTTGTCCTCACCTGGTGGCTCAGTGGGGTCAACCGCCAATCGACGCACGAGGTCGACCATGGCGTCGATGCGACCGGGATGGATGCCATTCTCGGGCTCTTCCATGCAGAGCAGCCCGCCGTAGTTGGGGTCGATGGAGATGATGCACAGGGCTAAGAAGCGAAGCGTGCCGTCCGAAAGCGCTCTGGCTGGAAGGAATGGGCCGTTGCCAAGACGCGCCTGCAAAGTCAAGAGTTCCCGGTGCGGGTCGAGATCCACCCGTACCTCGCGCACATCAGTTAAGGCTGAGGCGAGAGAAGCGACGCGGGCATACGCATCGTCATCGAGCTGCGTCTGGAGCCGGTACAGAGTTGCAGCGAGGTGAGCACCATTTGGTTCGATGATCGACGGGTCCGTAAGGGCGTCTGGGCTGTGCATGGAACTGGGTTCCAGAGCGAGGCTTCGCCACTGCTGCATCTCACGTCTGGCTGCCAGGATCGTCGGATCGTCTGACGTCGTCGTGGTGCTCACCACAGTGCGTGGAGCTCTGGCGGCAGGAGAGGTACGAGGCTGACCGCGGCTGCCACCGTCTTGATGCACGTTCACCACGCCCATGCCGTCTTGCTCTTTAGTTGAGATGTAGGCGGTGCCAGCTCGGCGTCCAGTGACTACGGCATCTCTGAAGTTCTTCTTGCTGTGCTCCCAGCGAAGTCGGTGAGGAGCATCGCCCTTGTTGATGTGTCTCAGCTGCTCACGTAGGAGAGTGATGCGGCCGAGTTGGCTGGAGGCCTTCCCGTCTGGCTCTTGGTACGCCAGTTCCAGTTCGTATCGAAGGTAGGTGGTTGAAGGCTTGGCGATTCGACCAAAGTCATCCTCGACCTCGCCGGGGACGATCATTTCGGCAGCCAACCGGATTGAAGGGGCGACGGAACCGGTTCCGTCCTGCCAAAACAGGGTTGAAGGGTCTGCGGCGCGGTTGCCCGTTGCGCGGAGACGCTGCGCTGCCTCAATGAACGGGAAGTCGGCTAGTAGTGAGAGTAGTTGGATCGCGTCGAACACGTTGGACTTGCCCGCTGCGTTCGGGCCCGCAATGCAGGTGTAGGGACCGAAGTCGACGGCAAAGTCCAAGAGGTTCTTGAACCCGTCCACTTCGAGGCGGGTGAGCATGTGCCGGAATGTACCTCAGTCCCATGCCGGCGGAGGCGACGACCGGGGGGGCGAGAGGGTCGCGACAGCGGAGGACGCCCAACTGCCGGCGGTCAGGCCAAGGGTGGCGGCGACCTCGGTGCGAGGCCCGGGCACCGTCAGACCACGCGGACCGTGACCGTCGATCCCTTGCGCACCTCGGTACCCGCCGGGGGATCGGTGGACCGGACGGTGCCGAAGATGCCGCCGAAGAGCCGCTCGACCTTCACCTGCAGGCCCAGCTCCTGGAGCTGCCGGGTCGCCTCGCCGATCTGCTCGCCCTGCAGCTGGGGCACGGTCACCAGCGGCGGGCCGCTGGAGACCACGAGCGCGACGGGGTCGCCTCGGAAGAGCGTCCCGTCGGCCGGCTCCTGCGCGATGACCAGGCCCTGCGCGACGTCCTCGCTCGGCTGCGAGGTGACCTCACCGACCGCGAGCCCGGCGTCCGTGATCGCCTTCTCGGCGTCGGCGCGGGCGGCGCCCACCACGGCGGGCACCTCGATCGGCTGCCGTCCCTTGGACACCACGACGTCCACGGGCGTGCCGCGGCGCAGCTGCTCGTCGGGTGCGACCGCCTGGGAGACGACGCGGCCCTGCTCGACGTCCTCGCTGAACGCCTCGGTGGGCGTGCCCAGGGCGAGCCCGGCCTCCTCGAGCGTCGCGCGGGCCTCGTCCAGCGTCTGCCCGGTGACGGCCGGGACGGTGAGGAACTCGGGGCCGGCCGAGACGACCAGCGCGACCGTCCCGTCCTTGCGGACCCGGTCGCCGGCGGCCGGGTCGGTGCCGACGACCTGCCCGGCCGGCGCGGTGTCGTCGAAGCGCTCGGAGACGGTCGAGCGCAGCCCGGCGGCGGCCAGCTGCTCCTGCGCGGCGGCGACCGGCTGCCCGACGAGCTGCGGCGTCGTCGTGTAGGCGCCGGGGCCGGCGGCGAACCACCAGCCCGTGACGCCCAGTGCGACGGCCGCGACGAGCAGGAGGACCAGGGCGATGAGCCCTCGCCGGCGCCGTCGTCCGCCGGGCCCGTAGCCCCAGTCCTGCTCGGCGGTGTGCCTCCGGTCGTCGTCCTCGTGCACCGGCAGGGCCAGCGCGCGGCCCTCGCGCGGGAGGGCGAGGGTGCGGCCGTCGGGCTCGTCGGGGGACCCCGCGTCGTCCGCGGGCTGCGGCTCGTGGTCGAGCTGGGCGTCACTGAGGGCCCGGCGGACGTCGCGCAGCTCGGCGAGCAGCACCCGTGCGTCCTCCGGCCGCGCGTCCGGGTCGCGCGACGTCGCCCACCGCACGAGGTCGTCGACGTCGTCCGGCAGTCCCGGGACGACGTCCGACGGCGGGGGCACCTCGGCGTGCACGTGCTGGTAGGCGACCTGGATCGGGACCTCGCCGGAGAACGGCTGCCGTCCGGTGAGCATCTCGAACAGCATGACGCCGGCGGCGTAGACGTCGCTGCGGGAGTCGGCCACGCCGCGCAGCACCAGCTCGGGGGACAGGTACGCGACGGTGCCGATGAGCATGCTCTGGGTGGCGCTGCTGGCCGCTCCGGACGCCGCCCGGGCCAGGCCGAAGTCGGCCACCTTGACGCGGCCGTCGTCGGCGAGCAGCACGTTCTCGGGCTTGACGTCGCGGTGCACGATGCCCGCCCGGTGCGCGGCGCCGAGCGCGTCGAGCACCGGCTCGAGGACGCCGAGGGCCTCGCGGGGGGTGAGCGGGCCGTTCTCGGTGAGCAGGTCGCGCAGCGTCTGCCCGGAGACGAGCTCCATGGCGAGGTAGACGGTGTCGCCGTCGGCGCCCTGGTCGTAGACCGACACGACACCGGGGTGGGAGAGCCGGGCGGCGGAGCGCGCCTCGCGGTGGAACCGCGCGACGAACTGCTCGTCGTCGGCGAGGTGCGGGTGCATGACCTTGAGCGCCACGTCGCGGTCGAGCCGGGTGTCGGTGGCCACGTAGACGGTGGCCATGCCGCCCCGGGCGATGCGGGAGCGGACGACGTAGCGCCCGTCGACCGCGCGGCCGACGAGCGGGTCGCTCACCGCTGTCGTCACGGGTCGGGAGTCTACGGTCGGGGTGCGCCCCGACCGGGGAGGCGGGGCCGGGGCCTACCGGAAGCGGGCCATCAGCGTCTGGATGTTCGCCACGTAGCGGCGGGTGTCCGGGTACATCCCGTTGCGGCGGACGCCGGCCAGGCCCTGGTAGTAGCCGGCGATCGCCATCGCGAGGTCGTCGGGCTCGGAGCGGGTGAGCGAGCGCAGGATGACGACACCGGCGGTGGCGTTGTCGTGCGGGTCCAGCAGGTCGAGGGGGCGGCCCGCCAGGTCGGACGCCCAGCGGCCCGAGGAGGGGATCACCTGCATGACGCCGACCGCGTTCGCGGGGGACACGGCGCGCATGTTGAACCCGGACTCCTGGTAGGCGATGGCGAGCGCGAGGGCCGGGTCGACGCCCCACTGGCGTGCGGTGTCGGCGACGATGTGGCGCATCTCGTCGCGGTTCGGAACGGCGCGCGCGGCGAGCGCGTCGCGGTTGGCCTGGGCGGCGCTGACCGTCGCCTTCGGGTAGGTGCGGCCGGCGAACGAGCTCGGCATCGCGGCCGGGCCCTGCGGCACGCGGATCGTCTGCCCCACCCGGATCGTGCCGCGCGAGTCGAGCGACGGGTTCGCCTCGCGCAGCGCCGAGACGGTGGTGCCCTGCCGGGCCGCGATGTGACCCAGGGTGTCGCCGGACCGCACCGTGTACGGCTTCGTGGACGTCACGACCGGCGCGGCCTCCGGGGTCGGGGCGGCGGCGCCCGGCAGCCGGAGCACCTGGCCGGGGCGGATGACGTCGGACGCCGACAGCCCGTTCAGCGACAGCACCTCGCGGACGGTGAAGCCGGTGCGGGCGGCGATGTGGCTCACCGTGTCGCCCGCCTTGACGCGGTAGGTCGCGCTCGACGGGGCGCCGGCGGGCGCAGCCGGCGCCGGAGCGGCGGCGGGGGTGCCGGAACCGGGGACGGTGAGGGTCTGGCCGGCGCGGATGAAGGCGTCGGCGCGCAGCCCGTTGGCGGCGACGATCGCGGCGACGGTGGTGCCGGTGCGGGCCGCGATGTGGCTCACCGTGTCGCCGTTGCGCACGGTGTACCGGGTGCCGGCCGCCGCGCCGCGCGTCGGCGCCGTCGCCGCCAGCGTGGCCTGCGAGGGGATGGCGAGGGTCTGCCCGGCGCGGATGAAGGCGTCGGCGCGCAGCCCGTTGGCGGCGACGATCGCGGCGACCGAGGTGCCGGTGCGGGCGGCGATGTGGCTCACGGTGTCTCCCGGCCGGACGACGTACGCCTGCGCCGGGGCCGCGACCAGGGCCGTGGTGCCGATGGCGGCCGCGACCGCGACCGGGACGGTGCCCCGGCGAGCCGGGCGGTGCACCGGCTGCTCGTCGCGACCGGCGGTGGCGGTGCTCGACATGGAGATCCCTCGTCTCGACGCGGACGTGGCAGAAGTGCTTCCTGCGACGCTTCGGACTGGTGATGCTGATGTGACTGGCGTGACGGTCGAGGACGCTACACGACATCTCGGGCTCACGCATCGAGTTACATCGATGTGATTCGGCCGGGCGGGTGAGCGGCCGGGCGCGTGGCAGGCTGTGGCGCGTGAGCGACACGACCTCGGACGACCGCGACCTGGACGACCTCGTCGCGCAGTGGCTGCCCCTCCCGGACGTCGCCGAGCGGCTCGGCACCGACGTGAGCCGGGTGCGGCGGATGATCGACGACCGGCTGCTGCTCGCCGTGCGGCGGGGCGAGCGCAACGTGCTCAGCGTTCCGGTCGAGCTCGTCGACCCGGCGCCCATGCCCGAGCTGCCCGGCACGCTGACGCTGCTGGCGGACGCGGGCTTCCGCCCCGAGGAGATGGCGCGCTGGCTCTTCACCCCCGACGACTCGCTGCCGGGCACCCCCGTGGCCGCGCTCCGCGCCGGTCGCAAGACCGAGGTGCGGCGGAGGGCCCAGACCCTGGCGTTCTGATCCCGACGAGGGCGATCAGGCCGCGCGCCACCGCCGCTGCTCCCGTCGCGCCGCCGTCGCGCGGGCGACCGCCGGCAGGGCCACCCCGAGCCGGCGGCGCACCCCGACCGCCACCCGTCGGTCGAGCACCCGGTACGCGGCGGCCTCGACGGCGTCCAGGATCTCGCCGTACAGCACGAAGGCGCAACCGATGGCGTCGCGGCTCGTCGGGTGCAGCATGCCGATGCCGGGCCTCGCGCGGGCGTACATCTCCCGGGTGCGCTCGACCTCGAACGCGAGCAGGCTGCGCACCGGTGCGGTGAGGACCCCGCTGCGGCGGCCCGCGAGCAGGTCGTCCCGGGTCACGCCGTGCGCGGCCAGGTCCTCCTCCGGCAGGTAGACGCGACCCCGGTCGAGGTCCTCGCCGACGTCTCGGACGAAGTTCGACATCTGGAACGCCTCGCCGAGCAGACGCGCGTGGCCCGCGGCCGCGCCGTCCAGCGGCTCGAGGACCGGCAGCATCTGCAGCCCGATGACCGCGGCGGAGCCGTACATGTACTCCTCGAGGTCGGCGTACGTGGCGTAGCCGGTGCGGGTGATGTCCATCCGCATGGAGAGCAGGAAGGCCTCGACGTGGGCGCGGGGGATGTCCCAGCGCCGCATCGTGTGCAGCATCGCCCGGCCGACGGGGTCGCTCGCCGTACCGCCGTCGAGGGCACCGAGGAAGGCGTCGCCCCAGGCCACCAGCGCGTCCGGGTCGGGTGAGGCGAGGGAGTCGACGAGCTCGTCGGCGCAGCGGGCGAAGCCGTACAGCGCCCACACGTAGGGTCGCTTGGCCGGGGGCAGCAGAGCGGTCGCGAGGAAGTAGGTGCGGCCGTGCTCGGCGTGCAGCCCGCGGCACAGCAGGTAGTCGGCGCGCAGGCGCGGGTCGGTGATGCCGGCCGCGTCGAGAGACGCCTCGCCGCGCCGCCTCACCGCCACGCCCGCGAGGCGTACGAGCGGTCACGGCCCAGCACGCGCTCGGCGGCCAGGCGCCCGGACACGAGCACCATCGGGACGCCGACGCCCGGGATGGTGCCGCTGCCGGTGAAGACGACGTTCTCGCCCCAGAGGTTGCCGGGCCGGAACGGGCCGGTCTGCCGGAACGAGTGCGCTGACGCGAACGGGGCCCCGGCCGCCAGGCCCCGGGCCTCCCAGTCGGCGGGCGTGGTGACGTGCTCGACCTCGATCGCGTCGCCGAAGCCGGGGTAGCCGCGCTGTTCCATGGTGCGCACGACGTGCTCCCGGTACTGCCGGCCGATCGTGGCCCAGTCGATGCCGGCGTCGCCCCGCGGCGTCGGGAACAGCACGTAGTAGATCTGCCGGCCCGGCGGGGCCAGCGTCGGGTCCGAGACGGTCGGCGTCGACAGCAGCACGCTCGGGTCGCTCATCAGCCGGCCGGACGTCAGCTCGGCGAACACCTCTCGCCAGGCGTGGCCGAACAGGATGGTGTGGTGCGCGGCGTCCGGGTAGGACGCCGTGGAGCCCGCGAGCAGCAGGTAGCAGGACGGCGAGTACTCCAGGCGGCGCACGCGCCACGGCGTCACCCCGAGCAGGTCGCGGTAGGCGACCGGCAGGTCGGGGTTGAGCACGACCGCGTCGCAGGCGATGCGCTCGCCGTCCGCCGTCACCACCGCGGACGCCCGGCCGCCGGAGTGCTCGACCCGCGCCACCTCGCTGCCGTAGCGGATCTCGACGCCGTGCTTCTCCGCCGCGGCGGCCATGGCCCGCGGGACGGCGTGCATGCCGCCGCGGGGGAAGTACACCCCGGCCACCGAGTCCATGTAGGCGATCACCGCGTAGAGCGCCATCGCGTCCTGCGGGGCGACCCCGGCGTACAGGGACTGGAAGGAGAACACGCGCTGCGTGCGGGGGTCCTTCAGGTACTGCTCCACCGTGGGCGCCAGGCGGCGGAAGCCGCCGGCGGCGACGAGCCTCGCCAGGTTCGGGGTCAGCAGGTCGAGCGGGGTGTCGATGTTGCGGTCGATGAAGTCCCGCATCTCGTACCGGTACAGCCGCGTGACGAAGTCGACGTAGCGCCGGTACCCGGCCGCCTCGTCGGGGCCGACGACCTGCTCGATCTCGGCCGCCATCGCCTCGGTGTCGGCGTGGACGTCGAGCCGCGACCCGTCGGCGAAGCGCGCCCGGTACAGCGGCGCGACCGGCTCGAGGTCGAGCCAGTCGGCCACGTCCTCGTCGACCGCGTCGAAGCAGTCGGCGATGAGGTCGGGCATCGTCAGCACGGTGGGGCCGGTGTCGAACCGGTACTCCCCCTCGGGGGTCGTCGTCCGCACCAGGCCCGCCCGGCCTCCGGGCACGTCCTCCCGCTCCAGCACCGTCACGCGCCGTCCGGCACCCGCGAGGCGCAGGGCGGCGGACAGGCCCGCCAGGCCGGCGCCGACCACCACGACGTGGTCCGTCGGTCCGGTGACCGTGCGGGGGCGGCCGGGGAGCAGCGACGCCCCGAGCCGGGTGAGTCGGCTCACGAAGCCCTCGCGGTGGCGGCGTCCACGAGCGCGTGCAGCACCTGCCGGGCCTCCGGGGCGATGCGCGCCCGGTCCAGCGCGTCGTAGGCCTGCTGCACCCGCTCGGCGATCATCTCCTCGACGGTGGCGAGCGCCCCGGTCGCGACGATGACCGAGCGCAGCGCCGCGACCCCGACCTGGTCGAGGTCCGGGTCGCCGAGCAGCCGGTCGACGACCCGCGCCTGGTCGGCGTCCGCGCCGCGCAGGGTCAGGGCGACCAGCACGGTGCGCTTGCCCTCCCGCAGGTCGTCGCCCGCGGGCTTGCCGGTCGAGGCGGGGTCGCCGAAGACCCCGAGGACGTCGTCGCGCAGCTGGAAGGCCTCGCCGAGCGGCAGGCCGTACGCGGAGTAGGAGGCGAGCACGTCGTCGTCCGCCCCGGCGAGCAGGCCGCCGATGAGCAGCGGGTGCTCGACCGAGTACTTGGCGCTCTTGAACTGGACGACGCGCAGGGCCCGCGCGACCGCGTCGCCGGGCTCGCCGGTCGCGACGGCCTGGGCCAGCACGTCGAGGTACTGGCCGGCCATGAGCTGGGTGCGCATCCGGTCGAAGGCGGGCTTCGCCCGGTCGATCGCGCCCTGCGGGAGGCCGCTGCTGCTCAGCAGCTCGTCGCACCACGACAGGCAGAGGTCGCCCGCGAGGATGGCCGCGGCGGCGCCGAAGCTCTCGCCGCTGCCGCGCCAGCCCCGGTCGTCGTGCAGGGCGGCGAACTGGCGGTGGACGGCGGGCATGCCGCGACGCGTGTCGGAGGAGTCCATCACGTCGTCGTGGATGAGCGCGGCCGCCTGGAACAGCTCCAGGGCCGTCGCCGCCCGCACCGCGCCGTCCCCGTCGGCCCCGCCCGCGGCCCGGTAGGCCCAGTAGCAGAAGGCCGGCCGCAGCCGCTTGCCCCCGGCCAGGAGCCGTTCCACGGCGTCCACGAGGGGCGTGCACTCCGGCCCGAGCTCGCCGAGGACGGACCGCTGCTGTGCCAGGAAGTCGTCGAGCGCGGTCTGCACCCGCGCCCGCAGGCCGTCGGCGTCCAGGGGCGAGGCCACCAGGGCGGGGGCCGGTGCGGGATGGATCACATGCGCTCCTGTCGGACGGCGGGCCGGTCGCTGCTCGGGTCCGAAGATCAGACTACGTCGCAGCGGATGCTGATCGCTCTTCGGACGCAGCGGGCCCCGCGGATGCGCGGCACCTACCCTTTTCCCATGGCTCTGGGACTGCCGTCGGTGATGCCGGGCGCGGGCGTGCGGGTGCACGACACGCTCGCCGGGCTGCTCGCGGACGGCGGCCGCTCCTACTCCTTCGAGTTCTTCCCGCCCAAGGACGACGCCGCCGAGGCCCAGCTGTGGCTGGCGCTCCGGCGCCTGGAGCGGCTGCGCCCGACCTTCGTGTCGGTGACCTACGGGGCCGGCGGCTCGACCCGCGACCGCACCGTGCGCATCACCGGCCGGATCGCGCGGGAGACGACGCTGACGCCGGTCGCCCACCTCACGTGCGTCGGCAGCTCGCGGGCCGAGCTGCGCCAGGTGGTAGGGGCCTACGCCGACGCCGGCGTCCGGAACGTGCTCGCGCTGCGCGGCGACCCGCCGGGCGGGCCCGGGACGACGTGGACGCCGCACCCTGAGGGTCTCGACCACGCCGACCAGCTGGTCGAGCTCGTCGGCGAGCTGGGGCGCTTCTGCGTCGGCGTCGCGGCGTTCCCCGAGCGGCACCCCGAGTCGCCGAGCCTCGACCACGACGCCCGGGTGCTGGCCGCCAAGCAGCGCGCCGGCGCGCGGTTCGCGATCACGCAGTTCTTCTTCGACCCCGCCGACTACCTGCGGCTGCGGGACGCCGCCGCCGCGCACGGCTGCGACATGCCGATCATCCCCGGGATCATGCCGGTGACGAACCTGCGGCAGGTGCAGCGCTTCGCCGAGCTGTCCGGCACCGCGGTGCCCGCGCCGCTGGTGGCGCGGCTGGAGGCGGTGGCGGACGACCCATCCGCAGTGCGCGCGGTCGGCATCGAGGCGGCGACCCAGCTGTGCGCGGCGCTGCTCGCCGACGACGCGCCGGGGCTGCACTTCTACACGCTCAACCGGTCGACGGCGACGCTGGAGATCTACGACGCCCTCGGGCTGTCGCAGCAGGCCGCGCGCCCGGCATGATCGGCCGGCTCGAGTTCGCGCGACGGTGGTCCCGCGCCCACGGCGGCGCCGACCCCCAGGCCCGGTTCGTCGGCGGCTACCTCGCCGTCGTCCACACCGCCGCTCGGCCACTGGTCGCGGCCCGCGTCGCGCCCGACGCCGTCACCCTCGCCGGCCTGGTCATCGCGCTCGCGGCGCTGTGGCCCGCCGCGGCGGGCGGCCGGTGGCCGCTGCTGGCGCCGGTGCTCGTCGTCGTCTCGGCGGTGGTCGACGGGCTGGACGGCGCGGTGGCGGCGATGTCGGGCCGGTCCACGCGGTGGGGGGCGGTGCTCGACGCGCTGTGCGACCGCGTCGCCGACGCCGCCTACGTCGCGGTGCTGTGGGTGCTCGGCGCGCCGGGCTGGCTGGCGGTGCTCGCCGTCGGGACGGTGTGGCTGCACGAGTACCTGCGCGCCCGGGCCACCGCGGCCGGCATGGCCGGCGTGGGCCGGATCACCGTGGGGGAGCGGCCGACCCGCGTCGTCGTCGCCGCGATGTTCGGCCTCGCGGCGGGCGTCCACCCGTCGGCGGCGGACGACTGGGCAACGGCGGGCGCGGCCGCCACGGCGGCCGTGGGGGTCGTCGCGCTCCTGCAGCTGCTGCCCGTCGTGCGGAGGGTCCTTCGGTGAGCATGCTCGACGCGGTGCCGGAGCAGGCGCCGCCGCCCACCCGCACGGCCTGGATGGACGCGGCGCGGGTCGTCGCCATCGTCGCGGTGGTGGTCATCCACGTGCTCGCGCCCACGGTCGAGGGCCGCGGGGTCGACGTCGGCACCGCCGCCTGGTGGGTGGCCGACCTGCTGAACTCCGCCAACCGCTGGTGCGTGCCGGTGTTCCTCATGATCTCCGGGGCGCTCGCGCTCGACCCGGCCCGGGTGTCGCGGCCGCGCGACTTCTACCGCAAGCGCTGGCAGCGCATCGGCGTCCCGCTGGTGTTCTGGACGGCGTTCTACCTGCTGTTCCGCGAGGTGGTGCTGGGCGCCGGCCTCACCCCGGAGCGGGTCGCCGCCGACGTGGCCGCCGGCGCGCCGTTCCTGCAGCTGTACTTCCTCTACGTGCTCGCCGGCCTGGTGCTCATCACCCCGTTCCTCAAGGTGTTCACCCGCTACGCCACGTGGCGCATGCAGCTCGGTTTCGCCGTCGTGCTGCTGGCGCTCGGCGGCCTGGACCAGCTGGCGTCCTTCGCCGCCGGCGTCGGGGAGCCGAACGCCGCCACCCGCTTCCTGCCGTTCGTCGGCTACTACGTGCTCGGCTGGGTGCTGCGCGACGTCCTGCTGACCCGCGCCTGGGTCGGGTGGGCGGCGGTGGCCTGGCTGCTCAGCTTCGGCGCCATCGCCTGGCTGGCGTTCGTGCGCGAGTTCGGCGACGTCGGGCGCTACGCCTACGGGTTCCTGTCCCCACCGGTCATCGTCATGTCGGTGGCGACCTACCTGCTGCTGCACCACTGGCTGCGTCGCGGCTGGGGCTGGCTGCGGCCGGTCGCCCCGCTCGCCTTCGGCGTCTTCCTCGTGCACGGCGCCCTCGTGTACGGCGTCCGGCACGTCGTCGGGGTGCCGGAGGACCTGCTCGGCGTCGTCGCGTGGGCGACCGCCGGGACGACGGTCTACACCGTGGTGTCGGCGGGCATCACGTGGGTGCTGCTGCGCGTGCCGTACGTGCGGACGGTGCTGGGGGAGCCGGCGCAGCCGCGCGGCTGATCGCGCTTCACGCGGGACGTCGATCAGCCGAAGGATGCAGCTGGCGGGCCCTTGCTCCACCCGCGCCGACGAAGCACCGCGCCGTTGCTCACGTGCAGTTCCTGCCTCGGGCCGCGCAGCCTGCGCTTGACCTCGACCTCTCGGGTCGCGGGATCGGCGTAGGCGTCAAGAAACGCCAGGACGGCCTCGAGAGACCTCACCGTTGAACGAGAGGCCCACCCGTGCCTCTGGGTTCGCGATGGACACCTCGAAGTCGAGATAGCCGTGCTTGTCGGTCTTCGGACCGTCGAGGACGTAGCCCTTGTTCGCGCAGTGCTTCGCCACCACGGCCGTGAGCTGCGATGTGTTGGACGGAGGTCGAGGCCGCTTCATCCGGCAAGCCAACCAGGGCATGTGCCGAGGAACAACGACGCTGTGCTGCGACAGTGGCGGAGTCGGACCGTGCCGGGTCCGCTGGGACGAACGGACCCGGCACGGTCCAACTCCACCAGC
>JBKHXE010000049.1:0-49617 GCA_046566185.1 Actinomycetes bacterium | reverse complement strand
GGCCGCTCGGCCGCCGGCTGCCCGGGCTTGGGGGCCGCCCTGCGCGGCGCGGGCTTGCCCGGCGCCTTGGCGGCGGCGTCGCCGCCGGCCGAGGCCGGGGGCATCGCCTCGCGCAGCTTGCGCACGACGGGGGCCTCCACCGTGGAGGAGGCCGATCGGACGAACTCACCGAGCTCCTGGAGCTTGGTCAGGACGACCTTGCTCTCGACTCCGAGCTCCTTGGCGAGCTCGTAGACCCGGACCTTTGCCACATCTCTCCTGTCTCGGTCCGGGCCCTGGGAGACAGGCGCGGACCGTCGTTAGTGCTGGGGGGTTCTCATCGCTGGGTGCTCATCGGGTGCCCATCGGCTGCTGACCCGCTTCCGAACTCGACGGCTGGTGCTCTGGCACGTGCTGGTGCTGCGCGAGGTACGACCGGACGCCGCCCACGTCGACCGGGGCCTGCACCCGCAGGGCCCGGGCGAACGCCCGACGACGCTCGGCGAGGTCGAGGCACCCGGGGTCGGGGTGCAGCCACGCGCCACGACCCGGGCGCCGCGCCCGCGGGTCCGGCAGCAGCACCACGGGGGTGCCCTGGCCGGGGTCCGCGACCACTCGCAGCAACCGGGACCGGTCGGCTCGCTGTCGGCAGCCCACGCACGTCCGCTGCGGGGCAGAGGCACGCGAGGGCTGCCGGTCGATCCGTCCGGCCTCGGTCAGTCTAGCGCGCCGGCCCACCGTGGGTGTTCCCCGCGGCGGGGGCGCCGGCATCGGTGTCGGGCCGGATGTCGATGCGCCACCCGGTCAGCTTCGCCGCCAGCCGAGCGTTCTGCCCCTCCTTGCCGATGGCGAGGGAGAGCTGGTAGTCGGGCACGACCACCCGCGCGGCGCGGGCAGCCTCGTCGACGACGGTGACGCTGCTGACCCGCGCCGGGGACAGCGCGTTGCCGACGAAGGTCGCCGGGTCGTCGCTGTGGTCGATGATGTCGATCTTCTCGCCGTGCAGCTCGGCCATCACGGCCCGCACGCGCTGGCCCATCGGGCCGATACAGGCACCCTTGGCGTTGACGCCGGGGGCGGTGGAGCGGACGGCGATCTTCGAGCGGTGGCCGGCCTCCCGGGCCACCGCCGTGATCTCGACGGTGCCGTCCGCCACCTCCGGCACCTCGAGCGCGAACAGCTTGCGCACGAGGTTGGGGTGGGTGCGGCTCAGGGTGATGGACGGGCCCTTGAGACCCTTGCGCACGGCGACGACGTAGCAGCGGATCCGCGTGCCGTGCTCGTAGCGCTCCCCCGGCACCTGCTCGGCGGGGGGCAGCACGGCCTCGACCGAGCCGAGGTCCACGTGCACCATCCGCGGGTCGTGCGCCTGCTGGACGACGCCGGCGACGACGTCCCCCTCGCGGCCCTTGAACTCGCCGAGCACCGCCTCGTCCTCGACGTCCCGCAGCCGCTGGAGGATGACCTGCTTCGCGGTGGTCGCCGCGATGCGGCCGAACCCGGACGGCGTGTCGTCCCACTCGCGCAGGACCTCGCCGTCGTCGTCCACCTCGGCCGCCCACACGACGACGTGGCCGCTCCTGCGGTCCAGCTCGACCCGCGCGTGCTTCTGCGCCCCCTCGGTGCGGTGGTAGGCCACCAGCAGCGCCTGCTCGATGGCGCGCACGAGGACGTCGAACGGGATCTCCTTCTCGCGCTCGAGCATGCGCAGCGCCGCGAGGTCGATGTCCACGTCAGTCCTCCTCGTCCGAGCCGGCGTCCGGCCGGTTGAACTCCACCTGGACGCGACCGCGGCGCAGGTCCTGCCACGGCAGCGTGCGCTCACCGGAGTCGGTGAGCAGACGGACGCCGTCGTCGTCCACGCTCAGCACGCGACCGGTGACCGGCGAGCGCTCCCCGCCGACCACCACGTCGGCGGCGACGAGGCGGCCCCGGGCGCGGGACCAGTGGCGCCGCTCGGTGAGGGGCCGGTCGACGCCCGGCGACGTCACCTCGAGCACGTAGGGAGCACCACCGAGGACGTCGCTGTCGTCGAGGGCCTGCGAGACCGCTCGGGACACGTCGGCGACGGCGTCGAGGTCCACGCTGCCCTCGGCCTCCTCGGGGAGGTCGACGACGACGCGCAGCACCCGGCGCCTGCCGGCCGGCGTGATCGTCACGTCCTCCAGCACCAGACCCGCCCCGTCCACGACGGGGTCGAGCAGGGCACGGACACGGTCGGGCGACGACACGAGCACCTCCCGGACGGCTCTGCAGTTGTCCTGCAGCTTGTCTCGACGACGAACCTGCACCCGGCACCCTAGCGACTGCGGAGGGGCCCGGAGTCCGTGCGAGGATCAACGGCCATGCCCCCGGACCCCGCAGCGCACGAGGTGTCGCGGCGTTCGCTGCTGAGGGCCGGTGTGGTCGGTCTCACGCTGTCCGGCTGCGGCGTGGACCTCTCCCGGCTGCGCGACGTCCGGCTGGACGACGACGAGCCGGTCGTCACGCCCACGGCGGGGCCCGACGAGGTGGCGCGGCGCACGGCCGTCGGCGACGCCGACCTGCTGCGGCGCGCGGCGTCCGCCGCTGCAGCGGGTGCCGCGGCTCCGGTGGCGGCGGTCCTCGCGTCGGTGGTGGCCGATCACACGGCACATCTCGAGGCGCTGGGCGCCGTCGACCTGGCCGTGGAGACGCCGACGACGGCCGCGGCACCCACCGCCACGCCGGCGCCGCAGCTCCCCGCGCTGCCGCAGCTGCCGGCGGCGGAGTCGACCGCGGCGTTCGCCGCCCTGGCCGTGCTCGACGCGGTGTCGGGACCGATGGCGCGGCTGCTGGCGTCGGTGGCGGCCGCGGACGCCGTCCACGCCCGGCTGCTGGCGGGTGCGGCCGGGGTGACGCCGCCCGCAGTGCCCTCGCCGGTCACCGACGTGACGCGGCAGACGTGGTCGGCCGACGTCGACGACGAGGCCGCCGCGGCGCTGGCGGCCGCGCTCGAGGGCGAGCACGCCGCGGTCTTCGGCTACGGGGTGGTGGCGGCCCGGCTCGCCGATGCCGCACGGGAGCAGGCGGTGGAGCACCTCGCCGCGCACGAGGACGTCGTGCAGCGGCTCACCGAGGTGCTGCGGGGCGCCGACCGTGACGTCCCGGTCGCGGCGCCGGCCTACGACCTGCCGGCGGTGACCACCGAGGCCGAGGTGCGCGGTCTCGCCACCGCGCTGGAGGAGCGCACGGCCGCCCTGCACGCCGCGTGCGTCGCCGCGACGGTGGACGGCGCGCGGCTGCTGGCCGCTGACCTGCTCGTCGGCGCGGCGCTGCGCGGTGCCGCCTGGCGGGGAGCCGCGGTGCCGCTGCCGGGGCTGCCCGCCGGCTGAGGGCACGTCAGGACCCGGTGACGACCTGCCAGCCCAGCCGCAGCACCAGCGCGGAGACGACGACGAGGAAGGCGACGCGGACGAAGCGGCTGCCCCTGGCGACCGCCGTCCGGGCGCCGAGGTAGCCGCCGAGCAGGTTGGCCAGGCCCATCAGCAGGCCCAGGCCCCACAGCACGGCGCCCTGCGGCACGAAGACCAGGAGCGCGCCGAGGTTCGTCGCGACGTTCACGATCTTGGCCTTGGCGCTGGCCTCGAGGAACGCGTAGCCCAGCAACCCGACGAGGGTGAAGACGAGGAACGAGCCGGTGCCCGGCCCGAGGATGCCGTCGTAGAAGCCGATGGTCAGCCCCGCCGCGCCGGCGGCGGTGTGGTGGCGGCGGCCGTGCCAGCGCAGGGCCGTCGCCTCGCCGAGGGCCGGTCGCGCGAGCGTGTACGCCGCGACGGCCAGCAGCGCGACGACGATGACGGGCCGCAGCACCTCCGCGGGCAGCAGGCTGGCGCTGAGCGCGCCGACGGCCGACCCGGCGAGCGCCAGCGCCGCCATCGGCAGCGCGGTGCGCAGGTCGGGGCGCACCCGCCGGTAGTAGGTGATGCTGCTCGTCGTGGTACCGCAGATGCTGCCGAGCTTGTTGGTGGCCAGGGCCTGCAGCGGCGTGATGCCGGGCACCAGCAGCAGCGCCGGCAGCTGCACCAGGCCTCCCCCACCGACCACCGCGTCGATCCACCCGGCGGTCAGGGCGGCAAGCAGCAGCAGCGCGACCGTCGAGGCGCCGAGGTCCGTCAGCTCCATGCGTCGACGACGTCGAGCAGGTCCGCGAGCCGCTGGACCACCGCGTCCGGGACGACGTCCACCGGCACCTGCTGGTCGGCGGGGATGTCCGAGTGCGGCACCAGCACGGCCCGCATCCCGACCCGCTGGGCGCCGTGCACGTCCTCGTAGGGCCGGTCGCCGACGTAGACCGCGGCGGCCGGGTCGGCGACGCCGACGGCGTCCAGCGCAGCGCGGAACGCGGCCGGGTGCGGCTTCACGTGGTCGATCTCGGAGGTGTAGACCGCGCCGTCGACGAGGTGCAGCACGCCGTCCCGCGCGAAGACGTCCTCGTGGTACTCCCTCGACCAGATCGTGTTGGAGAGCACGCCGACCCGGATGCCGCGCTCGCGCAGCCCGGCGAAGACCTGCGGCACGTCGGGATCGGTGAGCGTGTGCGGCTCCCAGAACTCCTCGTACGCCGTCCGCGCGGCGTCGTGGCCGGGGTGGTCGGTGACAACCCCTGCGGCACTGAGGATCTCGTGCAGCCGAGCGCTCGTGCCCTCGGTGCGGCCACGCTGCCACGCCGCGGCCTCGACGGCCAGGATGCGCTCCGCGAGCTCGGCCGCCTCGTGCCCGTGGCCGGCGTGGGCGCCGGCGTAGGCCCGCCACTGCTCGGCGAGGTCGATGGTGTGCCAGGGCGTCAGAGTCCCGCCCCAGTCGAAGACGACGGCCTCGACCGCCGTCATCCGCGCACCAGGTCGACGAGGTGGCGGACGGCGTCCCCGACGGGCACGTCGTCGCGCTCACCCGTCGCCCGGTCGCGCACCTCGACGACGCCGTCGGCCAGCCGCTTGCCGACCGTGACGATCGTCGGCATGCCGAGCAGCTCGGCGTCCTTGAACTTCACGCCCGGGCTGACCTTCTGACGGTCGTCGTAGAGCACCGTCACGCCGGCGGCGTCCAGCTCGGCGGCGAGGCGGGCGGCCGTCTCGAAGACCTCGGCGTCCTTGCCGGTGGCGACGAGGTGGACGTCGGCCGGTGCGACCGCGCGCGGCCACACGATGCCGAGCTCGTCGTGGCTGTTCTCCACGATCGCCGCCACGGCTCGCGACACACCGACGCCGTAGGAGCCCATCGTCACCGTGACGAGCTTGCCGTTCTCGTCGAGCACCTTGAGCCCCAGGGCGTCGGCGTACTTGCGCCCGAGCTGGAACACGTGGCCCATCTCGATGCCGCGCGCCGACTCCAGCGCGCCGCCGCACTGCGGGCACGGGTCGCCGTCCCGCACCTCGGCGGCCTCGATGGTGCCGTCGGGCGTGAAGTCGCGGCCTGCGACGAGGTCGATGACGTGGCTGCCGGTGACGTCCGCGCCGGTCACCCAGCGGGTGCCGTCGACGACGCGCGGGTCGACCAGGTACCGGATGCCGGAGGCGTTCTTCTCTCCCAGCACCCCCGGCCCGATGTAGCCCTTCCTCAGTGCCGGGTGGGCGGCGAAGTCCTCCTCGGTGAACGGGACGACCTGGGCCGGCTCGACCTGCGCGGCCAGCCGCTTCTCGTCCACCTCGCGGTCACCGGGGACGCCGATCGCCAGGGGTTCGCGCGAACCGTCCGGAGCGAGCAGCGTGACGACGACGTTCTTGAGGGTGTCGGCGGCCGTCCAGACGCGACCGTCCTGCCGGGGGAACCGCTCGTTGAGGTGGTCGACGAGCGTGTCGATGGTCGGGGTGTCCGGGGTGTCCTCCGCGTGGGCGGCCGGGACGTCGTCCCAGGCCTGCGCCGGCGGCGTCGGCACGCGCACCGCCTCGACGTTGGCGGCGTAGTCGCAGCTCGTGCAGCGGACGTACGTGTCCTCGCCGTTGGCGGCCGGCACGAGGAACTCCTCGCTGGCGCTGCCGCCCATCGCGCCGGACATCGCGGCGACGACGACGTACTCCATGCCGAGGCGGTCGAAGATCCGCACGTAGGCGTCGCGGTGCGCCTGGTAGGAGCGCTCCAGCCCTTCGTCGTCCACGTCGAAGGAGTAGGAGTCCTTCATGACGAACTCCCGGCCGCGCAGGAGGCCCGCGCGGGGCCGCGCCTCGTCGCGGTACTTCGTCTGGATCTGGTAGATCGACAGCGGCAGGTCCTTGTACGAGGAGTACAGGTCCTTCACCAGGAGGGTGAACATCTCCTCGTGCGTCGGTCCGAGCAGGTAGTCGTCGCGCTTGCGGTCCTGCAGGCGGAAGAGCGTGTCGCCGTACTCGGTCCAGCGGTTCGTCGCCTCGTAGGGCGCCCTGGGCAGCAGCGCCGGGAAGTGCACCTCCTGCGCGCCGATCGCGTCCATCTCCTCACGGACGATCTGCTCGACCTTCCGGTACGTCCGGTACCCCAGCGGAAGCCAGGAGTAGATGCCGGGCGCGGCGCGGCGGATGTAGCCGGCCCGCACCAGCAGCCGGTGGCTCGGGACCTCCGCGTCCGCCGGGTCCTCGCGCAGGGTGCGCAGGAACAGGGACGACATCCGCAGGATCATGCGGCGAGCCTAGCGGCGGGCGCAGCGCCGTCCGGCACCGGTTTCGGGGTGCCGGCCGGGAGGAACGACCCGGCAGGGCACCGCGGCGCAACCACTCGGGAGCGGGTCGTTCCTCCCCGTCGTCCCGCCTGTGGACAGCGCCAGCGCGACCGTGGCCGCAGGCGCCACCGTGGGTGTGTGCCCAGCGACCTGCCCGTGGACATCGTCGTGCGCCGCCTCGGCGGACGTGCCCGCTGGAGCGACCTGGCCGTCCACACCACTCGGCGCCGGCTGGACGCCGCCCTGCAACGAGGCGAGGTGGTGCGCCTGGCCCGGGGGCGGTACGGGCTGCCCGACCTGCCACCATCTCACGCGGCGGCCTCGCAGGCCTGCGGCATCGTGAGCCACCTCAGCGCCGCCGAGCACCACCGTCTGTCACTGCTGCTGCCGCCGCTGGACGTTCACGTCACGGTCCGCCGCAACAGCCACCCGTCGGTCGCCGAGCACACGAAGCTCCACTGGCGAGCCCCGGATCCAGGCGACGTCCGGGACGGCGTGACGACCGTCGAGCGCACGGTGCTCGACTGCGCGGCCGACCTGCCCTTCGTCGAGGCGCTGGCCGTGGCGGACCAGGCCCTGGCACTCGGACTGCTCTCCCAAGCGCAGCTGACACGACGGGCACTGGCGTGGCGTGGCGCCCGTCGTGGGGCCGTGCGGCGGGTGGCGCGCCACGCCGACGGGCGCGCGGCGAACCCGTTCGAGTCGGCGCTGCGTGCCCTGGCGATCGAAGCCGGGTGCACGGGTTTCGAGCCGCAGGTGGTGATCGAGGCGGGCGGCCGGGTACGCGTCGACCTCGCCGACCGGCGGCGCCGCATCGTGCTGGAGGCCGACTCCTTCGAGTGGCACGGCGACCGGAAGGCACTGCGGCGGGACTGCCGGCGCTACGACGAGCTCGTGCGCGCCGGGTGGACGGTGCTGCGCTTCTCGTGGGAGGACGTGATGTTCGACCCGGACTGGGTCATCGGCATCATCCGCGACGTGGTGCGACGCGTCGTGCCGACGGGGAGGAACAGCCGCCGTGTCGCCGAAGCGCCGAGCACGGACGTCCCCGGCGTTCCTCCCCGTCGAGCCGCCCAGGCCGCCGACGGCCACCGTCAGAACAGCACGGTCGCGAAGGTGCCCACGCGGCGGAAGCCGACGCGCTCGTAGGCGGCGACCGCGCGGTGGTTGTACGCGTTGACGTACAGGCTCACCGCCGTGTCGCGCCCGGGCCACGTGAAGCGGCGCCTCGTCTGCGCGACGACGGCCGCCATGCCGGGGGCGGCCATGCCGCGGCCGCGCAGCGCCGGGTGCACCCAGACACCCTGCACCTGGACGACGCCGGGCGCCACCGCACCGAGCTCGGCCTTGAACACCACCTGGGGCCGCCCGTCGAGCTGCTCGACCCGGGCGAAGGAGCGGCCGAGGTCGACGAGCTCGGTGACGCGGCGGCGGTAGGTGGTGCCCCCGTCGCCGGTCTCGGGGCTGTAGCCGACCTCCTCGGTGAACATCGCCACGCAGGCGGGGTACAGCACGTCGAGATCGTCGCGGGTGGTCCGGCGCACCGCCGGGTCCGGCGTGACGAGCGGGGCGCCGGTGACGGCCATCAACGGCTGGTCGGGCCGCACCTCGCGAGCCGGTCCCCAGGCCGGGACGAGCCGCTCCCAGAGGCCGAGGACGGCGTCCGCCGGACCGACCATCGAGGAGCACCGCCGTCCCTGCCGGCGCGCCTTGGCGGCGAAGGCGTCGAGGGAGACGTCGTCGGCCTCCACCGGGACGAGGTTCGCGCCGGCCCAGCAGGCCGACGCCAACCGCCCTCGGCGCCAGTACCCCCAGAGCTCTCCGCCCAGCTTGCGGGCGTCGCAGCCGACGGCCGCGACCCGGGAGCTGACGAAGACGTTCGCCACCGGGTCCTGCTCGCAGAGGTCCACGACGGCGCGCACGTCGGCGTCGTCGAGAACCTTCACCGGCGAGCGCAGCACCCGGGCATTGTCACCTACGCGCCACTGCGCGGGCCTGAGGCGTCGCCGTCTCGCAGGCCGACGCAGTCCAGCCGCAGAAGGTCTCAGCCGCGCGTAGGAGGTCGGTGAGCCTTCGACGAGCACCAGGGGGTAGCCGGACGCCGCGCCGAGCGGGTGCCGTACCAGCGCGGCGCCGATGCCCCGGCCCGGACGGCGGGCGCGTCGTCCGGCTGGTCGGGCCGGAGGCGCACGTGTCAGCCGACGCTGACGGTCGGGCTGCCCTCGGCGCCGGAGCCCATCTCCTCGGCGATCCGCATCGCCTCCTCGATGAGCGTCTCGACGATCTTCGACTCGGGCACCGTCTTGATGACCTCACCCTTGACGAAGATCTGGCCCTTGCCGTTGCCAGACGCCACACCGAGGTCGGCCTCGCGCGCCTCGCCCGGACCGTTGACGATGCAGCCCATCACGGCGACGCGCAGCGGCACCTCCATGCCCTCGAGGCCGGCGGTCACCTGGTCGGCGAGCGTGTAGACGTCGACCTGGGCGCGGCCGCACGACGGGCAGGAGACGATCTCCAGCTTGCGCGGGCGCAGGTTGAGCGACTGCAGGATCTGGATGCCGACCTTGACCTCCTCGACGGGAGGCGCGGACAGGGACACCCGGATGGTGTCGCCGATGCCCTTGCTGAGCAGCGCGCCGAACGCCACCGACGACTTGATCGTGCCCTGGAACGCCGGGCCGGCCTCCGTGACGCCGAGGTGCAGCGGCCAGTCGCCGCGCTCGGCGAGCAGCTCGTAGGCGCGCACCATGACGACCGGGTCGTTGTGCTTCACCGAGATCTTGAAGTCGTGGAAGTCGTGCTCCTCGAACAGGCTGGCCTCCCAGACCGCGGACTCCACGAGCGCCTCCGCGGTCGGCTTGCCGTACTTGTCGAGCAGCCGCTTGTCGAGCGACCCGGCGTTCACCCCGATGCGGATCGACGTGCCGTGGTCCCTCGCGGCCTGTGCGATCTCCTTCACCTGGTCGTCGAACTTACGGATGTTGCCGGGGTTGACCCGCACCGCCGCGCAGCCCGCCTCGATCGCCGCGAAGACGTACTTGGGCTGGAAGTGGATGTCGGCGATGACGGGGATCTGGGACTTGGTCGCGATCGCGGGCAGGGCGTCCGCGTCGTCCTGGCTGGGGCAGGCGACCCGCACGATGTCGCAGCCGGACGCCGTCAGCTCGGCGATCTGCTGCAGGGTCGCGTTGATGTCGGTGGTGGGCGTCGTGGTCATCGACTGGACGCTGATCGGTGCGTCGCCACCGACCTCGACCTTGCCCACCTTGATCTTGCGGCTCTTGCGCCGCGGCGCGAGCACCGGGGGCGGGGCAGACGGGATGCCGAGGCTCACGGGGGTCGCCATGTCACCCAGTATCCGTGATCGCGTGCGGCTCAGCCTCCGAGGGTGACCGGGCGCACGATGTCCGCGTACAGCAGCAGCCCCGACATCGCGATGAGCAGCGTCGCGACGACGTACGTCACCGGCAGCAGCCGGGCGATGTCGACGGGGCCGGGGTCCGGACGGCGTCGCAGCCGCGCCACCTGGCGGCGGGCCCCCTCGTAGAGCGCACCGGCGACGTGGCCGCCGTCCAGCGGCATCAGCGGCACGAGGTTGAAGACGAACAGCGCGATGTTGAGCGAGCCCAGCAGCGACAGCATCACCGCGACGCGCTCGCGCGTGGTCTCGAGGAGGTCGGTGGTGGCGACCTCCCCGGAGAGGCGGCCCACACCGACGATGCCGATCGGGCCGTTCGGGTCGCGCTCGGCGTCCCCGAAGGCGGCCTCCGCGACGTCCACCATGCGCGCCGGCAGGTTGAGGATGATGCCGGCGGTGCGCACCACCGCGTCCCCCACGAAGGGCCCGACCTCGCTCACCGGCTGGGGCACGAGCTCCTGGGTCGGCGAGATGCCCAGGAAGCCGACGCGCTCGAGCACCGGCTCGCCGGCGTCGTCCAGCACCAGGTTGCCGTCGGCGTCCAGCGCTGGGCGGTCGTCGGGGATGACCTGCGCCGTCAGCTCCAGGCGCTCGCCGTCCCGCTCGACGACGACCGGGACCGTCTCGCCCGCCGACGCGCGGATCGCGTCCTGCACGTCACGCCACGTCTCGGTGGGCCGGCCCGCCAGCGAGACCACGACGTCCCCGGCCTCGATGCCCGCGGCGGCCGCGGGCGCAGGGGGGTCGGACGGCGCGCACTCGCGCTCGGCCTCGGTGACCGGGATGACGCACTCGCTGACCGCCGAGACGGTCGGCGTCAGCGTCGGCAGGCCGATCGCGGTGAGGGTGGTGCCGAGGAAGAGGACACCGAGGACGAGGTTCATCGTCGGGCCGCCCAGCATGATCACCAGGCGCTTGGGCACCGACAGCTTGTAGAAGACGCGGTTCTCGTCGCCCGGCCTGACCTCCTCCGCGCTGGCCCTCCGGGCGTCGTCCGCGAGGGACTGGAACGGGCCGGTGGACGACGGGCGCAGGTGACGCTCGTCCGAGCCCTTGGCCGGCGGGAACATGCCGATCATCCGGATGTAGCCGCCGAGCGGGATCCACTTGACGCCGTACTCGGTCTCACCGCGGCGCCGCGACCAGATCGTCGGCCCGAAGCCCACCATGTACTGGGTGACCTTGACGCCGAACCTCTTCGCCGGCACCAGGTGACCGACCTCGTGCAGCGCGATCGACAGGGCGAGTCCGACGACGACGACGAGCACGCCGACCAGGTAGGCGATGCCCTCGGTCATGCGGCCCCCTTCGTCCCCAGCACCTCGTGCGCCCTGCGGCGGGCCCACGTCTCGGCGTCCAGCACGTCCTGCACCGTGAGGTCGTCACGTGCGGTGCCGACCTTGACGGTCTGCTGCGCGACCGCGTCGTCGACAACCCTGGCCACAGTGTCCACGATTCCCGTGAACGGCACGCGACCCGCCAGGAAGCCCTCGACGCACTCCTCGTTCGCGGCGTTGTAGACGGCCGGCAGTGCCCCGCCCGCCTCGCCGACCTCGCGGGCCAGCCGGACGGCGGGGAACGCGGCGTCGTCGAGGGGCTCGAAGTCCCAGGTCGTGGGGCGGGACCAGTCGTTGCCGGGCGCGGCGTCCGGCACGCGCTCGGGCCAGGCGAGCCCGAGCGCGATCGGGATGAGCATGCTCGGCGGGGAGGCCTGCGCCAGCGTGGAGCCGTCGAGGAACTCGACCATCGAGTGGACGACGGACTGCGGGTGCACGACGACGTCGATGCAGTCGAACGGCACGTCGAAGAGCAGGTGCGCCTCGATGACCTCCAGGGCCTTGTTCACCAGCGTCGCCGAGTTCACGGTCACCACCGGCCCCATCGACCAGGTCGGGTGGGCGAGGGCCTGCTCCGGCGTGACGTCGGCGAGCTCGTCGCGGCTGCGGCCGCGGAACGGCCCGCCGGACGCCGTGAGCACCAGCCGGCGGACCTCGGCGGCACGCCCGCCTCGCAGGCACTGCGCGAGCGCCGAGTGCTCGGAGTCGACCGGCACGATCTGGCCGGGTCGAGCCGCCGCGGTGACCAGGGGACCTCCGACGATGAGCGACTCCTTGTTCGCGAGCGCGAGCGTGCGGCCCGCCCGCAGCGCTGCGAGCGTGGGCGCGAGGCCGATCGAGCCCGTCATGCCGTTGAGGACGACGTCGCACGGGCGGCTCGCGAGCTCGGCGGCGGCGTCCGGCCCGGTGACCACCTCCGGGACTGCCCTGCCCTCACGGCGCGCGGCCTCGGCGAGCGCGACGGTGAGGACCTCGGCCGCCTCGGCGCGGGCGACCCCGACCGCCTCGACGTCGAGCCGCACGGCCTGCTCGGCGAGGGCCACGGGGTCGGCGCCGCCGGCCGCCACGGCCACGACGCGGAACCGGTCCGGGTTGCGCCGGACGACGTCCTCGGCCTGGCTGCCGATCGAGCCGGTGGAGCCGAGGAGGACGACGTCACGCTGCGTCAAGGGGCTCAGATCCTCCGAAACGGGCGCGCTGGGACGACGTCAGGTCTGCGGGCGCCGGGCGCACCCAGTGTCCCGCACAGCGTGGCCGCCGACCGAGGCGCCCCACGACGCTCACGGGAGGGTGATGCCGACGTACTTGGTCTCGAGGTACTCGTCGATGCCCTCGAACCCGCCCTCCCGGCCGAAGCCGCTGGCCTTGACGCCGCCGAAGGGTGCCGAGGGGTTCGACACGACACCGGCGTTGAGGCCCACCATGCCGGTCTCGAGGCGTTCGGCCACCCGCAGCGCACGGTTCAGGTCGCGCGTGAAGACGTAGGCCACGAGCCCGTACTCGGTGTCGTTGGCGGCGGCGACGGCCTCGTCGTCCGTGGTGAACGTCGTCACCGGCGCGACGGGACCGAACACCTCCTCCTCGAGGATGCGCGCGCCGTCCGGGACGTCGGCCAGCACCGTCGGGCGGTAGAAGTAGCCCTCCTGGCCCCAGTGCCCGCCGCCGCACACGACGCGGGCGCCCCTGTCGACGGCGTCCTGCACGAGGCCGTGCACCTTGTCGCGCTGGCCGGCGTCGACCAGGGGGCCGACGTCCACGCCGTCCTGGGTGCCCCGGCCGAGCTCGAGGGACCGCATCCGCTCGGCGAGGCGGCGCGTGAACTCCTCGGCGACCGACGCGTGCACGTGGAAGCGGTTCGCGGCGGTGCACGCCTCCCCGATGTTGCGCATCTTGGCGAGCATGGCGCCGTCCACGGCGGCGTCGAGGTCGGCGTCCTCGAAGACGAGGAAGGGCGCGTTGCCGCCGAGCTCCATCGAGACCCGCAGCAGGCGCTCGGCGGACTGCTCGACCAGGCGCCGCCCCACCTCGGTCGACCCGGTGAACGACAGCTTGCGCAGCCGGGGGTCGCGGATCAGCGGCTCCATGACCTTGCCGGTGCTGGAGGTCGTCACGACGTTGAGGACGCCGTCCGGCAGGCCGCACTCGCTGAGGATCCCGGCCAGGGCCAGCATCGACAGCGGCGTGGCGGAGGCCGGCTTGACGACCATCGTGCAGCCCGCCGCGACGGCCGGGCCGATCTTGCGGGTGCCCATGGCCATCGGGAAGTTCCACGGCGTGATGAACAGGCACGGGCCCACGGGCTGCTTCATCGTCAGCAGTCGGCTGCCGCCGGCGGGCGCGACCGCGTAGCGGCCGTGGATGCGGACGGCCTCCTCGGAGAACCAGCGGAAGAACTCGGCGGCGTAGGCGACCTCGGCCTTGCTCTCCTTGAGCGTCTTGCCCATCTCCAGGGTCATCAGCAGGGCCAGGTCGTCCTGCCGGGCCATGATCGCCTCGAAGGCGCGGCGGAGGATCTCACCGCGCTCACGCGGCGGCGTGGCGGCCCAGCCCGCCTGCGCGGCGACCGCCGCCGACAGGGCCGCCTCGCCATCCTCCACCTCGGCGTCCGCGACCCGGGCGATCACCTCGCCCGTCGCCGGGTCCTCCACGTCGATCCGCCGCCCCGAGGCGCCCTCCCGCCAGCGACCACCGATGAACAGGTCGGTGGGGACGTCGTCCAGGACCGAGCGCTCACGCTCCGAGATCGCTGTCATGACGGCAGCCTAACGATCCTGGCGTCCCGCGCCACCGACCGATATCGGGCCAGTGAGCGGCACACGCCACTGAATCCGTCGCTGGGGCCTCGTGTCGCCGCGGATATCCGCACTACGATGCGCCTCATGGCTCCGACCGTCCTCAGCCCCGGGACCGCCGTCGAGCAGGTACGCCGGCTCGTCACCGAGATCCCCGGCCCCCGCTCGCGCGATCTCGCGGCGCGCAAGGCCGCCGCCGTCGCGCGCGGCGTGGGCACGATGCTGCCGGTCTACGTGGAGCGGGCCGGCGGCGCCGTCCTCGTCGACGTCGACGGCAATCACCTCGTCGACCTCGGCTCGGGCATCGCCGTCGTCAACGTCGGGCACGCCGACCCGCGCGTCGTGCAGGCGGTGCAGGAGCAGGTCGCGGCCTTCACGCACACCTGCTTCATGGTCACCCCGTACGAGGGCTACGTCGCCGTGTGCGAGCAGCTGGCCGGCCTGGCACCGGGGGACCACGACAAGCGCGCGGCCCTGTTCAACTCCGGGGCCGAGGCGGTGGAGAACGCCGTCAAGGTGGCCCGGCACGCGACCGGGCGCGACGCCGTCGTCGTGTTCGACCACGCCTACCACGGGCGCACCAACCTGACGATGGCGATGACCGCGAAGGCCGCGCCCTACAAGAGCGGCTTCGGACCGTTCGCCGCCGAGGTGTACCGGGTGCCGATGTCCTACCCGTTCCGGGAGCCGGTGCCGGTCACCGGCGAGCAGGCGGCGGCCCGCGCGCTGTCGGCCGTCGCGACGCAGGTGGGGGCCGACCGCGTGGCGTGCGTGGTCATCGAGCCGATCCAGGGTGAGGGCGGGTTCGTCGTCCCGGCGCCGGGCTTCCTGCCCGCCGTCGAGCGGTGGTGCCGCGAGCACGGCGTCCTGCTCGTCGCCGACGAGATCCAGACCGGGTTCGGGCGCACCGGCGACGTCTTCGCGTGCGACCACGAGCGCGTCGTCCCCGACCTGATGACGGTGGCCAAGGGGGTCGCGGGCGGCCTGCCGCTCGCCGGCGTCGTCGGTCGGGCCGAGGTGATGGACGCCGTCCACGCGGGAGGCCTCGGGGGCACCTACGGCGGCAACCCGGTCGCCTGCGCCGCGGCGCTGGCCGCGATGCGCGCTCTGGTGGACGACGACCTGCCGGCGCGGGCTCGGGCGATCGAGCGACGGATGCTGCCGCGCCTGCGCGCGCTGGCCGACCGGCACCCGGGCATCGGGGACGTGCGGGGGCGCGGCGCGATGCTCGCGATCGAGCTGGTGCGGCCGGGAGACGTCGAGCCGGACGCCGCCGAGGCCGCGCGCATCTCGGCCGCCTGCCACGCGGCCGGCGTCGTCACCCTGACCTGCGGGACCTACGGCAACGTGCTGCGGTTCCTGCCGCCGCTGACCATCGGGGAGGCCCTCCTGGACGACGCGCTCGACGTCCTCGAGGCGGCGGCGCTGGGCCCGGCCTCGTGAGCACCGAACGCCTGGCGCAGCTCACCGCCGCCGAGACCGAGCGGTTCGTGGCGGCCCGGCCACGGTCGCGGGAGCTGGCGACCCGCGCGCTGGACCACATGCCCGGCGGCGTCCCGATGTCGTGGATGGCCAAGTGGCCCGGGCCCTTCCCCGTGTTCGTCGAGGAGGCGCACGGCGCGCACTTCACGTGCGTCGACGGCGTCGACCACGTCGACCTGTGCCTCGGCGACACCGGCGCGATGGTGGGCCACTCCCCCGCGGCGACGGTCGCGGCCGTCCGCGAGCAGGTCGCTCGGGGCATCACCGCGATGCTGCCGACCGAGGACGCCGTGGTGGCGGCCGAGGAGCTGAGCCGGCGGTTCGGCCTCCCGCAGTGGCAGTTCACGCTGTCGGCCACGGACGCCAACCGGCACCTGGTCCGGTACGCCCGTCACGTCACCGGCCGGCCCAAGGTGCTGGTCGTCGACTACTGCTACCACGGCACCGTCGACGAGGCGTTCGCCACCCTCGACCCGGCGACCGGCCGCGTCGTCCCGCGGCGCGGCAACATCGGACCACCGGTCGACCCCGCGGTCACGACGGTCGTCGTCCCCTTCAACGACGTGGCGGCGCTCGAGGCGGCGCTCGCGAGCGGCGACGTGGCGTGCGCGCTGCTGGAGCCGGCGATGACGAACATCGGCATCGTGCTGCCCGAGCCGGGCTACCACGAGGCGCTGCGCGACCTGTGCACCCGCCACGGCGTCCTGCTCGTCATGGACGAGACGCACACCCTCTGCGCCGGCCCGGGCGGCTGCACGCGCGCCTGGGGCCTGGCGCCGGACGCCGTGGTCGTCGGCAAGACGATCGGCGGGGGCGTCCCGGCCGCGGCCTTCGGGATGACCGCCGAGCTCGCCGACCGCGTGCAGACGTCGGTCGAGCTCGAGGACGTCGACGTCGGCGGGGTGGGCGGGACGCTCGCCGGCAACGCCCTGTCGCTCGCCGCGGTCCGCGCGACGCTCACCGAGGTGCTCACCGACGAGGCGTTCGCGCACATGGAGGCGATGGCGGTCCGGTGGACGGACGGCGTGCAGGCGGGCCTGGCCGCCGCCGGCGTCCCCTGGCACGTCACCCGGCTCGGCTGCCGCGCCGAGTACGCCTTCTCCCCCGAGCCACCGCGCACCGGGGCGGAGGCCGCCGCGGCCGACGACTTCGCGCTGCAGCAGTACCTGCACCTCGCGGCGCTCAACGACGGCCTGCTGCTCACGCCGTTCCACAACATGGCCCTGATGTGCCCGCGGACGTCGGCGGACGACGTGGACCGGCACACGAGCTCGTTCCGTCGCGCGCTGAACGTCCTGATCTGACCGCTTCAGCCGTGTCGGCCGCGTGCCGACAGGCAGAGGGTGACCCACCCCACCACGTCGCCGGCGGCGGCGTTCCCGCTGCAGCGTCAGGCCCCGGACGACGAGCCGCCGGTCTGGCCGGCGCTCGGCGACCCGCGCGTGCCCGAGCCCGAGCCCGCACGCCGGCGCAACGGCGTCCGGGCGCTCGCACTGACGTCTCTGCTGGTGACGGTGGGGTACCTCGTCTGGCGCACGGGCTGGACGCTGGAAGGCGCCGCCCTGGCCCTGGCCCTCCCGCTGCTGCTGCTGGAGGTGCACGCGGCGGTGTCACTGGCGTTCCACACCCACGACCTGTGGGACGTCGACGCCACCGTCACGCCACCCGCGCCGGCCACGGCACGGCCCCGGGTGGCCGTCCTCGTGCCGACGTACAACGAGCCGCGCGAGGTGCTGTTGCCGACGATCGCCGCTGCGGTCGCGCTGCAGCCGGCGCACGAGACGTGGGTGCTCGACGACGGAGCCCGCCCCTGGGTGGCCGAGCTGGCGGCCGATCTCGGCGCCGTCTACCGCGCCCGGGAGACGCACGAGCACGCCAAGGCGGGCAACGTCAACGCGGTGCTGCCCGAGCTGGCCGAGGCCGACGTCGACCTCGTGGCGGTGCTGGACGCCGACCACGTCGCCGCCTCGGGCTTCCTCACCGACACCATCGGCTACTTCGCCGACCCCGACGTGGCGCTCGTCCAGACGCCGCAGGACTTCTACAACCTCGACTCGTTCGAGCACGTCGACCGCCGACCGGGTCGCCGGTACAGCGAGCAGGAGCTCTTCTACCGCGGACTGGCCGCGGGCCGGAACGCCTGGAACGCCGCGTTCTGGTGCGGGACGAACGCGGTGCTACGGCTGTCGGCGCTGACGGCGGTCGGCGGCATCGCGACGGAGTCGGTCACCGAGGACATCCACACGACGATCCGCCTGCACCGCCGCGGCTGGAAGACCGTCTACCACAACGGCGTCCTGGCCCGGGGGCTCGCCGCCGGCGACGCCAGCCAGTACCTCGGGCAGCGGCTGCGCTGGGGGACCGGGGCGATGCAGGTGCTCCGTACCGAGAACCCGCTCGTCGTGAGCGGGCTGACGCTCCACCAGCGGGTGTCCTACGGTTCGACGCTGCTCGGCTGGTTCGAGTCCTGGCGGAGCCTCGGCTACGTGCTGCTCCCCTTGCTCACGGTCGCCGCCGGGTGGCTTCCGATCGCCGCCCCCGCCACGGTCTTCGTGCCGGCGTTCCTGGGAGTGTTCGCGCTGCAGCGGCTCGCCCTGGCGGTGCTGGGCCGCGGCCGGGCCCCGTGGTGGCAGTCCACCCTGTTCGAGTTCGTGCGCATGCCGGCGAACCTCGCCGCGACGCTCGCCCTCGTCGGACGACGCGGCGCCACGTTCCGGGTGACGACCAAGGGCCGCACCGGTGAGGACCGGTCGCGGACCCCCGTGCCGGCCCTGCTCGTCGTCCTGACGACCGCAACCGTCGTCGCGCTCGCCTGGTACGCCGCCACGGCACTCGGGGTCACCGGCGTCACCTACCCCGTGCCGTGGGTCGCGCACGGTGCCGCACTGTGGGCAGTGCTCAACGGAGCGCTGCTGGTCGCCGCGGTGCGCCGCATCCGGTCCGAGCGGTTCGCCGCCGACCGCCGGGCGTCCGTGCGGTTCGCACTGGACGGGCCGGTCCGAGTGGCCGACCGGCCTGGCCGCCTGAAGGACGCGAGTCTCACCGGGCTGTGCGCCGTCCTGGCGACGGACCGGGCCCCGCGGTGCGGGGACGCGGTGGCCGTCCAGCTGCCGACGTCGTCCGGCACCGTGCACCTGCCCGGTGTGGTCAGGACCAGTGTCGACGGCGGCGAGGAGGTCGAGCTGGGCATCGAGTTCGTCGGGGCGACGGCCGCGACGCAGGCTGCGCTCGCCCTGGCGCTGTTCCGCACGGGCATCACCCCCAGCCTGGTCGACGCGGAGGCCTGAGCCGCTACGTCCCGATCGTCCCGGGAGGACCGACCCCGGTGACCGGCGAGAAGCGCCGAGTCCCTTGACACGCCAGGGCCGGCGGGCGGACCGTCGAGTCGCGGTGACGGGTCCGCCCCAGGGCCCCGCGGCGCCAGGGAGCGGCCGTGCAGGTACCTGCGGAGTTCGAGTACGCGAGAGCCGGCAGTGTCGCGGAGGCGGTCGAGCTGCTGACCGCGCACGGGCCGGACGCCCGGCTCGTCGCCGGCGGCCACAGCCTCCTGCCGATGATGAAGCTGCGGCTGGCGGCGCCGGAGTGGCTGGTCGACATCAACGACGTCCCGGAGATGCGGGGCATCACGCGCGAGGGCGACGTGGTGCGCGTCGGCGCCATGACCCGGCACGCGGAGCTGCTCGACTCCGAGCTGCTCGGCGAGCTGTTCCCGGTGCTGCGCGAGGCGGAGCGCGTCATCGCCGACCCGGCGGTGCGCAACCGGGGCACGATCGGCGGCTCGCTGTGCCAGTGCGACCCGGCCGAGGACATGACGACCGTCTGCGAGGTGCTGCGGGCGCAGGTCGTCGTCGTCGGGCCCCGCGGCACGCGGACGATGGCGGCCCGCGACGTCCACGCCGGCCCGTACGAGTCGACCCTGTCGTTCGACGAGGTGCTCACCGAGGTGCGCTTCCCCGTGCGGGCCCGCGCGGGCAGCGCCTACGAGAAGGTCGAGCGGCGCACCGGCGACTGGGCGGTCGCCGCCGCCGGGGCGGCCGTCACCCTCGACGAGCAGGGCCGTGCCGAGGACGTCGCCATCGGGCTCACCGCTCTCGGGGTGCACGGCGGCATCACCCGCGCGGAGGAGGTGCTGCGGGCGCAGGTGCCCACGGACGACCTCGTGCGGGAGGCGGCGCGGGTGGCCGCCGAGGAGGCACGGCCCTCCGCCGACCAGCGGGGGCCGGTCGACTACAAGCGGCACCTGGCGGGCGAGCTGACGCGCCGCGTGCTGCTCCGGGCCGTCGAGCGGGCGACCGCCGCGGCGCAGCAGGAGGGCTGAGCGCCATGCAGGTGACGACGACCGTCAACGGCACCGAGGTGACCCGGGACGTCGAGCCGCGGTTGCTGCTCGTCCACTTCCTGCGCGACGAGCTCGGGCTGACCGGGACGCACTGGGGCTGCGACACCAGCCACTGCGGCACGTGCGTCGTGCTGCTCGACGGGCTGCCGGTGAAGTCGTGCACCGTGCTCGCCGCGATGGCCTCCGGTCACGAGGTGCGGACGGTCGAGGGCCTGGCCCACGACGGTGCGCTCGACCCGGTGCAGCAGGGGTTCATGGCCGAGCACGGGCTGCAGTGCGGGTTCTGCACGCCCGGGATGATGCTGACGGCCCGCGCGCTGCTGGACCGCGACCCCGACCCGAGCGAGGAGACGATCCGCGAGGCCATCTCCGGGCAGGTCTGCCGGTGCACCGGCTACGCGACGATCGTGCGCTCGATCCGCTGGGCGGCCGAGCACGCCGCCGTCGAGAGCACCGTGGGCGTGCCGGAGGCCCGCACCGCCCCCGAGGAGGAGTCGGCGCCGACCCGGCAGCCGGAGGTGAGCAACCCGTGACCACGACCGAGGAGCGGGGACGGACCCCTCGCGAGGTGAACCCCGAGGCCGGGTCGCCGGAGCGGCCGGTCGGCTTCGGCCGCCTGCAGCGCAAGGAGGACCAGCGCTTCGTGCGCGGGCACGGCCGGTACCTCGACGACATCGTGCTGCCCGGCATGCTGCACGGGGCGATCCTGCGCTCCCCCTTCGCGCACGCCCGGGTGGTGTCCGTCGACGTCTCGCAGGCCACGGCGCACCCGAAGGTCCGCGCCGTCATCACGGGACAGGACCTGGCCGGCCTGGGGCTGGCGTGGGCACCGACCCTGTCGCACGACGTCCAGGCCGTGCTGGCCACCGACAAGGTGCGGTTCCAGGGCCAGGAGGTCGCTTTCGTGGTCGCCGAGGACCGCTACTCGGCGCGGGACGCGCTCGAGCTCATCGACGTGGAGTACGAGCCGCTGCCCCCGGTGATGGACCCCCGGCGCGCGCTCGAGCCGGGTGCCCCGGTGATCCGCGACGACCTCGAGGGCCGCACCGACAACCACATCTTCGACTGGGAGGCGGGCGACCGGGCCGCCACGGACGCCGTCTTCGAGCGCGCCGAGGTCGTGGTGGCGCAGGACGTGCTGTACCCGAGGTCGCATCCCGCGCCGCTGGAGACCTGCGGCGCGATCGCGGACTTCGACGCGATCACCGGCAAGCTGACGCTCTACGAGACGACGCAGGCGCCGCACGCCCACCGCACGCTCTACGCCATGGTGGCCGGCATCCCGGAGCACAAGATCCGGGTCGTCTCGCCGGACATCGGCGGTGGCTTCGGCAACAAGGTGGGCATCTACCCCGGCTACGTCTGCGCCGTCGTCGGCTCGATCGTGACGGGCAAGCCGGTGAAGTGGGTGGAGGACCGGTCCGAGAACCTCATGTCGACGGCCTTCGCGCGGGACTACCACATGCGCGGCGAGGTCGCCGCGACCCGCGACGGCAGGATCCTCGCCGTCCGCGCCACCGTGCTCGCCGACCACGGCGCGTTCAACGCGACGGCGCAGCCGACGAAGTACCCGGCCGGGTTCTTCCACATCTTCACCGGCAGCTACGACCTGGAGGCCGCGTACTGCTCGGTCACCGGCGCCTACACGAACAAGGCGCCGGGCGGCGTCGCCTACGCCTGCTCGTTCCGGGTCACCGAGGCGGTGTACCTCGTCGAGCGGATGGTCGACGTCCTGGCGCGCGAGCTGGGCATGGACCCCGTGGAGCTGCGGCTGCGCAACCTCATCCGGCCCGAGCAGTTCCCCTACCCGAACAAGACCGGCTGGGAGTACGACTCGGGCAACTACGAGGCGGCGATGCGGCTGGCCGTGCAGATCGCCGGCTACGACGACCTGCGCCGCGAGCAGGCCGAGCGACGGGCCCGCGGGGAGCTCATGGGCATCGGCGTCTCCTTCTTCACCGAGACCGTCGGAGCGGGCCCCCGCCGGCACATGGACATCGTGGGCCTCGGGATGGCGGACGGCGCGGAGGTGCGGGTGCACCCCACCGGCAAGGCCGTCGTCCGGCTGTCGGTGCAGACCCAGGGACAGGGCCACGAGACGACGTTCGCTCAGATCGTCGCCGAGGAGATCGGCATCCCGCCCGAGGACATCGAGGTCGTGCACGGCGACACCGACCAGACCCCGTTCGGCCTGGGCACGTACGGCAGCCGGTCGACTCCCGTCAGCGGCGCCGCGGTCGCGCTCGCGACGCGCAAGGTGCGCGAGAAGGCCCGGCTCATCGCCGCGGCCATGCTGGAGTGCCGCGCCGAGGACCTGCAGTGGGAGAAGGGCCGCTGGTTCGTCGCCGGGGACCCGTCGAAGGGCGCGACGATGCCGGAGATCGCGCTGGCGGCCCACGGCACGCTCGCGCTGCCCGAGGGCGTCGACGGCAACCTCGACGCCGAGGTCACCTACGACCCGCCGAACCTCACGTTCCCGTTCGGCGCGTACATCTGCGTCGTGGACGTCGACCCGGGCACCGGCGTGGTCACGGTGCGCCGGTTCGTCGCGGTGGACGACTGCGGCACCCGGATCAACCCGATGATCATCGAGGGCCAGGTGCACGGCGGCCTGACGGACGGCGTGGGGATGGCCCTCATGCAGATGATCGAGTTCGACGACGACGGCAACTGCCTCGCCGGCTCGTTCGCGGACTACCTGCTGCCGACCGCGTTGGAGGTGCCCGACTGGGAGACCGGCTACACGGTCACCCCGTCGCCCCACCACCCGTTGGGCGCCAAGGGGATCGGCGAGTCGGCGACCGTCGGCTCCCCGCCGGCCGTCGTCAACGCCGTGGTCGACGCGCTGGCGCCGCTGGGCGTCCGGCACGTCGACATGCCGTGCACCCCGGCGCGGGTGTGGGCGGCGATGCAGGGCCGTGCGGCCCCGCCGGCGTGAGGGGTGGGCGGTGACGTCGCGCGGTGACCTGGCGCGCCGGGCGGAGACGCTGCTGCGGCAGCGGGTGCCGTTCGTCGAGGCGACCGTCGTGCGGGCGCAGCACCCGACGAGCGCGCACGCCGGTGACACCGCGCTCGTGCACCCGGACGGCACCGTCGAGGGCTTCGTCGGCGGCTCCTGCGCCGAGGCCTCGGTGCGCCTGCACGCGCTGGAGGTGCTGGCCTCCGGGGAGCCGCTCCTGCTGCGCATCCGGGCCGGCGAGCCGGCGACGGTCCGCGACGAGGAGGGCGCGGTCACCGTCGCGAACCCGTGCGTGTCCGGCGGCACGCTGGAGATCTTCCTCGAGCCGCGCCGCCCGCCGGGCCGGGTCGTCGTCGTCGGCGACACCCCGGTCGCGCGGGCGCTCGCCGAGCTCGGCCGCGTCCTCGGGCTGGACGTCGAGGCCGGCGACGGGGTCGAGGTCGCGGGCGCGGACGCCGTGGTCGTCGCCTCCCACGGGCGCGGCGAGGAGGCGCCGCTCGAGGCGGCCCTGCGGGCCGGCGTCCCCTACGTGGCGCTGGTGGCCAGCCGGATCCGGGCCGCCGCCGTGCTGGAGAGCCTGGACGTCGGGGGCGAGCAGCGCGCGCGCGTCCACAGCCCCGCGGGTCTGGACATCGGGGCCCGCACCGCCCCGGAGATCGCGCTGTCGGTGCTCGCCGAGCTGGTCGCCGAGCGGCCGCGGCGGACGCCGTCCACGGTCGCGGACGCCGCGCCGTCCACCGCGGTCGACCCGGTCTGCGGCATGACGGTGGCGGTCGTGCCCGGCGCGCTGAGCGCCGAGCGGGACGGCGAGACGGTCTGGTTCTGCGGCAACGGGTGCCGCGAGGCGTTCCTCGGGCGCGGGTGAACGCCGAGGCACGGGCGGGGGCCGGGCCGGAGGTCGTGTCGCGCGTCCCGGACGTCGAGAGCCTCGCCGCCGCGCTGGACGCCGTCGACTACCTGGCGGACACCGGGCTGGCCACGGCGCTGTTCCTCGCCGTCCGGCTGCCGCAGCCGCTGCTGCTCGAGGGCGAGCACGGCGTCGGCAAGACCGAGGCGGCCAAGGCGCTGGCCCGCGTGCTCGACACGCCGCTCGTGCGGCTCCAGTGCTACGAGGGCATCGACTCCAGCGAGGCCCTCTACGAGTGGAGCTACGCCAAGCAGCTGCTGGCGATCCGGCTGGCGGAGGCGCGCGGCGAGCACCTGGCGGCCGACGACCTCTTCGGCCGCGACTACCTGCAGCGGCGCCCCCTGCTCACGGCGCTGGAGCACCCCGGCCCGCGCCCCGCGGTCCTGCTCGTCGACGAGCTCGACCGGGCGGACGACGAGTTCGAGGCGTTCACGTTCGAGCTGCTGGCGGAGTCGTCGGTGACCATCCCCGAGCTGGGCACGGTGCGGGCGGCGCACCCGCCGGTGGTGGTGCTGACGTCCAACCGCACGCGCGACCTGCACGACGCCCTCAAGCGACGGTGCCTCTACCACTGGATCGACTACCCGGACCCGGCGCGGACGGCGCAGATCGTGCGGCGCAGGGTGCCCGAGGCCGCGGAGCCGCTCGCCGTCCAGGCCGCCGCCGCGGTCTCTCGGCTGCGCGCGCTCGACCTGGAGAAGCCGCCCGGCGTGGCCGAGGCGATCGACTGGGTCGCCGCGCTCACGCTGCTCGGCGTGCACCGGCTCGACGAGGTGGGGGCCGCCGCCACGCTGGGGTCGGTGCTCAAGAGCCGGGACGACGCCGACGCCGTGCGGGCCCGGGGGCTGGCCTGGCTGGTGGGCGCCGAGGGTGGCTGAGGCGGTCGTCCACGTCGAGCCGGCGGCGCTGGCCGCCGCGCTCGTGCACGCGCTGCGCCGTGCCGGCGTGCCGGTTCCTCTCGACCGGGCCGCAGCCCTGGCGCGCGCGCTGCGCCTGACGCCGCCCAGCGACCGGCGGCGGCTCTACTGGGCGTGCCGCGTCTGCCTGCTGAGCGACGTGGGCCAGGTGCCCGCGTTCGACGCGGTGCTCGCCGCGCTGCTGGGTGGCGCGGTGGACGTCGCGGACCGCCGGGGGGACCCGACGGCGCCGGCGCTGCCCACCGGCGAGCACCGGGAGGTTCCGGGACAGCGGGAGGTGCGTGGTCCGGAGGCGGGCGGGGTCGGGGCGGCCGCCGCCTCGATGGCGCAGGACGGCGCGAAGGGGCCTGCGCGCGAGGCCGTGCTCGCCGCGGTCTCCGCACAGGAGCGGTTGTCGCACACCGCTTTCGCGGACCTCACCGACGACGAGGTGGTCGAGGTACGGCGTCTCGTGCGCCGGCTGCGCCTCGCGACCCCGGAGCGCCGCACCCGCCGCACGCGGGCGTCGTCCCGGCCCGGGGAGCGGCTCGACCTGCGGCGCACCCTCGGGCGGGCGCGCCGCTCGGGCGGGGACCCGGTGCGGCTCGTGCACCGCCACCGGCGCACCCGGCCCCGCCGGCTGGTGCTGCTCTGCGACGTCTCGGGGTCGATGGAGTCGGTGACGCGGGTGTACCTGGCGCTGCTGCAGGGCGCGGTGGCGGGGGTGCACGCCGAGGCGTTCGTGTTCTCGACCCGGCTCACGCGGCTGACCCGGGCGCTGCGCGGCCGGGACCCGGACGTCGCACTGGCGCGCGCCGCGGCGTCCGCACCCGACTGGGCCGGCGGCACCCGCCTCGCCGGGTGCCTGCGGGACTTCCTCGACCACCACGGACGGCGCGGGCCGGCCCGGGGCGCCGTCGTCGTCGTGCTCTCCGACGGCTGGACGGCGGACGAGCCCGCCGAGGTCGCACGGCAGATGGCGCGGCTGCACCGGGTCGCGCACCGCGTCGTCTGGGTCAACCCGCGCAAGGCGGCGCCCGGCTTCACGCCGCTCGTCGGGGGGATGGCGGCCGCCCTGCCGTTCTGCGACGTGTTCGTCAGCGGCCACAGCCTGGCCGCGCTGGACGAGGTGGTGGACGCCGTCCGGTCGGATCGACCCCGCACCCGGAATAGTTGAGAGTTCAATAAGGTTGGTGGGGTCGAGTCCAGCCACCAGGAGGCCATGACATGAGCGCCCCGACCGCCCCGCCGCAGGTCGACGTCCGTCGCGCCGGCGACCGGTTCGCCACCCGGCTCGACTGGCTCGACAGCAAGCACTCGTTCAGCTTCGGTCACCACCGCGACCCGGCCAACACGCACCACGGCGTCCTGCTCGTCAACAACGACGACGTCGTGACGCCCGGGACCGGGTTCGACACCCACCCGCACCGCGACATGGAGATCGTCACGTGGGTGCTGCGAGGGTCGCTGGTGCACCAGGACTCCACCGGCCACCACGGCGTCATCTACCCCGGCCTGGCCCAGCGGATGAGCGCCGGCACCGGCATCCTGCACAGCGAGAAGAACGACTCGTGGCGGCTGGGTGGCGACGAGCACCGCGACCCCGTGCACTTCGTGCAGATGTGGGTCGTGCCCGACGAGGCGGGCATCACGCCGGGCTACGAGCAGCTCGAGATCGCCGCCGAGCAGCTGTCCGGCGGGCTGGTGACGATCGCCTCCGGGATGGCCCGGCACGACGGCGAGGCCGCGATCCGCATCCGCAACCGGTACGCCGCGCTGCACGCCGCGCGCCTGGAGCCCGGGCAGGCGGTCACGCTCCCCGACGCCCCCTACCTGCACCTGTTCGTGCCGCGCGGCGCGGTGACCCTCGAGGGCGCCGGCCCGCTCGCCGCCGGTGACGCCGTCCGCTTCACCGCCACCGGCGGGCAGCGCGTGACCGCCACCGAGCCCGCCGAGGTGCTCGTGTGGGAGATGCACGCCGGCCTGGCGGCCTGACCCGAACCGACAGGAGAGTCCCCCGCCATGAGCCCCAAGACCGCCGCCACCTCCGTGCCCGTGCACCCGCTCATCGCCGAGCGGTGGAGCCCCCGCGGCTTCGACGGCCGGCACGTCCTCGACGACCGGACCACGACCGCGCTGCTCGAGGCGGCCCGCTGGGCGCCGTCCGCGAACAACAGCCAGCCCTGGCGCTTCCTCGTCGGCCACCGTGGTGACGAGCACCACGGGCGGCTGCTCGAGAGCCTGGCACCGCCGAACCGGGCGTGGGCCGACGCGGCCAGCGCGCTCGTGCTCGTCGCCGCCCGCCGTCACGACGGTCGGGGCCGCCCGCTGCGGTGGGCCGTGTACGACACCGGTCAGGCGGTCGCCGCCCTCAGCGTGCAGGCCGCGGCCGAGGGCCTGCACGTGCACCAGATGGGCGGCTTCGACGCCGACGCCGTGCGCGACGCCTTCGCCCTGGACGACGCGGTGCAGCCGCTCGTCGTCCTCGCCGTCGGACGGCGCGACCCCGGTGCCGAGCTACCGGAGCCGCTGGCCTCCCGGGAGGTCGCCCAGCGCACCCGCGAGCCGCTGGAGGCACTGCTGCTCAACACCTCCACGGGCTCGCGACAGCAGGTGGCCTGACCCCTCCCCAGCCGTGATCTTGCACGTCCGGTCACCTGCGCCCGAGGCTCGTACCGGGTTTCCTTGATCACGCCTAGCTTCCTTGATCACGCCGGGGATGGGAGCGGGGGTCAGCGGGGGCGGGGATGACGGCGGTCGGCGAGCTTGCGCACGAGCTCCTTGGCCTTGCGCTGGTTCTCGGGCTTGCTCGCCTCCCGCCGCGCGATCTCGATCGCCTTGGCCGCCAGCCCGGCCTTCGCTGCCTTGCCGAGGAATCCCATCGTGCCCTCCAGTCGTCAGTCGGCGCGAACCTGCCGATCCTCCCCCGCGCAGCCGCACGTCGCAGCCCGAGCAGACTCAGCGCGGCGTCCGCTCCTGCAGCCGCCACGGTGACGCGTACCCGTCGTCGGCGGCCAGCAGGTCCAGGAAGGGCACCGCGTCGAACGCCTCCGGCCCCAGCACCCCCGCGCCGGTCCACGTGCCCCGGGCGAGCAGCTCGAGCGCGACCACCGGGTTGACGGCGGTCTGCCACACGACGCACTGAGCGCCGTACTCGGCCATCGACCAGGCGTTGTCGACGACGTGGTGCAGGTACACCTCGCGCGGTGCACCGTCCGTGCCGGTGCCGGTGACCCACACGCCGGCGCAGGTCGCGCCGTGCATCCGGTCGCCCAGGGTGGCGGGGTCGGGCAGGCAGGCGGCCACGACGTCCCGCGGCGACACCTCCACCGCGCCGACCCGCACCGGCTCGGTGCGGTCCAGCCCGAGCTTGTGCAGCGTGCGCAGGACGTCGATGAACTCCGCGCCGAGCCCGTACTTGAACGTCACTCGCTTCGCCTCGAGCCAGCGGGGCATGAGGAGCACCTCCTCGTGCTCCACGTTGACGCACTCCACCGGGCCGATGCCGCCGGGGAAGTCGAAGACCTCCGGCTCGCTGAACGGCTCGGTGGTGAACCAGCCTCGCCCCTCCTCCCACACCACCGGCGGGTTGAGGCACTCCTCGATCGTCGTCCAGACGGAGAACGACGGAGCGAAGTCGTGGCCCTCGACGGTGAGGTTCGACCCGTCCCGCGTCCCCAGCTCGTCGATCTCGCTGAACAGGTGGTCGCGCGCGTAGCGGGCGAGGACGTCGGACAGCCCGGGCTCGACGCCCATGCCCACCAGGGCGAGGCGTCCGGCGTCCTGCCACCGCTGCGCGGCGGCGAACTGCTCGTCGCCGAGCTTGACGCCCGTGCGGGAGCAAGGCTCCTGCGGGTGCGGCCGCGACAGCGACATCGCCATGTCGAGGTAGTCGGCCCCGGCGGCGAAGGCGCCCTCGAACACCGGCATGACGAAGCGCGGGTCGACGGCGTTCATCACGTGCGTCGCCCCCTGCTCCCGCGCGAGGGCCGCCACGCCGTCCGCTGACGACGCGTCGACACGGGCCGCCACGAGGCGCGACTCCCCCGGGTGCCGCTCGCGGACGGCAGCCACCGTGCGCTCGGCACGCGCCAGGTCGTGGTCGGCGACCACGAGCCGGTCGAAGAACTCGCGGCGCGCGGCGATGCGGGCGAACGCGTCGCCCACTCCGCCCGAGCCGACCAGCAGGATGCGCACTCAGTCCTCCTCGGTGAGGCGGCCGTCGAGGAGGGGCCGCTCGGGGTCCCAGGTGGTGCCGTCCCGGGCGTCCCGTCGTCGCCGGGCGATGGCCGACAGCGCTTCCAGCACGACGCGGTTGGCGAGGGCCGCGGTGATGTCGGCGTGGTCGTAGGGCGGTGAGACCTCGACGACGTCGACGCCGACCACCGGCAGCTCCACGCAGACCCGCCGGACGGCGTCCAGCAGCTGGCGCGCCGTGAGGCCGCCCGGCTCCGGCGTCCCGGTGCCGGGCGCGTGACCCGGGTCGGCGACGTCGATGTCGACGGACAGGAACACGCCGTCGCAGTCGTCGGTCGCGATCGTGAAGGCCTCGCCGAGGCAGGCGTCCAGACCACGGGAACCGATCTCGGCCATCTCGAACGAGCGCATCCGCCGCTCGGCCATCCACCGCAGCGTCTCCGGACCGGGCCAGTAGCCGCGCAGCCCGACCTGGAGAAAGCGGTCGCCCCGCAGCGCCCCGGACTCGATGAGCCGCCGCATCGGCTGCCCGTGACCCCACAGCGTGCCGAACTCGATGTCGCCGGTGTCGGCGTGCGCGTCGAAGTGCACCATCGACACCCGCCCGGCGCCGTGGGTGGCGGCGACTCCGCGTGCATCGGCGTAGGTGACGGAGTGGTCGCCGCCGAGGACGACCGGGATCGCGCCGGCGGCGCTCACCGCCGCGACGGCGCCCTCCAGCGCGGCCAACGCCTTCTCGATGTGGCCGGGCGGCATCTCGACGTCGCCGGCGTCGCGGACGACGAGGTCGCGCAGGGCGTCGGTCCGCAGCGCGAGGTGCGGCCGCGACCCGTCGTTCGCCAGGTAGTCCGTCATGCGGATCGCCTGCGGCCCGAAGCGCGTGCCCGGGCGGTGCGACGTCCCGCCGTCGAACGGCGCCCCGAGGACGACGACGTCGGCCCCGGCCATGGACGCCGGGTCCTGCCAGTCGCAGCGGTCGACACCGAGGAAGGTGACGTCGGGGCCGAACTGCGGTCCGTAGCGCGTCACGGCGCTCCTTCGACGGGTACTCGTCCTCTCACGCGCGGCGCCGCCTCGCGGCCAGCACACGACCGACGACGACGACGGCGAGCGCGACGAGGAACATCGCCGAGCCGATGACGTTGGCCTGCGCCGGGATGCCGCGGGCCGCCGAGACGTACACGAACTTCGGGAACGTGTCGGTGTTGCCGGAGTTGAAGTTCGTGATGATGAAGTCGTCGAAGCTCAGGGCGAACGACAGCATCGCCGCAGCAGCGATGCCGGGCAGCAGCAGCGGGAACGTGACCCGCCAGAACGTCTGCAGCGGCGAGGCGTAGAGGTCGGCCGCCGCCTCCTCGAGGCGCGGGTCGAGACTCGCGACGCGCGCCTTGACGGTCACCACGACGAAGCTGATGCAGAACATCGTGTGCGCGATGACGACCGTCCAGAACCCCGGGTTCACCCGGAAGTTGAGGAACTGGGCGAGCAGCGACGCGCCCAGCACCACCTCGGGTGTCGCCATCGGAAGGAAGATGAGCAGGTTCGTCGTGCCACGGAAGCGGAAGCGGTAGCGCACCAGGGCGATGGCGATGAGCGTTCCCATGGTCGTGGCCGCCAGCGTCGCGAGCAGCCCGATCTGGATGCTGTTGACCACCGAGCCGCACACGCCCGGGGCTCCGCACGGGTCAGCCCAGTTGTCCCAGGTGAAGCCCTGCCAGACGAGGTTGCTCTTGCTGGAGTCGTTGAAGGAGAAGACGAACGTGTACGCGATCGGCACGAACAGGTAGACGAACGCGAGGACCGCGAAAACCGGCAGCAGCCAGTCCCCGAGCGCGAACCTGCGGCCACGCGCCGGGACCGGCTCGAGGCGGGCGGCGGCCGTGCCGCCGGCCAGCACCTCTCCGGCGGTCATACGAGCTCCTCCGTCCCCGCGCGGCGCACGTACAGGGCGACGAGCAGCACGATGGCGCCCATCAGCAGGAACGACAGGGCCGCGGCGGTCGGGTAGTCGACGACGCGGAAGAAGCGCGAGTCGATGACGTTGCCGATCATCGCCGTCTGGGACGTCCCCAGCAGCGCCGAGTTGACGTAGTCGCCGGTCGCCGGGATGAACGTCAGGAGCGTGCCCGCGACGACACCGGGCATCGACAGCGGGAGCGTGACGCGTCGGAACGTCTGTGCCGGGCTGGCGTAGAGGTCCTGACCCGCCTCGATCAGCCGGACGTCGAGCCGCTCGAGGCTCGCGTAGATCGGCAACGTCATGAACGGCAGGAAGTTGTAGGTCAGGCCGGCGACGACGGCGACGGGGGTCGCGGTCAGGCGCGCGTCGTCCGGCAGCAGGGCGACAGTCTTCAGCACGGTGACGACGACGCTCTCGTCGGCGAGGACCTGGCGCCACGCGATCGTCCGCAGGACGAAGCTGACGAAGAACGGGGCGATCACCATGACGAGCAGCACCTGCTGCAGCAGCTTGTGGTTCCGCGCCTTCACGGCGATGACGTACGCCAGCGGGTACCCGATGAGCAGGCCCAGCGCGGTGGCGACCAGGCCGTAGCCGAACGACCGGGTGAAGTGCTCCCCGTACTGGCTCAGCGCCTCGGTGTAGTTCTGCCACCGGAGTGCCGGGGCGTACTCGCCGACCTCCCCGCCCTCGACCGGCACCATCAGCGAGGTGCTGAACAGCACGGCGATCGGCAGGGCGAAGAAGACGGCGAGCCAGGCGAGGCCCGGCAGCATGAGCAGGTAGGGCAGCCCGCCCGCCCGACGCCGGCCCGTCACCTCGCCCCCACCGGCGGCGTGGACGGCGCCGGCAACCGCCATCAGCCCGCCTCCGCGGGCCGCAGCTCGGCCTCGATCTCCTCGAGCCCGGCGTGCGTGTCCTCGTCGCCGGCCAGGCCGAACGTGTGCTGCGGTGCCCAGGCCAGGTGCACGGAGTCGCCCGCGCGCGCCGTCGGCGCCACGTCGAGGTTCTGGGCGAACACCGACAGTCGGCCTCCGCCGGGCACGTCGACGAGGAACTGCGTGCTCACCCCTGAGAACGAGACGTCGGCGACCGTGCCGGGCCCGACGAGGTTGACGTCGGGCGGCAGCTCCTCGCCGCCGACCACGAGGTGCACCTTCTCGGGACGTACCCCGACGAGAACGCTGCCCTCGGTCGCGGCGGCCCGGGCGGCGGGCAGCAGCATCCGGCGTCCGAGGCACTCCACCTCGAGCACGTCACCGGCGCGGCCGGAGACCCGGCCCGGCAGCAGGTTCGACTGACCGAGGAAGTTGGCGACGAACGCCGTTCGGGGCAGCTCGTACAGCTCGGCCGGGGGCCCCATCTGCTCGATGCGCCCGCCGTTCATCACGGCCACGGTGTCGGCCATCGTCATGGCCTCCTCCTGGTCGTGCGTGACGTGGACGAACGTCAGACCCACCTCGGTCTGGATGCGCTTGAGCTCCACCTGCATCTGACGCCGCAGCTTGAGGTCGAGCGCACCCAGCGGCTCGTCGAGCAGCAGCACCGCGGGCCGGTTGACGATCGCCCGAGCCAGGGCGACGCGCTGCTGCTGGCCGCCGGAGAGCTGGGCCGGCTTGCGGGCGGCCAGGTGCCCCATCTCCACGAGGTCGAGCGCCTCACCGGCGAGGCGGCGCGGGTCGACCACGCGTCGGCGTTTGAGGCCGAACGCCACGTTCTCGAGGACGTCGAGGTGCGGGAACAGCGCGTAGCTCTGGAAGACGGTGTTCACCGGCCGCCGGTGGGGCCGGGTGCCCGTCACGTCCTCGCCACCGATGCGCAGCGTGCCCGCCGTCGGCTGCTCGAGGCCGGCCACCATGCGCAGCGTCGTCGTCTTCCCGCAGCCCGAGGGGCCCAGCAGCGCGAAGAACGACCCCGCGGGAACGGTCAGCGACAGGTCGTCGACCGCGGTGAACGAGCCGAACCGCTTCGTCACCCGCTCGAGCTGGAGGTCCGCACCGCCGGTGCGATCCGTGCCGGCGACCATCAGTTACCGATCACCGCCTGGAAGTCGGCGTTGTACTGCTGCTCCTCGCCGGGGTCCAGGCTGCGGAAGACCCTGACGTTCTGCAGGTACTCCTCGGTCGGGAAGATCAGCGGGTTGTCGACGAGCTCGGGGTCGATGGCCTCCATCGCCTCGCGCGCGCCCTGGACCGGGCTGATGTAGTTCACCCACGCGGCGACCGTCGCGGCGACCTCCGGGTCGTAGCAGTAGTTCATCAGCGTCTCGGCGTTCTTCTTGTGCGGGCTGCCGATCGGCACGAGCATGTTGTCGCTCCAGAGGGTGCCGCCGGCCTCCGGGATCGCGAACGCCCACTTCTCGCCGTTCTCGAAGTTGAGCTGGGTGATGTCGCCCGACCAGCCGATGACGGCGAGCGCGTCCTCGGAGATGAGGTCCTCCTTGTAGGAGTTGCCTCGTACCTGGCGGATCTGGCCGCTGCTGATCTGCTCCTCGAGCACCTCGAGGGCTGCACCGAACTCGTCCTCGCCCCAGTCGCCCGAGATGTCCACGCCCTGCTCGAGCATGATGAGGCCCATGGTGTCGCGCATCTCGTCGAGCACCTCGACGCGGCCTTTGATCTCCGGCCTCCAGAGGTCGGACACGGACCGCATCTCACCGACGCGCTCGACGTTCCACGCGATGCCGGCGAACCCGGACTGCCAGGTGAGGGAGTGCTTGCGACCGGGGTCGAAGTCGACCTGAGCGAGCTCGGGCAGGATGTTCTCCTTGTTGGGCATGTTCGCCTCGTCGAGCTCCTGGGTGTAGCCCTGGCGGATCATGCGGGCGGCCATCCAGTCGGTGAAGACGACGATGTCCTGCCCGATGTCGTCGCCGTTGGCGAGCTGTCCCTGGATCTTGCCGTAGTAGGTGTCGTTGCCGTCGATGTCCTCGCTGTAGTTCACCTCGATGCCGGTCTGCTCGGTGAAGGCGACGAGCGACGGGTAGGTGCCGTCGTCGTCCTGGTCGAGGTACAGCGTCCAGTTGGCCCAGTTGACGACCTTCTCGGAGTCCGAGAGGTCGGTCGCCGGCGTCAGGCCGGGGCTTGCCGTGCCGCCGGCGGAACCGCCGCCGCCACCGGTGCCGCCACCCGTGCCGCAGGCGGCGAGGAAGGCGCCGATGCCGAGCGCCCCCGCGCCGCGTAGCACGCCGCGGCGGGTCAGCTGGGCTACGACGAGAGGCCGGATCTCCGGCGGGACGACGGCGAGGTCGCGTGCGGTGAGGCGGCGACGGGGGCGCGGAGCGGGTCGAGTCATCGGGCGTCGTCCTCTCGGGCGGTGAACACCGTGCGGTGCCAGTCCTTGCGGGGGGTGCCGGTCAGGTCCGTCATGACGTGCTTGACGTTCGTGTACTCCTCGAGCGAGTAGACGCTCATGTCCTTGCCGAAGCCGGATGCCTTGTATCCCCCGTGCGGCATCTCGCTGACGATCGGGATGTGGTCGTTGACCCACACGCAGCCCGCGCGGATCTCGCGGGCGGCGCGCTGGGCCCGGGCCACGTCGCGGGTCCACACCGAGGCGGCGAGGCCGAACGGCGTGTCGTTGGCCTGGGCGAGCGCGTCGTCGTCCCCGTCGTGGGGCATCGCCACGAGCACGGGCCCGAAGACCTCGTCTCGGACGATCTCCGCGTCGCGCGCGACGCCGGTCACCAGCGTGGGCTCGTAGAACGCCCCGCGGGCGAGGTCCCCACCGGGTGCCCGTCCGCCGGCGACGACCTTGGCGCCGGCGTCCCGGGCCCGCTGGACGAAGCCGTCGACGCGCTCCTGCTGGCGCCGTGAGACCAGCGACCCCATGTCGGTCGCGGGGTCCATGGGGTCGCCCACGACCACGTCGCGCATCAGGTCGGCCACGCCGGAGACGAAGTCGTCGAACAGCCCGCGGGCGACGATCGCCCGGGTGGCCGCGGTGCAGTCCTGGCCGGTGTTGACGAGCGAGCCCGCCACCGCGCCGTGGACGGCGGCCTCGAGGTCGGCGTCGTCGAGGACGACGAACGGCGCCTTGCCGCCGAGCTCCAGGTGCACCCGGGCCCCCCGGACCGCGGCGAGCGCCATCACGCGGCGGCCGACGGCGGTGGAGCCGGTGAAGGAGACCATGTCGACGTCCGGGTGGCTCACGAGGGCCTCCCCGGCCCCCGGCCCGGTGCCGACCACCACGTTCACCACGCCGTCCGGCATGCCGGCGTCGCGACAGGCCTCGGCGAGCATGAGCGCGGTGAGCGGCGTCAGCTCGCTCGGCTTGAGGACGATGGTGTTGCCGGCCGCCACCGCGGGCAGCACCTTCCACGCGGCCATCTGCAGCGGGTAGTTCCACGGGGCGACGGAGCCGACGACCCCGACCGCCTCCCGACGGACCACCGACGTGTGGTCGGGCGAGTACTCGCCGGCCGCCCGACCCTCGAGGACGCGGGCCGCCCCGGCGAAGAAGGCGGCGTTGTCGACCGTGCCGGGCACGTCGAACTCCCGCGCCAGCCTGATCGCCTTGCCCGTCTGACGTGTCTCGGTGACGGCCAGGTCCTCGGCGCGCTCCTGCAGCCGCCGGGAGAGCTCGTGCAGCACCGTGGACCGCTCGCCCGGTGTCGCCCGCGACCAGTCCCCGAACGCGGCTCTGGCGGCGGCGACGGCGGCGTCGACGTCTGCCGGGCCGGCCAGCGGCAGCGTGCGGACGACGGTCCCGGTGGCGGGGTCGACGACGTCGTGCGTGGCCTGTGGCACCGTGCGGTCCTCCTGCTGTGGGGCGCGGCCCGGGCCGCGTCTGCTCCGTTTCGGGATAGTGGCACCACGAGCGGTCACGGACAAGGACCAGACGACGTTTTCCGTCGCGCTGAGCCAGCATCGCAACGAAATCGTGTCCTTGTGACCGGTCGGTCACTCGATACTGGCCATCACGTGCTTGATCCGCGTGTAGTCCTCGACCGCGTAGGCCGACAGGTCCTTGCCGTAGCCCGAGTGCTTGAACCCGCCGTGGGGCATCTCGGCGACCAGGGGGATGTGGGTGTTGATCCAGACGCACCCGAAGTCCAGTCGCCTGCTCATCCGCATCGCGCGCCCGAAGTCCGTCGTCCAGACGCTGGACGCCAGGCCGTACTCGACGCCGTTCGCCCATCGGACGGCCTCGTCCTCGTCCCTGAAGCGCTGCACGGTGATCACCGGGCCGAAGACCTCGTTCTGCACGATCTCGTCGTCCTGCCGGAGGTTGTCGACCACCGTCGGGGCGACGAAGTAGCCGTCGCCCATCCCGGCCAGCCGGCCTCCCCCGGCGACCACCCGGGCGTGGTCGGGCAGCCGGTCGAGGAAGTCGGTGACGCGCCGCAGCTGGTTCGCGTTGTTCACCGGGCCGAGCGCCGCCTCCTCGTCGGTCGGCGTCCCGACCTTCGTGGCGCGCGCCTGCTCGGCGAGCGCGGCGACGAAGTCGTCGTGGACGCCGGGGCCGGTCAGCACGCGCGTGGCCGCCGTGCAGTCCTGGCCGGCGTTGAAGTAGCCGGCGACCGCGATGGCCTCCGCCGCGGCCGCGACGTCCGCGTCGTCGAACACGACGACGGGTGCCTTGCCGCCGAGCTCGAGGTGCACGCGCTTGACGTCGGCGGCCGCCGCGCCCGCCACCTCCATGCCGGCGCGCACCGAGCCGGTGATGGCCACCATCTGCGGCGTCGGGTGCGTGACCAGCGCACGGCCGGTGTCGCGGTCGCCGGTGATGACGTTGAGGACCCCCGGCGGCAGGAACTCGGCGGCGATCTCGGCGAGCAGCAGCGTCGTCTCCGGCGTGGTGTCGCTGGGCTTGAGGACGACGGTATTCCCGGCGGCCAGGGCGGGGCCGAACTTCCAGACCGCCATCATCATCGGGTAGTTCCACGGCGCGACCTGGCCGACCACCCCGACCGGCTCGCGTCGGATCCACGAGGTGTGCCCGGTCATGTACTCCCCCGCCGAGCGGCCCTCCAGCAGTCGCGCCGCGCCCGCGAAGAAGCGCAGCTGGTCGACCATCGGGGGGATCTCCTCGCTGGCGGTCAGCGCATGCGGCTTCCCGGTGTTCTCCCCCTCCAGGCGCACCAGCTCGTCGGCGCGCGCCTCGATCGCGTCGGCGATGCGCAGGAGGGCGAGCTGGCGCTCCGAGGGAGTCGTGTCGCGCCAGGTCTCGAACGCGCGGGCGGCTGCGCCGTAGGCGCGGTCCACGTCGTCCGCGGAGCCGACCGGCGACTCGGCGACGACCTGGCCGGTCGACGGGTCGACCACGGGGGTGGTCGCGTCCGACAGGGGGTCGACGTACGCGCCGTCGACGAAGTGGCGCAGGCGGCGCACGGTGGCCGGGGTGGACGTCGGCGTGCTCACGGGGCGGCTCCTCGGTCGGCGGTCGAGCGGACGACGCCGACCCGGCAGGGGTCACGGGTCGACGCCTGCTCAGACCATAACCACCAGACGGGCCGATCCGATAGAACTAGGCGCGTTCAGATCCGGAATCAGTTGCTCAAGACACGTCGCAGTGCGGATTCACTTGATTTCCTGCCGAGGGCCCGCCACCATCGGGCGGGTGACCTCCCGCTCCCGGCCGAACCACCTGGACGACGTCTCCAAGCAGATCATCGAGCAGCTGCAGGAGGACGGTCGCCGGGCGTACGCCACCATCGGCAAGGCCGTCGGCCTGTCCGAGGCGGCGGTGCGCCAGCGGGTGCAGAAGCTGCTGGCGGACGGCGTGGTGCAGATCGTCGCCGTCACCGACCCCGTCCAGGTCGGCTTCGCCCGGCAGGCCATGATCGGCATCCGCTGCAAGGGGCAGCTGGGCCACGTGGCCGACGCGCTCGCCGAGATGCCCGAGGTCGACTACGTCGTCATCACCGCGGGGTCGTTCGACCTGCTCGCGGAGGTCGTGTGCGAGGACGACGACCACCTGCTCGAGCTGGTCGGTGACCGCATCCGGGGGCTCGAGGGTGTCGAGAGCACCGAGAGCTTCGTCTACCTGAAGCTGCGCAAGCAGCTCTACAACTGGGGTACCCGATGACCACCACCCCGGCGGACTTCTCCGCCGCCCACCACCAGCCCTCGCACACCCCCCTCGGGACCAGCCGCGCCCACGCGGCCCGCGACCACCTGTGGATGCACTTCACGCGCCACTCCCCCTACGAGCGGGGGGCGGAGGTGCCGATCCTCGTCCGGGGCGAGGGCGTCCACGTCTGGGACGCCGCCGGCCAGCGCTACCTCGACGGCCTGTCCGGCCTCTTCGTCGTCCAGGTCGGGCACGGCCGCACCGAGCTGGCGGAGGCCGCCGCCCGGCAGGCGAGCGACCTCGCGTTCTTCCCGTTGTGGTCCTACGCCCACCCGCAGGCGATCGACCTCGCCGAGCGCCTCGCGCACCACACCCCCGGCGACCTCAACCGGGTCTTCTTCACCACCGGTGGCGGCGAGGCGGTCGAGAGCGCCTGGAAGCTCGCCAAGCAGTACTGGAAGCTCGTCGGCAAGCCCGCGAAGCACAAGGTCGTCAGCCGCGCGGTGGCTTACCACGGGACGCCGCAGGGCGCGCTGTCGATCACCGGCATCCCGGCGGCCAAGGAGGCCTTCGAGCCCCTCGTGCCCGGCGCCTTCAAAGTGCCGAACACCAACCAGTACCGGGCACCCGAGCACCTGCGGCACGACGCGAAGGCCTTCGGGCGGTGGGCGGCCGACCGCATCGAGGAGGCCATCCTCTTCGAGGGCCCGGACACGGTGGCGGCGGTCTTCCTGGAACCCGTGCAGAACTCCGGCGGCTGCTTCCCACCGCCGCCCGGCTACTTCGAACGCGTTCGGGAGATCTGCGACGCGCACGACGTCCTGCTCGTCAGCGACGAGGTGATCTGCGCCTTCGGGCGCATCGGGTCGATGTTCGCCTGCGACGACTTCGGCTACGTCCCCGACATCATCACGTGCGCCAAGGGCATGACGTCCGGGTACTCCCCCATCGGGGCGATGATCGCCTCGGACCGCCTGTTCGAGCCGTTCAAGCACGGCCAGACGACCTTCGCGCACGGCTACACGTTCGGCGGGCACCCCGTGTCGGCCGCCGTCGCCATGGCGAACCTCGACATCTTCGAGCGCGAGGGCCTGAACGACCACGTCAAGCGGAACGCGCCGGCGTTCCGCGCCACGCTGGAGAAGCTGCTCGACCTGCCGATCGTCGGTGACGTCCGGGGCGAGGGCTTCTTCTACGGGATCGAGCTGGTCAAGGACAAGGCGACCCGGGAGACGTTCGACGACGACGAGTCCGAGCGCCTGCTGCGCGGCTTCCTCTCCCGCGCCCTGTTCGACGCCGGCCTGTACTGCCGCGCCGACGACCGGGGCGACCCGGTGGTCCAGCTGGCTCCGCCGCTCATCAGCGGGCAGGCCGAGTTCGACGCGATGGAGCAGATCCTGCGCTCGGTGCTCACGGAGGCCTGGGAACGGTTGTGAGCCCGGCCGGCGGCTGCCTGTGGTCCGACCAGCTCGGCCAGGCGGTCGCCCGGCGCCCTGCGCTCGCCTCCGACGCCGAGGCCGACGTGTGCGTGGTGGGCGGCGGGTACACCGGGCTGTGGACCGCCCGCTGGCTGCTGGAGGCCGACCCGTCGCTGCGCGTGCTGGTGCTGGAGGCGGAGACCGTCGGCTTCGGCGCGAGCGGCCGCAACGGCGGCTGGGCGTCCGCCCTGTTCCCGACGTCCGCGTGGGCGCTGGCGCGCCGCCACGGACGGCCGGCCGCCGCGGCGATGCGGCGAACGATGCGGACCGCCGTCGGCGCGCTGGGCGACGCCGTGGCCGCCGACGGCATCGCCTGCGACTGGCTGCGGGGCGGCACGGTCGTCGTCGCCCGCACGCCGGTGCAGCTCGACCGGGCCCGCGAGGAGGTGCACTCCGCCCGCCTCTTCGGGGTCGACGAGCTGCACCTGCTGGACGCCGACGAGGTGTGCAGGCACGTCACGGCGTCCGGTGCGCTCGGTGGCACGTGGACGCCGGACTGCGCCCGGGTGCAGCCCGCCCAGCTGGTGCGGGGCCTGGCGGCCGCGGTCGAGCGGCGCGGCGGTCGCATCGTGGAGGGCACGCCCGCCCTCGCCGTCGCGCCCGGCCGGGTCCGCACCGTGACCGGGACGGTGCGCTGCGACCAGGTCGTGCTGGCCACGGAGGCGTGGACGCCCGCCTTCGCCGGTCACCGCCGCGACGTCGTCCCGGTCTACTCGCTCGTCGTGGCCACCGAGCCGCTGGACGACGCCACCTGGGCCCGCATCGGCCTGGCCGGCGGGGAGACGTTCAGCGAGCACCGGTACCTCGTCGTCTACGGGCAGCGCACCGCCGACGGCCGGCTGGTGCTCGGCGGCCGCGGGCGCCGTACCACGCGGGCTCCCGGATCGCGCCGCGCTTCGACCGCGACGAGCGGGTCTTCGGCTGGCTGCGCCGCACGGCGGTCGACCTGTTCCCGGTGCTGCGCGACGTCCGCTTCACCCACGCCTGGGGCGGACCGCTGGGCATCCCGCGCGACTGGCACGCCGGCGTCCGCTACGACCCGGCGACCCGCACCGGCTCGGCGGGCGGCTACGTCGGTGACGGCGTCACCGCCTCGTTCCTGGCCGGCCGGACGCTCGCCGACCTGCTGCTCGGCCGCGACACCGAGCTGACGCGGCTGCCGTGGGTCAACCACCCGGTGCGCCGCTGGGAACCGGAGCCGCTGCGCGTCGTCGGCGTCAACGCGGGGCTGCGACTGGCGTCGCTCGCGGACGTCGAGGAGCGGCTGACGCGCCGTCCCTCGCTGCTCGCCCGGCCCCTCGCCGCCCTCACCGGCGGCCACTGACCCCCTCGCCGAGTGTGAGCCTGGGGACAGACACGCTCGGCGTGTCTGCTCACGGACCCACACTCGAGCGGGGAGTCAGCCGCGCAGCGTCGGCGCCAGCGCCTCCAGCACGGCCGGGTCCTCGATCGTCGACGGCACGGCCGGCGTCTTCCCGTCCGCGATCTCGCGCATGGTCTTGCGCAGGATCTTCCCCGACCGCGTCTTCGGCAGCGCCGGGACGACGTCCACCCGCCGCAGCGCGGCCACCGCCCCGACCTCGTCACGCACCCGCTGCACGCACTCGCGCGCGACGTCGTCCGGGTCGGCCTGGACGCCGCCCTTGAGGACGACGAACCCGCGCGGCACCTGCCCCTTCATCTCGTCGTGGACGCCGATCACGGCGCACTCGGCCACCGCCGGGTGACCGGCGAGCACCGCCTCCATGGACCCCGTCGAGAGCCGGTGGCCGGCGACGTTGATGACGTCGTCGGTGCGGCCCATGACGAACAGGTAGCCGTCCTCGTCCTTGTAGCCGCCGTCGCCGGTGAGGTAGTAGCCGTCGAACGCCGACAGGTAGCTCGCCACGTACCGCTCGTCGTCCTGCCACAGGGTCGGCAGGGTCCCCGGCGGCATCGGCAGGCGGATGCAGATCGCCCCCTCGGTGCCGGGCGGCACCTCCTGCCCGTTCTCGCCGAGCACGCGGACGTCGTAGCCGGGCACCGGGACGGTCGGGGACCCCGGCTTGACGGGCATCGGCTCCAGGCCGCGCAGGTTGGCGCAGATCGGCCACCCGGTCTCGGTCTGCCACCAGTTGTCGATCACCGGGATGCCGAGCCGGTCGCTGGCCCACTGGTAGGTGTCGGGATCCAGCCGCTCGCCGGCCAGGAACAGGGTGCGCAGGCGGGAGAGGTCGTGCTCGCGCATCCGGACGCCCTCGGGGTCGTCCTTCTTGATGGCCCGGATGGCGGTCGGCGCGGTGAACATCGCGACGACGCCGTGCTCGGCGATGACCCGCCAGAAGGCACCGGAGTCCGGCGTGCCGACGGGCTTGCCCTCGTAGAGCACGCTCGTGCACCCCGCAAGGAGCGGCGCGTAGACGATGTACGAGTGGCCGACGACCCACCCGACGTCGCTCGCCGCCCAGAAGGCCTCTCCCGGCTCGACGCCGAACACGTGGTGCATCGACCAGTGCAGGGCGACGGCGTGGCCGCCGTTGTCGCGGACGATCCCCTTCGGCCTGCCGGTCGTCCCCGACGTGTAGAGCACGTAGAGCGGGTCGGTGGCTCCGACCGGCACGCACTCGGCGGGCTCGACCACCCCCGGCCGCATGAGGTCGGCCCAGTCGAGGTCGCGCTCCCCCATCTCGGCGTGGGCCTGCGGCCGCTGCAGGACGACGACGCGCTCCGGCCGGTGGGCGCTGCGCTCGATCGCGGCGTCCAGCATCGGCTTGTACTCCACGATCCGGGTCGGCTCGATGCCGCACGACGCCGAGACGACCACCTTCGGCCGCGCGTCGTCGATGCGCGCCGCGAGCTCGCTGGGCGCGAAGCCGCCGAACACGACGCTGTGCACGGCGCCGATGCGGGCGCAGGCCAGCATCGCGACGACCGCCTCCGGCACCATCGGCATGTAGATGACGACCCGGTCGCCCTTCTCGACGCCCAGCGACCGCAGCACGCCCCCGAAGCGGGCCACCAGCTCGAGCAGCTCCGCGTAGGTCAGCACCTTCTGGGACCCCGTCACCGGCGAGTCGTGGACGAGGGCCGCCTGGTCGCCGCGGCCGGCGACGACGTGCCGGTCGAGCGCGTTGTAGCAGGTGTTGAGCACGCCGTCGGAATACCAGCGGTAGAACGGCGGGCGGCTGTCGTCGAGCACCCGGTTCGGGGCCGAGATCCAGTCGACGCCGGCGGCCGCCTCGGCCCAGAACCCCTCCGGGTCGTCGAGACTGCGCCGGTAGGCCTTCTCGTACGCACCTGTCTGGCTCATGTCGGCATCCTGGCCGCCGCGTGCCTCCTCCGCCACCGCCCGAGAGACGGGCGGCACGTCGCACGCGCCGAGCGGCGACCTGGCACAGTGACGCCGTGCCCCGCGACGCCCGCCTCGACCCCCGCGCGCTGCCGTCGTCCGCCCTGGAGTTCCTCACCGAGCGGCACCTCGCGACGCTCACCACGCTGCGGCCCGACGGCACCCCGCACGTCGTGCCGGTCGGCTTCACGTGGGACGACGCCGAGAGCATCGTGCGGGTGATCACGAGCCGCGCGTCGCGCAAGGCGCGCAACGCGGCCGGAGGCGGCCGGGCGGTGGTGTGCCAGGTGGACGGACGCCGGTGGCTGGCGCTCGAGGGCCCCGCGGTCGTGCTGGGGGAGCGCGACGTCGTCGCGGACGCCGAGCGGCGCTACGCCCAGCGGTACCGCGTGCCCCGCCCCAACCCCGAGCGGGTCGTGCTGCGCATCGCCGTGGACTGCGTGCTGGGCTCGGTGCCGCCGTGGACGCCGACGCCTGTCCGGGGCGCTCGCTAGCGTCGGAGGGATTCCCGGCCACCGGCCGGGCAGGACCCGCAGGAGGGCACATGTCCATGGGCTTCCAGGTGACCTTCGACGCGGCCGACCCGGATGCGCTGGCGCGCTTCTGGGCCGTCGCCCTGGGCTACGAGCTGCAGCCACCGCCACCCGGCTGGGACTCGTGGGACGCGTGGGCGGAGCACGTGGGCATCCCGCCCGAGCGCCGGAACGACATGTCCGCCGTGGTCGACCCGGACGGCGCGAGGCCGCGCCTGCTGTTCCAGAAGGTGCCGGAGGGCAAGACCGCCAAGAACCGCGTGCACCTCGACGTCGACGCCGGCGGGGCCGACCACGACCGGGGCCTCGTGCGCGCCCACGTCCAGCGGCTCGTCGGGGCCGGCGCCACCGTCGTCGAGGAGCGCGAGCAGCGCGGCGAGTTCTGGGTCGTCATGCAGGACCCCGAGGGGAACGAGTTCTGCGTGCAGTGACCGCGTGAGGGCGCCGGGTCACCGACGACCGGCAGGATGGCCGCGTGGAGATCGAGAGCACCGAGACGCTGCGCGCCGTCCTCGCCGCCGGCACCCCGCTCGACGGGCTGCGCCTGCAGTCCCTCGACCTCACCGGGGTGGAGGACGAGTTGCTCGCCCGCGACCCGGCCGGCGCCGTCGTCCTCGGCGGCGTCCTGACCCGCCGCCTCGAGCACCACCTGCGGGACGGCGGCGCCCTCGTCTTCCCCGCCGTCACCGACTGCCCGGTCGATCCCTACCGCAGCAGCCTCTACACCGCCGAGGACCTGTACGCCGGGCTGGACGACGACTACGCCGCCACCCCGGACGCGCGCGCCTACGCCTGGTCGAAGGACGCGAGCGGTCGTCACGACGTGCTCGCGACCATGCTGCGCGCCGTGCACGACGACTCGATCTCGGACGCGCTCGTGGAGGCGCTGGCCGGCCTCAGCGTCGTCGGCGTGATGGGCGGCCACGCGCTGAGGCGCGGCACCGCCGGCTACGCGGACGCCGCCCACCTCGGTCGCGCGCTGGCCCGCGCCGGGCACCTCGTGCTGACCGGCGGCGGGCCGGGGGCGATGGAGGCGGCGAACCTCGGCGCCCGGCTCGCGGCGGCGGACGACGCGGCCCTGGACGACGCCCTGACGCACCTGGCCGCCGTCCCCGACTTCGCGCCGGACGTCGCGGCGTGGGCGCACCTGGCGTTCGAGGTGCTCAGCGACCACCCGGCACCGCACACCCCCGCGAGCATCGGCGTCCCGACGTGGTTCTACGGGCACGAGCCGCCCAACGTCTTCGCCGGCCTCGTCGCGAAGTTCTTCTCGAACGCGTTGCGGGAGGACCTGCTGCTCGTCACGGTGACGGCCGGGATCGTCTACCTGCCGGGAGCCGCGGGCACCGTGCAGGAGCTGTTCCAGGCGGCGACGCCCGGCTACTACTCGGGCGACGGCGGCGTCCCGCTGGTGCTGATGGGGCGGGAGCACTGGACGCGGCGCCTGCCCGCCTGGGACCTGCTGCGGGCCCTCGGCTCCGGGCGCCCACTGGCCGAGCGCCTCCACCTGGTCGACGCCGCGGACGACGTCGACGCCGCGGTCGCGGCCGTCACTCCACGGCGACCATGACCTCCACGACGCGGTCGAGGAAGGCGTCGACCTGGGGCTCGGCGTAACCGCGCCCCCCACGGCGGGTGCGGAACACCGCGCGGCGCACCTCGTCGACGGACATCGGGTCTCCGTCGTCGAAGTACCGCAGCAGCCGGTGGCACAGCTCGTCCACGTCGGCCGGGTCGTACGCGGGCGCCAGGCCGCTCCCGCGGTCGAACCGCTCGCCGTCCGGGCGGGTCAGCCGGCCGCGCAGGCTCCGGGCGCGGGCGGTCAGCCGTTCCAGCGCGACGTCGGTGCCCAGCCGCGTGCGCAACGTCTCCTGCTCGCGCCGGGCGAAGGCGTCCTCGAGGCGGTCCAGGGCGGAGTCGACCTGGCCGACGTCGTAGCCGCCGCGCACGAGGTCGAAGCCCACCTCGCGAACGTCCTGCGACGTGACGGTCGAGCGCGTCGCCCCCTGCTCGTAGGCGATGCGGGCGCGCGTGAAGAACGCGTCGACCTGCTCGACGTCGTAGCCCTGGTTGAGCCGCCCGACACGGTGGAACGATGTGGAGGACACGGTCGTCATCGTGCCATTCCGATCAGCCGGTGGCGGCGAGCTGGCCGCACGCGCCGTCGATGTCGCTGCCCCGCGTGTCGCGCACCGTGGTAGGGATCCCGTGCGCGCGCAGCCGCGCCACGAACTCCGCCTCGACCGCGGGGTCGCTGGCCGTCCACCGGGAGCCCGGGGTCGGGTTGAGCGGGATGGGGTTGACGTGCACCCACCCGCGGCCGCGGGCGGTGAGCAGGTCGCCGAGCAGGTCCGCTCGCCACGCCTGGTCGTTGACGTCGCGGATCAGGGCGTACTCGATGCTCACCCGGCGCCGGGTGGTCTCGAAGTAGCGGCGGGCGGCGTCGAGGGCCTCGGCGACCTTCCACCGCGTGTTGACCGGCACCAGCTCGTCGCGCAGCGCGTCGTCCGGCGCGTGCAGCGACAGCGCCAGGGTGACGGGGAGGCCCTCCGCGGCCAGCTTGTCGATCGCCGGCACAAGCCCCACGGTCGACATCGTGATGCCGCGGGCCGACATGCCCAGGCCCTCGGGGGCCGGTGACGTCAGTCGGCGGATCGCCCCGATCGCAGCCCTGTAGTTGGCCAGCGCCTCGCCCATCCCCATGAAGACGACGTTGCTGACCCGCAGCGGCGCCTCCACGGCGCCGCCGGCGACCTCGCCCTCGCGCAGCGACCGGGCCGCCTGCACGACCTGGTCGACGATCTCGGCGGCCGACATGTTGCGCGTCAACCCGGCCTGCCCCGTCGCGCAGAACGGGCAGTTCATGCCGCAGCCCGCCTGGCTCGACACGCACAGCGTGACGCGGTCGCGGTAGCGCATGAGCACGCTCTCGACGAGGGCTCCGTCGAACAGCCGCCACAGGGTCTTGACGGTCGCCCCCGCGTCGGCGGTCGTCGTGCGCACCGGGGTGAGCAGCGGCGGCAGCAGCTCGTCGACGAGCGCGCCGCGCGTGGCCTTGGGCAGGTCCGTCATCCGCCCGGGGTCGCGGGTCAGGTGCTCGAAGTAGTGCGTCGACAGCTGCCGGGCGCGGAACGGCTTCTCCCCGATCGCGGCGACGGCGTCGGCCCGCTCGGCGAGCGTGAGGTCGGCCAGGTGCCGCGGCGGCTTGGAACGACGCGGCGCCGCGAACGTCAGCTGGCCCGGAGCGGGACGGGTGGACGGCTCCCCGACGGGGACGGTGGCGTCAGGCATGGCGTCCCCCATGGTCGCACGGGTCAGGGGCGGTGCCAGTCGCCCCACCGCCGGACGACGCGGCGGCCCTCGATCGCGCAGTGGTCCGGCATGAGCATGCGCTCCCAGGCGACGAGGTCGACCGGCGCGCCGGTGAGGTCGCTGACCGCCAGCGTCCACGCCGTCCCGTGCCCGACGACGACGAGGTCGCCCGGGGTCTCCTCCACCAGCTGCTGGACGGCGTGGACGACGCGCGCCCGCGTGGAGTCGGCCGTCTCCCAGCCGTCCTCCGCAGGCTCGCCGGGCCGGGTCAGCGAGCGGTGCACGCGGACGGCGTACGCGTCCACCCAGCCGGCCGGCCGGTACTGCTCCCGCAGCTCCTCGCGGACCTCGACGGGCGCGTCGCCGGCGAGCAGCCGGGCCGTCTGGAGCGCCTTGGGCTCGTCCGAGCTCACCCAGCGCGCGTCGTCCGGCAGCACGCCGGAGGCGGCGAGGTCACGGACGGCGCGCTCCTGGTCGGGGTCGAGCTGCCACTGCGACGCGGGGACCGAGGGGTCCATCAACGGCGGGCCGTGGCGCACGAGGTGCAGGGCCATCGGGTGGTGCAGCTCCTCAGGACGCCGCCGGCACGAGGGCGGCCAGCAGCAGGTAGACGACGGGCGCGGTGGGCAGCAGGGAGTCGAGCCGGTCCATCACCCCGCCGTGCCCGGGCAGCAGGGACCCCATGTCCTTGATGCCCAGGTCGCGCTTCAGCAGGGACTCCGACAGGTCACCCCCGGCGGCGGTCACGACGGCCGCCGCCCCCACGACCAGCCCGGCCCACCACGTGCCGTCGAGCAGCAGCACGACCGACAGGGCGCCGGCCAGCAGGCAGGCGACGGCGGACCCGGCCAGGCCCTCCCACGACTTCTTCGGCGACACCGAGGGTGCCATCGGGTGTCGCCCGAAGGCCACGCCGGCGGCGTACCCGCCGACGTCGCTGGCGACCGTCACGAGGATGAACACGACGATGCGGAGGTGACCGTCGTCGGCCGCCAGCATGAGCATCGCGAAGCCGGCGAGGAACGGCACGTACGCGGTGCTGAAGACCCCCGCCGCGACGTCCCGGACCGCGCCGTCCACGCCGTCCAGCACCCGCCAGACGACGAGGGCGGCGACCGTGAGGCCGAACGCCACGAGCAGCGCCTCCTGCCCGGAGGCGTAGGCGGAGACGAGGATGCCGACGCTGCCCACCACGACCGGCACGATCGGCACGCTCAGCCGCCGCGCGGCGAACGCGTTGGACAGCTCCCACACGGCCAGCACGATGGCGACCGACGTCAGGGCGACGAACAGCTCCTTGCGGGTGAAGAGCGTGAGCACCACCAGCGCGCCGAGGCCGACGCCGACCGCGACCGCCACCGGCAGGTTGCGTCCGGCCCGGCCGCTGCTCGCGCGGGCGGCGCGGCGAGAGGTCGCCACGGCGGTGGCGGACGCCGCGGGCGCAGCAGAAGCCGAGCCGGCGCGGCTCCGCTCCCGTCGGCGTCCTCCGGAAGGCAGGATGTCCACGCTCAGACCTCGAGCAGCTCGCTCTCCTTGTGCTTGAGCAGGTCGTCGACGAGGTCGACGTGCTTGCGCGTCACCTGCTCGAGCTCCTTCTCCGCGCGCGTCACCTCGTCCTCGCCGGCCTCGCCGTCCTTGGCGATGCGGTCGAGCTCCTCCTTCGCGCGGCGCCTGATGTTGCGGATCGACACCCGCGCCTCCTCCGCCTTGTGCCTCGCCAGCTTGATGTAGTCGCGGCGGCGTTCCTCGGTCAGCTGCGGAAGCACGAGGCGGATGACGTTGCCGTCGTTGGACGGGTTCACGCCGAGGTCGCTGTCGCGCAGCGCCTTCTCGATGGCCGTCATGGACGACTTGTCGTAGGGCGAGACGAGGACCGTGCGGGCCTCCGGCGTCTGGAACGACGCCAGCTGCTGCAGGGGCGTCGGGCTGCCGTAGTAGTCGACCATGATCTTGTTGAACATGGCGGGGTTCGCGCGGCCGGTGCGGATCGCCGCGAAGTCCTCCTTGGCGACCTCGACGGCCTTGTCCATCTTCTCCTCGGCCTCGAGGAGGGTCTCGTCGATCACGCCTCGCTCCTTCGTCGTGTCGTTCCGGCGGACGTCATTCGGCGACGACCAGGGTGCCGATCTTCTCACCGCGGACCGCCGCGGCGACGTTGCCCTCACTGCCGAGACCGAAGATGATCATCGGCAGCTTGTTGTCCATGCAGAGGCTGAACGCGGTGGCGTCCGCGACGCGCAGGCCCTGCTGCAGCGCCTCCGCGTAGGTGATCCTGTCCAGCCGCTTCGCGGTGGGGTCGAGCTTGGGGTCGGCCGTGTACACGCCGTCCACGCCGTTCTTGGCCATCAGGACGACGTCCGCGTGCACCTCGAGGGCCCGCTGGGCGGCGACGGTGTCGGTGGAGAAGTACGGCAGGCCCGCACCGGCGCCGAAGATGACGACCCGGCCCTTCTCCATGTGCCGGATGGCGCGGCGCGGGATGTACGGCTCGGCGACCTGCCCCATCGTGATCGCCGTCTGCACGCGGGTGTCGACGCCCTGCTGCTCGAGGAAGTCCTGCAGCGCCAGGCAGTTCATCACCGTGCCGAGCATGCCCATGTAGTCGGCCCGGGCGCGGTCCATGCCGCGCTGGGAGAGCTCGGCGCCGCGGAAGAAGTTGCCGCCGCCGGTGACCACCGCGACCTCCACGTCGTCCGCGACGACGGCCGCGATCTCCCGGGCCAGGCGGGCCACGACGTCCGGGTCGACGCCGACGGCGCCGCCGCCGAAGGACTCCCCGGAGAGCTTGAGCAGGACCCGTCGGTACCTCGGCTTCGGCGTCGTCACCGACGGGACGTCGGTCTGCGTGGCGGTCATCGGGCTCCCCTGCTGCTCGTGTCGGCCGCTGCGGGTGGCGGCCGGTGGTCTGGCGCGCGGTCGGCGCGGCGTGCCGGAGGCAGTCTGCCGTACGCGGCGCCCCGACGACCCTCCCCCCGCCGCGACACGGCCCCGCCCCGGGATCCGGGACGGGGCCGTGCCGACGGGGTCGCGT
>JBKHXE010000048.1:0-5753 GCA_046566185.1 Actinomycetes bacterium | reverse complement strand
CGGAAGCGGTTGATGGCCGCCTCGTGACGCGCTCGCGTCTGCGGGTCGCGCACCCCCAGGCCCTCGCGCGGCGCGAGGGCCAGCACGCCGACCTTGCCCTGGTGCAGGTTCTGCTGGACGTCGTAGGCGGCCTGGCCGGTCTCCTCGAGGGGGTAGCTCCTCGAGAGCGTCGGGTGGATGAGCCCGCGCGCGATGAGGTCGTTGGCCTCCCACGCCTCGCGGTAGTTCGCGAAGTGCGAGCCGACGATCCGCTTGAGGTTCATCCAGAGGTACCGGTTGTCGTACTCGTGCCAGAAGCCGGACGTCGATGCGCAGGTGACGATGGTGCCGCCGCGCCGGGCGACGTACACGCTGGCGCCGAACGTCTCCCGGCCGGGGTGCTCGAAGACGACGTCGACGTCCCGGCCGCCGGTGAGCTCGCGGATCCGCGCGCCGAACCGCTTCCACTCGGTGGTGTCCTGCGTCGTCTCGTCCTTCCAGAAGCGGAAGTCCTCGGCCTTGCGGTCGATGACGAGGTCCGCACCCATCGAGCGGCAGATCTCGGCCTTGTCCGGGCTCGACACCACGCACACCGGGGTCGCTCCCGCGGCCAGCGCCATCTGCGTGGCGTAGCTGCCCAGGCCACCCGAGGCGCCCCAGATGAGCACCGTGTCACCGAGCTTCAGACCCGCGCCGTGCCGGGAGATGAGCTGCCGGTACGCCGTCGAGTTCACCAGGCCGGGGCACGCCGCCTCCTCCCAGGTGAGGTGCGCGGGCTTGGGCATGAGCTGGTTGGCCTTCACCAGCGCCAGCTCCGCGAGCCCCCCGAAGTTCGTCTCGAAGCCCCAGATGCGCTGCTCGGGGTCGAGCATGGTGTCGTCGTGCCCCTCGTGCCGCTCCAGCTCGACGGACAGGCAGTGGGCGACCACCTCGTCGCCGGCCTTCCAGGCGTGCACGCCCGGCCCGGTCCGGAGCACCACACCGGCGAGGTCCGAGCCGACCACGTGGTAGGGCAGGTCATGACGCTTGGCGAGCGGCGAGGTGCGCCCGTAGCGCTGCAGGAAGCCGAACGTGGACACCGGCTCGAAGATCGACGTCCAGACGGTGTTGTAGTTGATGGCGCTCGCCATCACGGCCACGATCGCCTCGCCCGGGCCGAGCTCGGGGGTGGCCACGTCATCGACGTGCAGGCTGCGCCGCGGGTCCTTCTCGGCCGTCGGGAGACCCTCGAACATGCCGACCTCGTCGGCGTGCACGGTCACCCCCCGGTAGTGGTCGGGGACCTCCAGCGCGGCGAAGTCCTCACTGGTGGCCTCGCCGGACATGATCGCGTCGAGGATCTTCTGCACGTCAGGCTCCCTGGTCGTCGTCGGCCCCCGAGGGGCGGGCAGCGGGACGGCACGGAGGTTACTGAGAGGTAGGGCGCCTGACACGGGTTCGTGACGGAGGACACCTCGGCGGCGCGCCGAACCTTGCGAGTGGAGGCCCGATAGCCTCCGGTCCGGTACGCCGCGATCGTCCGGATCACGGCGAGATCTGAGGGAGACGACCGTGCGACGAGGACGACACGCCCGACGGGTGTCGCTGGTGCTGGCCGCGGCCGCCGTGCTGGGTGCCTGCAGCGGTGGCGGGGGCTCCGCGGGTCCGGAGGGCTCGCCCTCCGGGACGTCGGACGCCGCGCCGCCGTCCGACGCGGGCACCGCGAGCGTGGCAACACCCGACGCCACCGTGCCTCCGCTCACGGTGGCGGCCTCGCGCGACGGCCACGCCTCGTACGCGGGCGCGATGGTCCCGGTGCGGGCGGACCTGGCGCCCCTGCAGCGGCGCGGCGACCTCGTGGTGCTCAACCTCGTGCTGACCCACACCGGTGAGGACGGTTCCTGGCAGGTGTCCGACGGCCTCGACGACGGCACCACGAACGGGCTCGAGGGGTCGGTCCAGGAGCAGGACCCGGCCCGTTACTCGGTGGACGGCATCACCCTCGTCGACGGCGAGAACGCCAAGCGATACCTGGTCGCCCGCGACGAGCGGGGCTGGTGCGTGTGCAGCACCTCGCTGCACGGTCTGTTCCTCGAGCCCGGCGGCTCCGTCGTCCTGTCCGCCACCTTCGCGGCCCCGCCGGAGGACGTCGAGGCGATGGACGTCGAGGTGCCGCTGTTCGGCACCTTCGCCGCGGTCCCGGTGCAGTCGTGACCCGCCCGCTGCGACCGCTGGCCGTCGCCGCGGCCGTCGCGCTCGTCGTCCCCCTCTCCGGTGCCGCCCGCGCCGCCACCCCGGAGCCCGGGGTCACCGTGGTGGAGCCCGAGGCGGGCCCAGCGGTGGAGGCGCCGGTGCTCGACCTCGTCGCCGAGCCGCTGGACCTCGCGCTGGTCACCGGCCCCGCCGACGGTGCGGTCACCGACGCGGTGGCTCCCGAGGAGCAGGTGTTCACCGCGGCGGCCGACGTCTTCTTCGCCTTCGACTCCGCCACCCTGTCGGACCGGGCCCGCGAGGAGCTCGCGCGCATAGCGCAGCAGGTCGACGAGGCCGGGCTGCGGACGATCAGCGTCGTCGGGCACACCGACGCGATCGGCGACGACGCGTACAACCTCGACCTGTCGAAGCAGCGGGCCGAGGCCGTCCGCGCCGTCCTGACCGAGGCCCTGCCGAGCGCGACCGTCACTGCGGAAGGCGTCGGCGAGGCGCAGCCGGTGGCGCCGGAGACGGTCGACGGGCGGGACAACCCGGACGGGCGCGCGGCCAACCGCCGCGTCGAGATCCGCGCCGAGTCCTGACCGTCAGTGGCCGCTGGCCGGCTCGACCAGCTCGACGAGGACGCCACCGGCGTCCTTGGGGTGCACGAAGTTCACCCGGCTGTCCGACGTCCCCCGCTTCGGGGTGTCGTAGAGCAGGCGGACGCCGCGGTCCCGCAGCACCTGGGAGACGCGCTCCACGTCGCTGACCCGGTAGGCCACCTGCTGGACGCCGGGGCCGTTGCGATCGAGGAACGTCGCGATCGTCGACTCCGGCGACAGGGGGGCGAGCAGCTGGACGCACGAGTGCGGGGCGGCGGGGTCGCCGACGCCCATCATCGCCTCGCGCACGCCCTGCTCGGCGTTCACCTCCTCGTGCAGCAGCTCCATGCCGAAGGTGTCGCGGTAGAAGGCGATCGCGGCGTCGAGGTCGGGCACGGCGACGCCGACGTGGTCGATGGCGGTGAACAGCGGCTCGGTCATGAGGTGAGGGTAGGAACGGGGGGCCGGCTGCGCGCTGTGGTGTCCGCCACGCGGCGGTGGTCGGCGGTCGCCACGGACGTAGGGTGGTCATCGGCAACGGAGCCCGTCGGGAGGAGCGACCCATGTCCAGCCGCAGCAGCGTGATCGTCGCCGGAGCGCGCACCCCGATGGGGCGGCTCCTGGGATCCCTCAAGGACTTCTCCGCCGCCGACCTCGGTGGCGTCGCCATCAAGGGCGCGCTGGAGAAGGCCGGGGTGGCGCCGGACGCCGTCCAGTACGTGATCATGGGCCAGGTGCTGACCGCCGGGGCCGGGCAGATCCCCGCGCGGCAGGCGGCCGTCAAGGCCGGCATCCCGATGAACGTGCCCGCCCTGACCATCAACAAGGTGTGCCTGTCGGGCATCGACGCCATCGCGCTCGCCGACCAGCTCATCCGGGCCGGGGAGTTCGACGTCGTCGTCGCCGGCGGGCAGGAGTCGATGACGCAGGCGCCGCACCTCATGGAGAAGTCGCGCTCGGGCTACAAGTACGGCGACGTGACCCTGCGCGACCACATGGCCTACGACGGGCTGTGGGACGTCTTCACCGACCAGGCGATGGGCGGCCTGACCGAGGGCGCCAACAGCGCCGACCGCGAGTTCACGCGCCAGGAGCAGGACGCCTTCGCGGCGCGCAGCCACCAGCTCGCCGCGCAGGCGTGGAAGAACGGGCTGTTCGACGACGAGGTCGTCCCGGTGCGCATCCCGCAGCGCAAGGGCGACCCGATCGAGTTCCGCTACGACGAGGGCATCCGCGAGGACACCACGGTGGAGTCGCTCGGGCGGCTCAAGCCGGCCTTCCGCTCCGACGGGACCATCACCGCCGGGTCGGCGTCGCAGATCTCGGACGGCGCGGCCGCCGTCGTCGTGATGAGCAAGGCGAAGGCGGAGGAGCTCGGCCTGACCTGGCTCGCCGAGATCGGCGCCCACGGCGTGGTGGCCGGCCCGGACTCCACGCTGCAGAGCCAGCCGTCCCGCGCGATCGAGGCCGCGTGCGCCAAGGAGGGCATCGCCCCGTCCGACCTCGACCTCGTGGAGATCAACGAGGCGTTCGCCGCGGTCGGGCTCGCGAGCACCAAGGAGCTCGGGCTCGACCCGGAGAAGGTCAACGTCAACGGCGGCGCCATCGCACTGGGCCACCCCATCGGCATGTCGGGGGCCCGCATCACCCTGCACCTCGCCCTGGAGCTCAAGCGGCGCGGCGGCGGTGTCGGCGTCGCGGCGCTCTGCGGCGGCGGGGGGCAGGGCGACGCGCTCGTCGTCCGCGTGCCGAAGGCCTGACGCTTGGCGCGGACCGTCGACGTCCACGACCTCGTGCGGCGGGCCCGTGAGGGTTCGCCGCGGGCGGTCGCCCGGCTCATCTCGCTCGTCGAGGACGCCTCCCCGCAGCTGCGCGAGGTGATGGCGGCCCTGGCACCGCACACCGGGCAGGCCTGGGTCATCGGGCTGACCGGGTCGCCGGGAGTGGGCAAGTCGACGACGACGTCCATGCTCGTGACGGCGCTGCGCAAGCGCGACCTGCGCGTCGGCGTCCTCGCGGTCGACCCGTCGTCCCCGTTCTCCGGCGGCGCGCTGCTCGGCGACCGGATCCGGATGCAGGACCATGCACTCGACCGCGAGGTGTACATCCGCTCGATGGCCAGCCGGGGCCACCTCGGCGGGCTCTCGTGGTCGACTCCGCAGGCGCTGAGGGTGCTCGACGCCTGCGGCTGCGACGTCGTCGTCGTCGAGACCGTCGGCGTGGGCCAGAGCGAGGTCGAGGTCGCCGGCACCGCCGACACGACCGTCGTGCTGCTCGCGCCCGGCATGGGGGACGGCATCCAGGCGGCGAAGGCGGGCATCCTCGAGATCGGCGACGTCTTCGTCGTCAACAAGGCCGACCGCGAGGGCGCCGACGCCACGGTCCGCGACATCCGGGGCATGCTCTCGCTCGGTGAGCGGCGTCAGGCGGGTGACTGGCGGCCGCCGGTCGTCAAGGCGGTGGCGTCCAAGGGCCAGGGCGCGGACGACGTCATGGAGGTGCTCGACAAGCACCGGGCCTGGCTCGACGAGAGCGGTGAGCTGGCCCGGCGCCGGCACCGGCGGGCCGCCGACGAGGTGGAGGCCCTCGCGGTCACCGCGCTGCGGGAGCGGATCGGGGACCTGCGGCACGGTCGTGGCCTCGACGAGCTCGCCGACCGGGTCGTGACGGGCGAGCTCGACCCGTACCGGGCGGCCGACCGGCTCGTCGCCGCCGTCACCGGCTGACGGCGCTCCTTCCTGGCAGAGTGAGGCGCATGCTGGTCGCCTTCTCCGTCGCCCCATCCGGTACCGGTCCGTCCGTCAGCGAGGCGGTGGCGGACGCCGTCCGCGTCGTCCGCGAGTCCGGGCTGCCGAACCGCACCGACGCCATGTTCACCACGGTCGAGGGCGAGTGGGACGAGTGCATGGACGTCGTGAAGCGCGCCTGCGAGGCCGTCGGGCGTCACGGCGAGCGGGTGTCGCTGGTGCTCAAGGCCGACATCCGCCCTGGTCGCACCGG
>JBKHXE010000047.1:0-8675 GCA_046566185.1 Actinomycetes bacterium | reverse complement strand
ACGTCACCGTGCAGGAGCTCGCGGACCTCACCGACCTGGCGGAGGAGCTCGACTTCGACTCCGTCTGGACGCTCGACCGCGTGTGCGTCCCGGAGGTGTCCGACCGCGGCGAGCTGCAGTACTCCTTCGGCATGATGAAGGAGTTCCCCACCCAGCTCCCGGTGCAGTCCCGTGGCAAGTGGTTCCAGGGCTGGCCGCTCCTGCCGTGGCTTGCTGCCCGCACCGAGAAGGTCCGGATCGGCATGAGCATCACCAACACGCCGTTCCGCGGCCCGGCGGTGTTCGCCACCGAGTGCGCCACCATCGACCACCTCTCGAACGGCCGGCTCAACGTCGGCATCGGATCCGGCTGGATCGGCATCCAGGACACCCCGCGCGAGCTGACGGAGTGGCGCACCGCCATCGCCGGCGAGCTGGAGAAGCTCGGCAAGTCGATCGCCGACCTCGACATGTGCAGCATGATCTGGTTCACCATCACCGACGGGGACGTCGACCAGACGGACAACGGCAAGGTGTCGAACATCCTGGTGGGCAGCGAGCGTCAGATCACCGACATGCTCAAGCGCTACCAGGAGGCGGGCCTGACGATGCCGCTGCTGTGGCCGCCGTTCGCCGACGTGCCGGTGTCCAAGACGCTCGACGACCTCAAGCGACTGAAGAACGACATCATGCCGAAGGTCGAGGCTGCCTGATGTGAACCGCGTCCGGGGCGAGCGCGTCGAGGACGCGCTCCGCCTCGGCCACGGGGTCCTCCACCGCGACGTCGGGCGAGCCGACGCGCGGCGAGAAGTTGAGGTCGACGACCGCCTCGGTGACGCCTCGACCGCGCAGCGCCGCCAGGTCGTCGAGCACCTGCTCCCGCGTGCCCCGGAAGCGGGCGCGCCCGGGCCCCGGGTCGTCGTCCGTCAGGTCGACCAGCGCCCGGGCCAGGACGCGGACGCCGTCGGGGTCGCGTCCGGCCTCCTGCGCCCCGCGGCGAACGAGCTCCACGGAGCTCTCGATCGTGGCGAGGTCCTGGTTGCTGCTGCTGACCCAGCCCTGCGCGAGCCGACCCGCCCGGCGCAGCGCCGCCGGGGCGGCGCCGCCGACGAGCACGGGCGGATGCGGCTGCTGGAGCGGCTTCGGCGCCACGTGCGAGAGCGGAACCGTGTAGAACTCGCCGTCGAACTCGACGGGGTCCTGGGTCCACAGCGCCTGGAGGCACCGCAGGTACTCGTCCATGCGGGCGCCGCGCCGCTCGAAGGCGACGCCGGCCGCGGCGTACTCCTGAGGCATCCAGCCGATGCCCAGGCCGACGGTGAGACGGCCCGAGGTCAGGTGGTCCAGCGTGGTCATCGCCTTGGCCAGCAACGGAGGCGCGGTGAACGGCGCGCAGAGGGTCGCGGTCCCCAGCCCGATGCGCTCGGTGTGCCCGGCGACGTAGGCCAGCGGGAGCACGGCGTCGTGCACCGAGCGGTACGACGGGTCGTCGGCCGGCCGGGCACCGGGGTTCTCCGCGGCGTCCTGCGCCGGGTCCAGGGGCTCGACCGGGGACAGCACCCGCTGGAAGGTCCACAACGACGCGTACCCGAGCTCCTCGGCCCGTCGCGCGACGTGGATCATCGTGGACGGCGTGGCCCAGCTGCCCGCCACCGGCAGCCCGAACCCCAGCAACGGCAGCTCTTCGCTCACCGCCACCACTGTTCCACCGACCAGGCCTCAGGCCCCTCGACCGTTCCGCAACGGAAGGACAACGTCTCCTCATGAACGGGAGCCCCCGCCTCACTCTCGGCTACAAGGCGTCCGCCGAGCAGTTCGGTCCCCGCGAGCTCGTCGAGCTGGGCGTCCGCGCGGAGGAGGTCGGCCTCGACAGCGTCCTGGTCAGCGACCACCTCCAGCCGTGGCGGCACGAGGGCGGCCACGCGCCGAACGCGCTGGCCTGCCTGACCGCGATCGGTGAGCGCACCGAGCGGGTGGTGCTCGGCACGAGCGTGCTGACGCCCACGTTCCGCTACAACCCCGCCGTGCTGGCGCAGCAGGTCGCCACGCTCGCGCTGCTGAACCCGGGGCGGGTGCTGCTCGGCGTCGGCACCGGTGAGGCGCTGAACGAGATCTCCGTCGGCCTGAAGGAGTGGCCCGACTTCAAGGAGCGCTGGGCCCGGCTCCGGGAGGCGGTGCGGTTGATGCGCGCGCTGTGGGCGGACGAGCGCGTCACGTTCGAGGGCGAGTACTACCGGACCCTCGACGCCACGATCTACGACCGGCCGCAGGGCGGCGTCCCCGTGTTCGTCGCGGCCGGGGGGCCCCAGATGGCGAGGTACGCCGGCCGGGCGGGCGACGGCTTCATCTGCACCAGCGGCAAGGGGATGGACCTCTACACCGAGAAGTTGCTGCCCGCGGTCGCCGAGGGCCTCGCGGCGGCCGACCGGGCACCGGAGGACTTCTCCCGGATGATCGAGATCAAGCTCTCCTACGCCCCGACCGTGCAGGAGGCGCTGGAGAACTGCCGGTTCTGGGCGCCCCTGTCGTTGAGTGCGGAGCAGAAGCACCGCCTCGACGACCCGGTCGAGATGGCCGCCGCCGCCGACCGGCTGTCCATCGAGCAGGTCGCCTCCCGCTGGATCGTCGAGACGACGCCGGCGGGGGTCGAGGCTGCCGTCCGCCCCTACGTCGAGGCAGGCTTCGACCACCTGGTGTTCCACGCTCCCGGCCACGACCAGGAGAGGTTCCTCTCCTCGTTCGGAGCCGACGTGCTGCCGTTGCTGCGGGGCCTCGAGGCGCGCCTGCCCGGCCACGCCTGACCTCCGGACCGGGGTCTCCCTCGGGTGAAGGGGCCGTTTTCGCCCGAACTCTGCGCCAAGCCCTTCCGTCGCCTGCGGATCTACAGCACCATGGGCCCGCACGGCTTCGCAGGTGCGCCCGGCCCTGCGGACCATCCGACCTCCTGGGGGCCATGATGCGCGTCCGCCGTCCCGTCGCCGTCGCGGCGACCGCCCTGCTCGCCCTGCTCGTGACGGGGGCCGCCTCGGCGGCCCAGGCCGCCCCGGCGGCGTCCGGGTCGGCGGCCCAGCGCTACATCGTCGTCCTCGCCGACGACGCCGCCCCGGGCAAGGTCGCCGCCGAGCACTCCCGCGGTCACGGCGCCACGGTCAGCCACGTCTACCGGTACGCCCTCCAGGGCTACGCCGCCTCGATGAGCCCGGCCGCGGCCGCCCGGGTCGCCGCCGACCCGCGCGTCGAGCGGGTGGAGCCGGACGGCATGGTCTCGACGGCCGCCCAGTCACTGCCCACCGGCGTCGACCGGGTCGACGGCGAGCTCAGCTCGACCGTGGCGGGGAACGGGTCGGGAACGGTGAACGTCGACGTCGCCGTCATCGACACCGGCATCGACCTCGACCACCCGGACCTCAACGTGTACCGCACCGGCGCGAAGAACTGCTCGACCGGCAAGTCCGCCGACGACGGCAACGGGCACGGCACCCACGTCGCCGGCACGATCGGCGCGCTCGACAACACCACCGGCGTGGTCGGGGTGGCGCCGGGCGCACGGCTGTGGCCGGTCCGGGTGCTCAACAACGCCGGCAGCGGCTCGTGGTCCAGCATCATCTGCGGTGTCGACTTCGTCACCGCCAACGCCGACAAGATCGACGTCGCGAACATGAGCCTGGGCGGCAGCGGCACCGACGGGCCGTGCAGCAGCTCGGCGCTGCACCAGGCCATCTGCAGCTCCGTGGCCAAGGGCGTGACCTACGTCGTGGCCGCCGGCAACTCCGCCGCCGACGCCGCGGGCTTCGTTCCCGCCACCTACCAGGAGGTCATCACGGTCAGCGCGCTGGCCGACTTCGACGGCAGGCCCGGCGGGCTGGCGGCGCCGACGTGCCGCACCGACGTCGACGACACCTTCGCCGACTTCTCCAACTACGGCGCCGACGTCGACCTCATCGCCCCCGGCGTCTGCATCACCTCCACCTGGAAGGGTGGCGGCTACAGCACGATCTCCGGCACGTCGATGGCGAGCCCGCACGTCGCCGGCGGCGCCGCGCTGTACAAGGCGGGCAACCCGACCGCGACCCCGGCCCAGGTGAAGACGGCGCTGCAGAACGCCGGCAACCTCGACTGGAACGACGTCGACGACCCGGACGGGACCAAGGAGGTCCTGCTCAACGTCGACGCCTTCTGACCGGCGGCCTACGGTCGCCGGTACACCTCGTCACGCACGTCCGTGACGAGCATGTGGCCGGGGGCGTGCGTGATGGCGAACGGCGGCCGCGAGGCCATCAGGGCCGCCTGGGGCGTCACCCCGCACGCCCAGAACACCGGGACGTCGCCGGGCTCGGCGTCCACCGGGTCGCCGAAGTCCGGCCGCGCGAGGTCGGCGATGCCGAGCTGCTCGGGAGCGCCGACGTGCACGGGCGCGCCGTGGACGTCGGGCATCCGCGCGGTGACCTGGACGGCGGTCGGCACCAGCGACCCGGGGACCGGTCGCATCGAGACGACGAGCGGCCCCGAGAGCCGGCCGGCCGGCCGGCAGGCGACGTCGGTGACGTACATCGACACGTTGCGGCCCTGCTCGACGTTGCGGACCGGTACGCCCGCGTCGAGCAGCGCCGACTCGAAGCTGAAGCTGCACCCGACGAGGAACGACACCAGGTCCTCGCGCCAGAGGTCGGTGACGTCGGTCGGCTCGTCGACGAGCTCGCCGTGCCGCCACACCCGGTAGCGCGGCAGGTCGGTGCGCAGGTCGCCGTCGGGGGCGAGCTCCGTCGTGGTCGCCCCGGGGTCGGTGACGTCGAGCAGCGGCGTCGGCTGCGGGTTGCGCTGCGCGAACAGCAGCATGTCGAAGGCCCAGTCGGCGGGCAGCACGACGAGGTTCGCCTGCGTGTACCCGACCGACCAGCCGGACGTCGGGACGGCGGTGCCCGAGCGGAAGCGCCCGCGGGCCTCGGCCGGGGACAGGTCGGCGGGCCTGACGGTGGGGGCGGCGGTCATCGTTGCTCCGGGTGGGGGGCGGTCGGGGCGGTCGAGGCCATCGACCGGACGGCGTCCAGCAGGGTCGCCTGGGAGGCGGCGAGGTAGCCCTCGAGCTCGTCGGCCGCAGCGGGGTGGTCCCCGGCCTCGAGCAGCCCGAGGAGCCGGCGGTTGCGGGCGACGTAGGGCTCGTGCAGCGCACGCGGGCTGCGGACGGCGTGGAACGCGAGGCGCAGCTCGGCGAGCAGGCGGGCGGTCACCTCGTCCATCCGGCTGCTGCCGGCGAGGGCGACGAGGTCGCGGTGGAACTGCATGTTCGCCGTGCCGGCGGCCACCCAGTCGCCCGCGGCGGCGGCCGCCTCGCCGGCCTCGACGTCCCGGCGCAGGGCCGCGAGCCGGTGCTCGGGGACGTCCTCGAGGCTTCGGACGACGTCGCACTCGATCGCGCGGCGCAGCCGGTAGAGGTCGACGAGGGCCGCCGCGTCGAGGCGCGGCACGAACACCCCGCGGTGCAGCTCGTGGACCAGCAGACCCTCGTGCGTGAGCAGCCGGAAGGCCTCGCGGAGCGTGTTGCGGGAGACGCGGAGCGCGCCGCCGAGCTGCTCCTCGGACAGGCGGGTGCCCGGCGGGAGGTCGCCCTCGGTGATGCGGCGGCGCAGGAGGTCGGCCACGCGCTCGGCCGTGCTCGTGCGGTCGATGTGGCCGGCGTCGCCGGTGACCGCTTCCAGCCAGGGCTCTGCAGCTGCGCTCATGGGCCCAGTCTTCCCGCCGGAGCCGCCCCTGACCAGAGATCGTAGAAAACACCTCTTGCCGAATTGTTCAACAACTCGCTACCGTCTGTGCCTCGCGTCACAGGCCTGGCTCCGCCACGCCGCCCTCGGGGACCTGTCCCGTCCGCAACGGCCCGACCCGGGCCCGGCCCACCTGGAGAGCCGATGTCCCAGCACCCCTCGTCCGAGACCGCGCCGGCTGCGGCCCCGACGACCGACAGCCGGATGTCGTCCGGCGCCCGGTCCACCCTCATCGGCGCCATGTTCCTCATGGCGACGTCCGCGATCGGTCCCGGCTTCATCACGCAGACGACGGCGTTCACCGTGCAGCTCGGCGCGGCGTTCGCCTTCGCCATCGCCGTGTCGATCGTCGTCGACATCGCCCTGCAGGCGAACGTCTGGCGCGTCATCGGCGTCAGCGGACGCCGCGCCCAGGAGCTCGGCAACCTGGTGCTCCCCGGTCTCGGGGTCGCGATGGCGGCCCTGCTGCTCGCCGGCGGACTGGTCTTCAACATCGGCAACATCAGCGGCGCCGGGCTGGGCACCGACGCCATGCTCGGCCTCGACCCGAAGCTCGGCGGCGCCCTGTCCGCCGCGATCGCGATCGGCATCTTCCTGTCCCGCCGGGCCGGGGTGGCGATGGACCGGATCGTCGTGGTCCTGGGCGCCGTGATGATCCTGCTGACGTCGTACATCGCCATCACGTCGGGCCCCCCGGTCGGCCGGGCGCTGCGCAACGTGGTGCTGCCGGAGCAGGTCTCCTTCCTGGCGATCACGACGCTCATCGGCGGCACCATCGGCGGTTACATCGTCTACGCGGGGGCGCACCGCCTGCTCGACTCCGGGGTGACCGGGCCGCGCAACGTCCGTGAGATCACCCGCGCGTCGGTGATCGGCATCGTCATCACCGGCGTGATGCGCGTCGTCCTCTTCCTGGCCATCCTCGGCGTCGTCGCGGGCGGCGCCCAGCTCGACGAGACGAACCAGGCCGCGTCCGCCTTCGGGCAGGCCGCCGGCGAGGTGGGCATGCGGGTCTTCGGCATCGTCCTGTGGGCGGCGTCCATCACGAGCGTCATCGGGGCCTCGTACACCACGGTCTCGTTCCTCACCTCGCGGACGCGCACCAGCGAGCGGACGCGCGTCGCCCTCGTCTGCGGCTTCATCGCCGTGACGACCCTGGCCTTCGTGTTCGTGGGGACCGCGCCGGCGACCCTGCTCGTCTTCGCCGGGGCGTTCAACGGGCTGCTGCTGCCGTTCGGGATCGGCGTCGTGCTGTGGGTCGCCACCCGTCGCGCCGACCTGCTCGAGGGCTACCGATACCCCCGCTGGCTGCTCGGTCTGGGCTGGGCGGCGTGGCTGCTGACGGTGTACCTCGCGGTCAACTCGGTGCGCCCGGCCCTCGAGCTGTTCGCCGGCTGAGAGGGGACGGTGCCGTGGTGACCGTTGACCTCAACTCCGACCTCGGCGAGGGCTTCGGCCAGTGGACCCTCGGCGACGACGAGGCCCTGCTGGGTGTCGTCACGAGTGCGAACGTGGCGTGCGGCTTCCACGCCGGTGACGCCACGATCATGCGCCAGGTCTGCACGCTGGCCGTCGAGCGGGGCGTCGCGATCGGTGCGCAGGTCGGCTACGACGACCTCTCCGGCTTCGGGCGGCGGTTCATCGACATGGAGCCGCACGACCTGACGCAGGACGTCATCTACCAGGTCGGAGCCCTCGACGCCTTCGCCCGCGTCGCCGGTGACCGCGTCCGGTACGTCAAGCCGCACGGCGCGCTGTACAACGCGATCGTCCACCACGAGGAGCAGGCGGCCGCCGTCGTCCAGGCCGTGCTCGACTACGACGACACCCTCCCGGTGCTCGGCCTGCCCGGATCCGTCTGGCTCGACCGCGCCGAGAGGGCGGGCCTGCGCGCCGTCCGCGAGGCGTTCGCCGACCGGGCCTACACCCCGGAGGGCACCCTGGTGCCGCGGCGGCGGCCCGGGGCCGTGCTGCACGACGCCGACGAGATCGCGCGGCGCTGCGTCGCGATGGCGTCGGGCGAGCCGATCACCGACGTCCAGGGCGACCCGATCACCGTCAGCGCGGAGTCCATCTGCGTGCACGGCGACACCGCGGGCGCCGTCGAGATCGCCCGCCGCGTCCGGTCCGCCCTCACCGAGGCCGGGGTCCGGCTGACGCCGTTCGCCACGTGATGCGCGTCCTGCCCAGCGGCAGCTCGGCGCTGCTCGTCGAGCTCGACGACCTCGAGGCGGTGCTCGCGCTGTACGCCGCGCTCGAGGAGCGGCCGCCGGCCGGCGTGGTGGACGTCGTCCCGGCCGCCCGCACGGTGCTGGTCGTCGTCGACCCGGGCCGCGTCACGCTGGCCGAGACCGAGCAGGCGGTGCGCGCCACGACCCCGCGGCCGGGCGCCGGGCACGCCGGCGACCTGGTCGAGGTGCCGGTGACCTACGACGGCGAGGACCTCGTGGACGTGGCGCGGATCCTCGGCTGTGCGCCGGCGGACGTCGTCCGACGGCACACCGGTGACCAGTGGACGGTGGCGTTCTGCGGCTTCGCCCCCGGCTTCGGCTACCTGACCGCGGCCTCCGGCGCCTGGGACGTCCCGCGCCGCAGCTCGCCGCGCACCCGCGTGCCGGCCGGGTCGGTCGCGCTCGCCGGGGAGTTCAGCGGCGTCTACCCCCGCTCGTCGCCCGGCGGGTGGCAGCTCATCGGGCGCACCGACGTCGAGGTCTTCGACGTCCACCGGGAGCCGGCCGCGCTGCTGCGGCCCGGCACGCGGGTCCGCTTCGTCGAGGCCCGATGACCGCCGCGCTCACGGTGCTCGAGGCGGGTCCGCTGACGACGGTGCAGGACGCCGGGCGCCCGGGCCTCGGCGCGCTCGGCGTCGGTCGCTCGGGGGCGTGCGACCGGGCGTCCCACCGGCTCGCGAACCGGCTCGTCGGCAACCCCCCGGAC
>JBKHXE010000046.1:0-4397 GCA_046566185.1 Actinomycetes bacterium | reverse complement strand
TCGCAGCCGTCACGTCGTGCTGCTCGGCGTCGTCGAGGTACTGCCACATCACGCTGTGCCACAGCACGGTCGCCGCGCCGGCCCGGAGAGCCAGCGTGCCCACGAAGTCACGTGCGGAGGACCGCCGTACCTCCACCGGCGTCTCCCGGGCCACCGCCAGCGCCCCGCGCAGCCGCTCCAGGCGTTCGGCCTGGTCGGGCCAGACGTAGGCGGTGAGGGTCAGCCGTCCCTCAGTCGTCTGTACGTCGACCGGCATCACGTCCGAGCCGGCGCGCTCGACCACCTCCAGGCCCGGCCACGGTTCGAGCGGCCGGCCCCGCCACGCGTCGCCCAGGTGTACGGCGGACGTGGGGTCACCGAAGACGTCGCCCCGGTCGTCGCCGTACGCGAACCGGTCGGCGAGCAGGTTCAGCCCGCCGGACGACCCGATCTCGAACAGCCGCACGGGCAGCCGGTGCCGCAGGTGGAGCAGGCCGCCCATGAGCGCGCCGGCCCGTCCGACCTCGTTGGTCTGCGGCGGCCGGCCGAGCCACTCGCGGACGTCGTCGGGGTGCTCCTCGAGCAGTCGTCGGAACGCCGCCCAGCCACCGCCCGGCTCCCAGGTCCCGCCGACGCTCGGGTAGAACGTCGCCAGGTCGCCGGCCCGGCGCTCCAGGACGAGCCGGTGCACGCTGCCGAGCAGCCGCAGCGCCAGCACGGAGGGGCCGGGGTCGTCCTCGTGCCCGGCCAGCACCTCGGGGACCACGCCCTCGGCCTCGATGTCGGCGGCGCAGCGGTCCAGCAGCGAGGCGTACATCGGCGAGCCGAGGTCGGCGCATGCCTCGGCCTGGCGGCGGAACGCGTCGAGCATCCTCACCGGACATCCAGCCCGAGCCCGGCGTCGCGGGCCCGGGCCACCGCCTCGGCGCGGCCGGCGACGTGCAGCTTGGCGAACACGTTCGAGACGTGGTTGCGCACGGTCTTGTCGCTGACCACGAGGCGCCGGGCGATCTCGGCGTTGGTCAGGCCACGCGCAACGAGGTCGAGGATCTCCCTCTCCCGCTCCGTCAGCTCGGGGAACGGCTGCACGAAGCCGGCCCTGGCACCGCCGGCGAAGAACGCGAGCACGCGCTCGGCGATCGCGGAGGAGAACATCACGCCGCCGTGCGCCACCGCGTCGAGGGCCCGGCCGATCTCGGCGCGGTCGGCCCCCTTGAGCAGGTACCCACGGGCGCCGGCCCGCAGGGCCGCGAACACCGAGTCGTCCCCCTCGAGCATGGTGAGGACCAGCACGGCGGTCCCGGGATGGGCCGCCGTGACCACCCGGGCCGCGTCGACCCCGTTCATCACGGGCATGTGCAGGTCCATCACCACGACGTCGGGACGCAACCGCTCGACGGCCTCGACCGCCTGCTGCCCGTCCGCGGCCTCCCCCACCACCTCCTTGCCGGGCATCGTCGCGATGGCGGTGGCCAGGCCCTCGCGGTAGAGCGGGTGGTCGTCGACGACCAGCACCCGCATGGCCCCTTCGGTCATCGGGCTCCCCCTCCGGCGGTCGTGGTGGTCGCGACCGGATCCTGCTCCCCGAGCGGCAGTCGGGCCGTCACCGTGGTGCCGTCGCCCGCGCTGCGCACGTCCAGGGTCCCGCCCAGCTCTTCGCTGCGGTGCCGCATCGAGCCCAGCCCCAGCCCGGCCGTGGGCTCACCGCGCAACCGTGCCGTGTGCTCACCGCGCAGCCCGGAGCCGTCGTCGGCGACCTGCACGACGAGGCAGCCCGCCTCTCGCCGCAGCCGCACCCGGATCTCGCCGGCCCCCGAGTGCCGGACCGCGTTGGTCACCGCCTCACCCGCGATGCGGTAGGCGGCGACCTCGACGGCGGCGGGGAGCGCCCCCAGCTCCCCCGCCTCGACGCCGATCCGCGCCGACCCGGACAGCCGGGCGGCGAGCTCGCGGGTCGCCCCCGCCAGCCCCAGCTCGTCGAGGGTGGGCGGGCGGAGCTCGTGCACCAGCGACCGGACGTCGGCCACGACCTCGTTGATCCGCGGGGCCAGGGTGCTCAGCAGCCCGGCGGCGGCCCGGGGGTCGTCCGCGGCGAGGTCGCGGGCGGTCTCCGCCTGCAGGGCCAGGGCGGCCAGGGAGGGACCCACCCCGTCGTGCAGGTCCCGGCGCAGCCGACGGCGTTCCTCCTCCCGGGTGAGCACCACGAGCTCGCGGGAGCGCCGCGCCTCCCGGGCGAGCAGCACCGTGTGCACGGCGACGGCGGCCTGACCCGCCCAGCGGTGGAGCAGGTCGCGCTCCCCCTCCCCGAAACCGCCGTCCCGGGTGACCTCGAGGGTCCCGAGCTGCTCACCGCCGTACTCCAGCCGGGCTGTCACCGTCCGGGTCCGCTCGCCCTCGACGGCCGCACTGCCGTCGGCGAGCTCACTGCCGTCCACGAGGCGGAGCCGGACGGTCCGCGCGCGCAACGCCCGCCGGACCCGGCGCAAAACGTCGGGCAGCACCCGGTGCACCATCTCGTCCGGGTCGGCCACCGCGCCGAGCTGCTCGCCGAGCCGGGCGAGCTCCTGCCACGGCTCCTCCTCCACGCCGTGCACCCACCGGTTGACCCGACGCTGCAGGACGGCATGCAACGGCAGCATCATCGGTGCCAGCAGCGCGACGACCAGGAGCGACACCTCCGCGGGGCGCGTCCCGGCGGCCGTCCCCAGCAGCCACAGAGCGCCCAGGTATGCAGTCACGGTCACCCCGGCCACGAGCACATAGCCCACCGTCCGGGACAGGGCCACCTCGACGTCCCACAACTCGTGCCGGAGAACGGCGACACCGATGGCGGCCGGAATCGGCAGCATCGCCGCGGCCGAGACGGCAACCCCCACCGACACCGGCGCCAGCCGGGCCACCACGACCAGCAGCACCGTGCCGAGCAGGCCCAGGAGCAGCCACTTCAGTTGCCGTCGCCGGAGATCTCGCGAGCGCCGCCAGCGCACGACGAGCGACGCGAGCGCGAGCAGGACCGAGCTCACCAGGACGGCGTCGACCGCCGTGCTGAACCAGGGATCGGACGCCAGCTCCAGCCCCACCGGGTTCGTGGTCTGCGAGAGCATCTCGGGGTGGTCCTGGTCCTCGTAGGGCCACACCGCCCAGCTCGCCCCGACCAGGACCACGGCGAGCAGTCCCCACCCGACCGCCGGCCGCCAGCGTGGCGAGACCAGCGTCCCGTCGGGGAGCAGCAGCGGGAGCAGGGCCAGGATGGCCAGGTAGCCGGGTGACCAAGCCCAGGAGGCGTACCAGGCGACCCAGACCGCGTCCCGGTCCCACATCGACCACTCGTAGGCGACGACCGCGGATGCGGAGCCGAGCCCGATGCCGGCCACCGTCAGCCGCAGTGCCGTGGTGGCCCGGTCCCGCAGCACCAGCGTCAGCAGCCCGTAGCCGACCGCGGAGGCGACCTGCATCAGCCAGAACGACGGCTCGATCGCGCGACCGGCCGCGGCGTTGACAGCGTGCCCGGCGGCCGCGCCCAGCCCGCCGAGCACCGCCACCGTGCCAGCGCCCCCGTACACCCCGCCATTGTGCTGGCCGGCCCGTCCCGCCGTCACGGGACACGGTGTCCCGGCTCGGGTCGTGACGTCGACCCGTGGCGCCCGGGACACGACCGTCCCGAGACTCGGAGGCGACCGCAGACGTGGCTCGGGCAACCCACAGGAGGACCTCATGTCCAGTACCGCCACCCGTTCCGCCGATCCCGCCGCGCCCCCGGGCACCCGGCCGCCGGGGACCGCGATCGCCGCCGCCGGCCTGGCCTGCCTGGTCGCCATGGTCAGCGCGTACGGCGCGATCTACTTCGTCGGCCTCGACGGGTACGACGACATCGGCGTCACCTTCTTGACGGTGTTCCTGTCCGTCGCCGCCTTCGCCGTCGTCTCGGCGGTGGCGCTGCTCCGCGGCAGCAGCCACGGACGGGTCGGCCTGGTCGCCTACGGCCTCTACATGCTCGTCTTCATGGCCATGAAGCTCCTGTCCGTGCAGGAGCTGGAGGCGATCCCGTTCGGCGTGGTCGGCGCTGCGGTGCTCGTCCTGGCCCTGCACCGGCGGACCCGGGAGTTCACCGGCTGACCGCTCGTGCTGTGCCCCGGGCTCCGGAGGATCCCCTGCACCTGGGGCGGGAGATCCTCCGGAGCCTCACGGGTTCACGCGGCGCAGGGCCCGTGCCGCGCGCCGGCGAAGGGCCCGGAGCACGGCGCGTCCGGGCCGCCGTTCGGGCCGCCGCCCGCCACGTCCAGCGGCCCGCCGTCGGCGCCGCTGTCGCCGGGCGAGCCGACGCATCCGCTGCTCCAGCATCGTCGTGATCGCGGCGACCGCCACCTCGGCGAGCTCGCCGTCGGACACCTGCACCTCGTCCGGTCCGAAGCTGTCCG
>JBKHXE010000045.1:0-9499 GCA_046566185.1 Actinomycetes bacterium | reverse complement strand
TCGAGCAGCCGCGCAACCTGTGGGTGATCATCCTCTTCGTCTACACCTTCTTCGCCAGCCGCCTGCCGGTCTGGATGCTGCTGCAGCCGCGCGACTACATCAACAGCCACCAGCTGTTCATCGCGCTCGGCATCATCCTCGTCGGCATCACGGTGGGGCTCGACCGGATCGTCGCGCCGGTGCTCAACGACGTGCCGGCCGGCTCACCGCCGATCTTCCCGTTCCTGTTCATCACCATCGCCTGCGGCGCGATCTCCGGCTTCCACTCCCTCGTGTCGTCCGGCACGACGTCCAAGCAGCTCGACAAGGACACCGACGCCCGGTACGTCGGCTACGTCGGCGCGGCGGGCGAGGGCAGCCTCGCCCTCGGCTCGATCCTCGCCGTGTCGGCCGGTGTCGCCGCCACCCAGGTGGAGTGGGAGGCCCTCTACTCGGACTTCGCGACCTCGTCCGCCGGGGCGACCGGCAACTTCGTCTCCGGCGTCGCCCAGTTCGCGAACAACCTCGGCATCCCGCTGGAGCTCGCCACCATCTTCGCCGCCGTCGTCGTCATCAGCTTCGCGGCGACGACGATGGACACCGGTGTGCGCCTGCAGCGGTACGTCGTCCAGGAGATCTCGGAGTCGGTGGGCTTCACGCCGCTGGCCCGTAACCTCACCCTCGCCTCGCTGGTGGCGGTGCTCCTGCCGATGGGCATGGCGCTGCTCCCCGGCGGCGGCGAGGCCGGGTACACCTTCGGCGTCCTGTGGCAGCTCTTCGGGACGACGAACCAGCTCACCGCCGGCCTGGCGCTCGCCGTCATCGCCGTCTGGGTGACACGCAGCGGACGGCCCAGCCTGCCGGTGCTCGTGCCCCTGGTGTTCCTGCTCGGCATGACCTCGTGGGCGTTGGTCGTCAACCTGCTGCGGTTCGTCGACCAGGGCCAGTGGGTGCTCGCCCCGCTCGACGCCATCATCTTCGGGCTCGCCATGTGGCTCATCGCCGAGGCGGCGATCTCACTGATGAAGGCGCGCCGCGAGGCCGGGACGCCGCAGCGCGCCGAGGTGCGAGACCGCACGTGAGCCGGCTGCGCAGCGCCTGGCGCCGGGTGGAGGCCGCGCACGACGCGGTCTTCACCGCCCGGTGGCGGATGGAGCTGCGCCGGGAGGCGAGGCGCGAGGAGGAGGAGCTGCTCGGGCTCCTCCTCCTGGAGGCCATGGGCGCCCAGTCCCCCGTCTCGTACTACGCCCTCGAGGTGTACCCGTGGGTCCTCACGAAGACCCACCAGCTGCACCGCTCCCGCGGGATCGACCGCCTGGCCAGCAGTGCCTGCTGCTGACCCGCGGGTGCAGCTCGTCGGGGGCAAGGGCGGCGTCGGCAAGACGACGGTGGCCGCCGCGCTCGCGTGCCTGGCGGCCCGGCGCGGCCACCGCACGCTGCTCGTCTCCACCGACCCGGCCCACTCGACGGCCGACCTGCTGGAGGTGACGCCCGGAGCGCGACCGGTCGAGGTCGGCGACCGCTGGTCGGTGCTCGAGATCGACGCCGAGCAGGTAGCACGCGAGCACGTCGACCGCATCGCCCGAGACGCGAAGGACGTCGTCCCGGCCGCCGTGCTGCCGGCGCTGCGCCGGCACCTCGACGCCGCGCTGGCCAGCCCGGGTACCCAGGAGAGCGCGCTGCTCGACCGGCTCTCCGACGTCCTGCTCGACGCGGTGCGTGGTGACGAGTGGGACCGGGTCGTCGTCGACACCGCCCCCACCGGCCACACGCTGCGCCTGCTCGCCCTGCCGGACCTGCTCTCCGGATGGGTGGGTGGGCTCGTCCGGCAGCGAGAGTCGTTCCTGCACACCGACTCCATGGCCCGTGGCCTGGCGCGGGAGCCGGAGGAGGCGACGCCCGACCCGGTCGTCGAGCGGCTCCGCGGACGCCGTGATCAGCTGGCCGCGGTGCGCGAGCTGCTCACCCGCGACGCGCTCGTGCACCTCGTGCTGGTCCCCGAGCGGCTGCCGCTGCTGGAGACCGAGCGGGCCCGGGACGCACTGCGGGACGCCGGGCTGCCGCTCGGCAACGTGGTCGTCAACCGCGTGTTCCCCACCGGCGACGACCCCTTCCTCGCCGCCCGCGGACACGCCCAGCGCGAGTGGCTGGCGCGCGTGGACGAGGCGTTCGCGGGCCAGCGCCGCGCGCACGTCCCGCACCTGGCGACCGAGCCGGGGCGCCGCGACCTGCCGCGGCTGGCCGCCCTGCTGGAGGATGCCGGCTTCTGACCGCTGCGGCGCGGCATCCCGCGCCGCGGACGGCGAGGGTGCTCGTGGCCGTCGACGGAGTCGGCCGCGTCCTCGGCAGCGTGACCTACGCGGTGCCGGGACGGCGTGCTCCGACCCGTGCTGTCCACCGAGCCGGTGGGCACGACCGCCCACCGGCTGTACGAGGCGCTCGGCTCCCGGCGGGATCCCGGGCTCGACTGGACGCCGCTGCCGCACGTCCACCTCGTCGCGTACGTGCTCGACCTCGTGGACGACGCCTGAGCGGATTCGCGGACGCGGAACAGCCGTCGGCGCAGGCATGGGTGCGACGGGGCGGGGGTGATGACACCCGATACGTCTCACCCATGGCTGCACCGAGGAGGGGGGTAGCCGGCCTGCCACCGCCGAGCGCCGCCGGCCGGCTACCTCACGCGGGCCATGAACCGGTCGGCGTCCACCACGACGCGGGTCACCTCGCCGGTGGCGACGAGGTCGTCGCCCACCTCGGCCCGCACCGCGAACCGGAAGAGCCTGCCGTCGACGTGGACGACGTCCGCGGTAACCCGCACCGAGGCCCCGACGGCTGTCGGGCGCAGGTGCTCGAGGGCGACCCGGGTGCCGACGCTGGTCCGCCCCTCGGCCAGGTCACCGGCCAGCGCGCGGCAGGTGGCTGCCTCGCACCAGGCGAGCAGCCGGGGGGTGGCGAGCACCGGCAGGTCGCCGCTGCCGACCGCCTGCGCGGTGTCGTCGTCCGTCACCGTCAGGTCGAGAGCGGCGGTCCGTCCGGTCTGCATTGATCAGTCTCGGCTCACCGGAACCGCAACCGTCAAGGGCTCCGTGCGGCTACCCGCGCGGGCGCACTCCACGAGATGCTCGTCCGGGCCGACGTAGGCGCCGTCCCACACCAGGCACCGCTCGACGGTGCCCTCGACGACCGCGCCGTCGCCGACGACGCTGCGGACGCCGGAATGCCACGAGCCCACGGGCGTGAGCGCCTCTCGCAGTCGTCGCTGCTTCTTCACCTGACGTTCCGCCCGACGTGAGCTTCACGTCCGGGTCGACCCGGTTGGGTGAGGGCCGCAGCCCCGGAGGTCGGGGTCGGCCGCTCCCGAGGAGGTCCCGCCGTGCTCCGTCGTCCCGCGTTCGCCGCGCTCGCCGCAGTGCTGACTGCGCTCCCGCTCGCCGTCACCGGGGTCGCATCCGCCCAGCCCGACCGGCAGGCCGGCCGACATGGTGCGCCGTCCGCCGAGCCGCTCGTGATCGCGCACCGGGGAGCTTCCGGCTACCGTCCCGAGCACACGCTCGCCGCCTACGAGCTGGCGGTGCGGATGGGGGCGGACTACATCGAGCCGGACCTGGTCTCCACCAGGGACGGCGTGCTGGTCGCCCGCCACGAGAACGAGATCTCGGGCACGACGGACGTCGCGGAGCGTCCCGAGTTCGCGGACCGGAGGACCACCAAGACGATCGACGGGGTCCCGCTCACGGGCTGGTTCACCGAGGACTTCACCCTGGACGAGCTCAGGACGTTGCGGGCGGTGGAGCGCCTGCCGGAGGTGCGCCAGGAGAACACGGTGTACGACGGCCTGTACGAGGTGCCGACGTTCGCCGAGGTCCTCGACCTGCGGGCCCGCCTCTCGCGCGAGCTGAAGCGCGAGATCGGCGTCTACCCGGAGACCAAGCACCCGACGTACTTCGACGAGATCGGGCTGTCGTTGGAGGAGCCGCTGGTCCGTGAGCTCGACCGTGCCGGGCTCAACCGCCCCAAGGCGCCCGTGTTCGTGCAGTCATTCGAGACGACCAACCTCAAGGAGATGGACGCCGCCGGCGTGCGCGTGGCCCTGGTGCAGCTGATCTCGAGCTCCGGGGCGCCGTACGACCTCGCCGCGGCTGGCGACGAGACCACGTACGCCGACATGGCAACCGCCGAGGGCCTGAAGCAGATCTCGGAGTACGCCGACGGTGTCGGGCCGGAGAAGTCGCTGGTGATCCCGCGGAACGTTGACGGGTCGCTCGGTGAGCCCACCGACCTGGTGGACGACGCGCACGAGGCGGGCATCGTCGTCCACCCGTGGACGTTCCGCAACGAGAACGTGTTCCTGCCGCGGGACTACTGGGTCGGTGTCGACCCGACCGCCTACGGCCGTGCGATCGCCGAGCAGCGCGCGTACCTCGAGACCGGGATCGACGGTTTCTTCACCGACAACCCCGACACGGGCGTGGAGTCGGTCCGCCTCTTCCTGCAGGAGGGCGACGCCGCCTGAACGGCCCTCCTGCACGGTGATCCGGGCGGCTCGGTGCCCTGCGTCAGCACGGTGAAGGGGCCCCCGCCGGCTGCCGGGAAGCTGTTGACGGTCACGCGGGTCAGGCGACCAGCCCGAGCCGGCGCAGCTCCACGGTGAGGTCGTGGGGGTTGCTCGAGACCGCCATCGCCTCCTCCAGCGTCACCAGCCCGTCGCGGACGTAGGCGACGAGGTGCTGGTCGAACGTCTGCATCCCGTAGTACTCGCCCTCGCGGATGAGGTCGGTGAGCGTGCTCGTCTTCTCCGGGTCGGCGATCGCGTCGGCGATGCGACCGGTGCCGACGCAGATCTCCATGACGACGCAGCGGCCGAGGCCGTCGGCGCGGGGCACGAGACGCTGGCACAGGATGCCGCGCAGCGAGCCCGCGAGCGACAGCCGGACTTGCTGCTGCTCGTGCGGCGGGAAGAAGTCGATGATGCGGGTGATCGTCTCCTGCGCGTCGGTGGTGTGCAGGGTCGACATGACGAAGTGGCCGGTCTCGGCGGCGGCGAGCGCGGCCTTCACGGTCTCGGTGTCGCGCATCTCGCCGACGAGGATGACGTCGGGGTCCTGCCGCATCGCGGCCCGCAGAGCGGAGGCGAAGTCGGCGGTGTCGAGGCGCACCTCGCGCTGGTTGATCATCGCCAGCTTGTCGTGGTGCATGACCTCGATCGGGTCCTCGATGGTGACGATGTGCACCTCGCGCTGGGTGTTGATGGCGTCGACCATGCCGGAGAGCGTCGTCGTCTTGCCGGACCCGGTGGGGCCGGTGACCAGCACGAGCCCGCGCGGCTCGAGGGCCAGGCTGCCGACGGCCGGCGGGACGCCGAGGTCCTCCAGCGGGATGGCGCCTACGGAGACGCGTCGGAAGACCAGGCCCGCGGACCCGCGCTGCCGGAACGCGTTGACGCGGAACCGCCCTACACCGGGCATGGAGTAGGCGAAGTCCGCCTCGTTGGTGCGGGCGAACTCCTCCGCGAGGTCGGCTCGCAGCACCTCGGCGACCATGTGCTCGGTGTCCGCAGGGGTGAGGACCGGCGCCTGGAGCTTCCGCAGCCGGCCGTCGATGCGGATCCGCGGCGGGGACCCCACCTTGCAGTGCAGGTCGGAGCCCGACAGGTCGACGAGGGCTCGCAGGTACTCGATGACGGACAGCGGCGGACGCTCGGTGCCCGAGGGCTGCAGGTCGGTGACGCTCACGTGTGAGGTTGTCGGCCCCCCGGGGCCCGCACTTGAGCCTTGGCGTCAGGCCGAGGCAGGGCCCGCGAACGCCCGCCGGTAGCCCTGGGGCGTGGTGCCGAGGGAGGAGAAGTGGTGCCGCAGCGCCGCCGCCGATCCGAAGCCGGACCGGCGGGCCACCTCCTCGACCGGCAGGTCGGTGCCCTCGAGCAGCTCCCGCGCGCGCTCGAGGCGCTGCCGGTTCAGCCAGGCGGCCGGCGTCGTGCCGGTGGTGTCGCGGAACCGGCGGGCGAACGTCCGCGGCGACATCAGCGCGTGCGCGGCGACCCGGTCGACCGGGAGGTCCTCGTCGAGGTGCTCGAGCATCCACGCGATGACCGGGGCCATGCTGTCGTCGCGGCACTCGGGCAGCGGCTCCGCGATGAACTGGGCCTGCCCGCCGTCCCGGTGCGGCGGCACCACCATGCGGCGGGCAATGACGCCCGCCGCACGAGCCCCGTGCTCGGCGCGCACCAGGTGCAGGCACGCGTCGATGCCGGCCGCGGTGCCGGCGCTCGTCACGACCGGACCGTCGTCGACGTAGAGGACGTCGCGGTCGACGTCGGCGGCCGGGAAGCGCTCGGCCAGCTCGTCGGTGTACATCCAGTGCGTCGTGCACCGGCGGCCGTCCAGCAGGCCCGCCGCCCCCAGCGCGAAGGCGCCGCTGCAGACGCTGAGCACCTTCGCCCCCCGCTCGACGGTGTCCCGCAGCAGCTGGGCCACCGCGTCGGGCACGGGGTCGGATCGGGGGAACGCCGGGACGGCGACGAGGTCGGCGTCCCGCGCCCGGTCGAGGCCGGCAGGCACGTCGAGGGCGAAGCCCATCGACGTGGGCACCCGCCCGGGGTGCGCGGCGACGACGGTGAGGTCGAAGGCCGGGGCGCCCTGCTCGGTCCGGTCGACTCCGAAGACCTCGCAGAGGACGCCGAGCTCGAACGGAGCGACGCCGGGGAGCGCCACGGCGGCGACGGAACGCAGCATCGCACCAGTGTGCCACCGAAGTGGCAGGAAATCGATGGGCAGTGTCGGTTCTGCCACTCGTGGCAGGATCTCGCCGAGCGCAGTATTTCTGCCATGACCGTTCTCGTCGACATCCTCGTCACCGCCGCCCCCTTCGCCGCCGGCGCCTGGGCCGCCTGGGCCCTGCCCCGCTGGGCCGGCGAGACGACCCGCCCCCCGGCGCCGTCCGGCGACTGGTCGCCAGCGGACGACTGGGCGCCGTCGGACCTGCCGTCGCGGCCCTACCGCGACCTGTCCCGCATCGGCTGACCCGCCGGCAGTCAGTCGAGGACGACGAGGAGGTCGCCCTCCTGGACGACGTCCCCGGCGTGGACGGCGACGCGCGAGACGCGACCACCCAGCTCGGGGACGACGGGGATCTCCATCTTCATCGACTCGAGCAGCATCAGGGTCTCCCCCGGCTCGACGACGTCCCCCTCGGCGACGGTGATGCTCAGCACGTTCGCGACCATCTCGGCCCGCACCTCCTCGGCCACACCTGCTCCTTCCGGTCCGGACCCCTGGGATCACCGCGGTCAACGCCCGATTCCACCACGGCCGCCCGGGTTACCGGCGAGTCAGCACGCGGGACAGCGAGGCGACCACCTTCGGGTCGTACTCGTAGGCCAGCCCGAGGTGGATGCGCTCGAGCGCCTGGTCGCGCCGCGACAGCTGGTCGGACTCCCCGACCAGGTCGTCGTAGGCGTTGGCCACCTTGATGATGCGGGCCGCGAGCGGCACGTCGTCGTCGCCGGCGGTGGCGTGCTGCAGCGGCATCCGGTAGGCCTGGCACTGCCGCTCGACGATCGTCGCGACGCGCGTCGGGACGCCGGTCTGGCGCACGATCGCCGCCCCCAGCCCCGCGATCCGGCGCTGGTCCCCGGGGCTGACCATCACGGTCGCGCCACCCGGGATGGGGTCGGAGAGCGACAGCTGCCCGATGTCGTGGAGCAGCGCGGCGTACTCGAGGTCCAGCAGGTCCTGCTCGCCCAGCCCGAGGTCGCGACCCATCTCGACGGCGAGGGCGCTCACCCGCTGCGAGTGCCGGGTCTCGGTGTAGCCGCCGATCTCGGTGAGGCGTGACAGCGAGCGGATCGTCTGCAGGTAGGTGCGCCGCACCGTCGCGTAGCGACGGAACGCGAACTGCGTGATGAGCAGCGGCACCGCGAAGACGGGCAGCGCGAGCAGACCCATCGGCCGGGCCGCGAGCGCGATGAGGACGCCGGTCGCCGCGATGGCGGTGCTGATGCCGACACCGGCCCGGGCCTCGTCGAGGACGACCCGCCGCAGCGGTGCGTGCTCGTAGCCCGAGCGGACGACGGCCGCGAGAAGGACGTCGACCGCGGTGCCGAGCAGGGCGGCCGCGAGCATGACGAGGGCGACACCCCAGCGCTCGCCGCCCCAGGCGGCCACCCACTCGACGAGCGGCCGGCCCGCCCACGGGACGGCGCGGAAGACCAGCGCCACGACCGCGACGGCGAGCAGCCGTCGGGCGACGACGTCGGCCCGCGGCGCGCGAGCCGCCACGGCGTGCGGCGCGACCCCGAGCACCGTGCCGAGGGTGACGGCGGTGACGGCGACGGCGGCGCCGTACGTGACCGGCTGGTCGCCGATCTCGGGCACCAGCGCGACGGCGAGTCCCATCGCCGCGCCGATCGGCGCGGCGTCCCGTTCTCCCGGCAGGGTGAAGCGCAGGAACTCCCCGGCCGCGATGAGCAGCACGAAGCTGACGAGCAGCTGGGCGTCGTGGAAGCCCTCCTGGGTCCAGGCGACCGCGCTCGACGTCACCGAGGCCAGGACGACGATGACCGCCAGCGCGACGACGACGCCGGCGGCGGAGACGCGACGCGTCACCGCGACCATCCCTCGGGAGGCGCGACGATGCGCGGGGGCGGACCGGGCGGCGGGGGTGCCGTCGGGTCGTCGTGGTCGAACGTCTCGGCGCCCGCCGCGGCGAGAGCGCTCTCCTCGGGGTCGACCGCCGGCGCCGGCTCCCACGGCTCGTCCTCGAGCGCGTCGATCAGCGCGGCGACGAACTGCGGGTCGAACTGCGTGCCGCTGCACCGGCGCAGCTCCTGCACCGCGTCGGCGACCGGCCGGGCCTGGCGGTAGGAGCGGGTGGAGGTCATCGAGTCGAACGCGTCGGCGACCCCGATGATGCGGGCGAACTCGGGGATGTCGGTGCCGGCCAGCCCCATCGGGTAGCCACGGCCGTCGAGCCGCTCGTGGTGGTGCAGGATGCCCGCGTAGGCCTCCTCGAGGAACTCGATGCCGCGCACCATGTCGAGCCCTCGCACGGGGTGCAGCGCGATCGCGGCGAACTCGTCCTCGGTCAGACGCCCGGTCTTGCGCAGCACCCGGGTCGGGACGCCGATCTTGCCCACGTCGTGCAGGATGCCGGCGAAACGCAGCATCTCGGTGCGGTCGGCGCCCAGTCCGAGCTGCTGCGCGATCATCACGCTCGCGCGTGAGACCCGCTCGTTGTGGCCGCGGGTGTAGAGGTCCTTCGCCTCCACCGCGCCCACCAGCGCGCGCACCGTGCGCTCGTAGGCCTCGTGCTCCTCGGCGTACTGCGCCCACGCCCACCGGGCGACGTAGAGCGGGGCGAGCACGAGGACGGCGGACAGCGGGCCGATGCCCGCGCCGTCCCAGAGGACGGCCAGCAGGATGCCGAACATGCCGTAGCCGACGTACGGCGCGGCGCCCGGCCGGACCGTGCCCCAGAACACCAGCTTGGCCGGGACGCCCTTGTGGAAGTGGACGATTCCGGC
>JBKHXE010000044.1:0-13126 GCA_046566185.1 Actinomycetes bacterium | reverse complement strand
GGTCCCCCGCGAAGATCACCAGACGGACGTCGTCGACGGGCCGCGGCGGCACCTGCCCCTGGCAGGCGGCGACCCAGACGGCGAGCTCGCCGAGGCGGCCGAGCGCGCCGGGCGGGGTCGCGAGCGCCGCCAGGCGCCTGGCGGCATGCTCGCGGGCGACGGCGGAGGGGGCGGAGACGGTGGACATCTGACTCCTGTCAGTGGTGGGAACGGTTGGCGGACAAGCGGTCGAGCTCCGCGAGGAGCCGCAGGGTGACCGCCGGCGGCCGGACGGCGATGCGCACCCAGTGGCCGTCGAGGCCCGGGAAGGTGTCGGCACGGCGCACGGCGACGCCGTGCTCGCGCAGGGCCGCGTGCACCCCGTCCCCGGTGCGCGCGAGGACGAACGGCGCCGACGACGGGACGACGTCGATGCCGCGGCGGCGGAGCCCGTCCTCCAGGAGCTGCCTCCAGCGCGCCACCGACAGAGCCCGCCGGCGGCCCTCGGCCGCGGCGGCCGGCCCGCAGCACGCGACCGTGGCGGCGATCGCCGGCCACGACACCGACCAGGGCGTCTGCCGGGCGGCCAGCCGACGCACGACCGAGCCGTCACCGACGACGTAGCCGGCGCGGATGCCCGGGATGGACCAGTGCTTCGTCAGGCTGCGCACGACCACGAGGCCGGCGAGCCGCTCGCCGGCAAGGGACTCCGCCTCGCCCGGGACGGCGTCCATGAACGCCTCGTCGACCACCACGAGCCGGCCGCGACGGCGCAGGCGTCGGACGGCGCTCGCCGGGTGGAGGACCCCCGTCGGGTTGGTCGGGTTTCCCACGACGACGAGGTCCGCGTCCTCCGGGACGGCCTCCGGGTCGAGCGCGAAACCGTTCTCGGGCCGGCACAGCACGGTCGTGACCGTGCGCCCCGCCTGCTCCAGCGCCACGTGCGGCTCGGTGAACTGCGGGTGCACGACCACGGGCCGGCGCCACGGCTCGAGGCGAGCGACGAGGCCGAACGCCTCGGCCGCCCCGGCGGTCGGCAGCACCTCGTCGGCTCCCCGGCCGTGCCGCCGGGCGACGGCGACGGCCGCCACGGACGCGTCGGGGTAGGACGCCGCGTCGGCCAACGAGTCCCGCAGCGCTCGCTCGAGCCACGGTGGCCGGTCGCCGTCGTACACGTTGACCGCGAGGTCGAGGAGTCCCTCGCCGGTCTCGGCGTCGCCGTGGTGACGGAGCGGCTCGGGCAGCGGGTCCCGGGACGTCGTCACGGGCCGGACGGGGCTGTGCTGGCGCCGCGGGTGGTGCGGGTGGTGCGGTGCGGCCGCGTGCACGGCCCCGGCGAACCGCTCGGCCAGTCGGGGGTGGCCCGCCCAGTGCACGTGGAGGTAGGACGCGTGCAGCGTCGCCGTGGCGAAACCCGTTGCCTCGCCGTCGATCTCCCACGCCGGATGGTCGCCCGCCACCGGGGCGGTCCGGGTGCGACGGAACTCGTGACCCGTGACCCGGTCCCCCGCGCGCGCGAGGAGCGAGTCGGCCGGCGCGACGGCGGCGGGGTAGCGCAGGGTGAGCCTGTCGGTCATGGCGGCCGTCGCGGGGACGACCCCCGCCATCGGGACGTCGTCCAGCGTGCTCGACAGGTAGAGGAGGCCGGCGCACTCCGCGACGGTCGGGACGCCCGCGTCGACGGCGGCGCGCAGGTCGTCCAGCAGGCTGCGGTTGGCGGCCAGCTCGGCGGCGTACACCTCGGGGAAGCCGCCGCCGAGGTAGATGCCGGCCGTCCCCTCGGGCAGGGCGGCGTCGCCCAGGGGGTCGAAGGGGACGACGTCGCAGCCCGCCGCCCGCAGCAGCTCCTCGGTCTCGGTGTACCGGAAGGTGAAGGCCCGCCCTCCCGCCATCGCGACGACGGGGCGCCCGCTGCCGGCTGGGCGGACCTCGTCGTGCGGGTCCCACGCCTGACCGGGCAGGTCCGGGGCGCGCCGGGCGAGCCGGAGGAGGGCGTCGACGTCGAGGTGGCACGCGACCTGGTGACCGAGCCGGTCGACCGTCGCCACCGAGGCGTCGCGCTCGGCGGCCGGCACGAGGCCGAGGTGCCGTGACGGGGTGGCCAGCTCCTCGGACCGCGGGAGCACGCCGAGGACCGGCAGGCCGGCGCGCTCCATCGCCGTGACGACCTCCGCGTCGTTGCGCGCCGACCCGCCCCGGTTGAGGACGACGCCGGCGATGTCGACGTCCTCGTCGTACGCCGCCATCCCGGCCGCGACCGCGGCGGCGGTGCGCGACTGACGGGCGACGTCGACGACGAGGACGACGGGTGAGCGGGTCAGGGCGGCGACGTGCGCGGTGGAGGCGAACCCCTCGGTGCCCAGTCGCCCGTCGTAGAGCCCCATGACGCCTTCGACGACCGCGACGTCGGCGCCGGCTGCTCCGTGGAGCAGGAGCGGGACGACGCGCTCCTCGCCGACGAGGTGCGGGTCGAGGTTGCGGCCGGGTCGGCCGGTGGCGAGCGCGTGGTAGCCGGGGTCGATGTAGTCCGGGCCGACCTTGTGGCCGCTGACCTCGTGGCCGGCGGCGCGCAGGGCGGCCATCAGCCCGGTCGCGACGGTCGTCTTGCCCTGGCCGGTGGACGGGGCCGCGACCACCAGCCGCGGCAGGCTCACCACTCGATGCCCTTCTGCCCCTTCTGGCCGGCGTCCATCGGGTGCTTGACCTTGGTCATCTCGGTGACCAGGTCGGCGGCCTCGACGAGCCGGGGGTCGGCGTTGCGGCCGGTGATCACCACGTGCTGGTGGCCGGGTCGCCGCCGGAGCGTGGTGACGACGTCCTCCACGTCGACCCACCCCCACGTCATGGGGTAGGTGAACTCGTCGAGCACGAGCAGGTCGTGGGCACCGTCGGCGAGGCGCCGCTTGACCTCCAGCCAGCCCTCGAGGGCTGCCGCGGCGTGGTCCTCGGTGTCGCCCTGCTTGCGGCTCCACGACCAGCCCGAGCCCATCTTGTGCCACTCGACGGGGCCGCCCTCGCCGGTCTCGTCGTGGAGCTCGCCGAGCCGCTCCAGCACGGTCTGCTCGCCGATGCGCCACTTGGCGGACTTGACGAACTGGAACACCCCGATCCGCCAGCCCTGGTTCCAGCCGCGCAGGGCGAGGCCGAACGCGGCGGTGGACTTCCCCTTGCCGTCGCCGGTGTGGACCACCAGGAGCGGCCGGTTGCGACGCTGCCGGGTGGTGAGCCCGTCGTCCGGGACCGTGGCCGGCCGGGCCTGTGGCATCAGGCTGCTCCGTTCGTCCGTCGGGTGTGGCGTCGCACGGAGCCGGTCAGCGTCTCGGCGCTCACCTCGGCGACCGGAAGGTGCTCGGCCCCCAGCAGGGTCGCGAGCCGGGTCGCCAGGCCCAGACGCAGCGGCCCGCTCTCCCCGTCGACGACGACCGTCGTCACGCCGAGGCCGGCGACGTGCTCGGCGGCCTCGCTCGACCGCGCGACCGCGTCCTGGCCCCCGGTGGCGCGCCCGTCGGTCACGACGACCAGCAGCGGGCGCAGGCGCGGGTCGCGCAGGCGCTCCCGCTCCAGCACACGGGCGGCCTCCAGGAGGCCCTCGGCCAACGGCGTCCGGCCGCCGGCGGGGAGCTCGTCGAGGCGGCGCGCGGCGATCTCGACGCTGCGCGTGGGGGGCAGGACGAGCTCGGCACCGCCGCCGCGGAAGGTGACCAGGCCGACCTTGTCGCGCCGGCGGTAGGCGTCGAGCAGCAGCGAGAGGACCGCGGTCTTGACCTGGGTCATGCGCCTGCGCGCCGCCATCGACCCGGACGCGTCGACGCAGAAGAGGACGAGGTTGGCCTCCCGGCCCTCGCGGACCGCGATCCGGAGGTCCTCGCCACGCACGTCCACCCGTCCGGCTGCCCGCGCGCGGGCGGGCTGCTTGCCCGCGGCTGCCTTGAGGGTCTCGACGAGGTGGAGCGAGCCGGTGTCCCCGGGGGTGGAGCCGACGCGCCGGCCGGTGCTGGCGATCGCGCGGCTGCGGCGGCCGGCGGCCCCGGAGCCGACGCCGTCGACCGTGAGGAGCCTCGGGCGCTGCGGCGCCGAGGCCTGGACGACGGACTCCGCGCCGGCCCCGGGTGGCCGTGCGGGCACCTGTCCCTCGGCGGCGTCCTGCGGTGGGACGGCCTCGCCGTCCTGCTGGGCGCCTGCCTCGTCGTCCCGCGGCGCGCCCCCTCCGCCGTCCGGCGCCGGGGGCTGGCCCGGGCCCGGGCCCTCCGGCGGCTCCGGGGGCAGCTCGCCGTCACCGAGGACCTGGTCGAGCAGGTCCTCGTCGAGCCCTGGCGCGTCGAACGGCTTGCGGCGCCGCCGGTGCGGCAGCGCCAGCAGCGCGGCCCGTCGGATGTCCGCCGTGGTGACCTCGTCACGCCCCGCCCACGCGGCGTGGGCCAGCGCGGCGCGCGCGGTGACGATGTCGGCGCGCAGGCCGTCGACCTCGAACGCGGCGCAGACCTCGGCGATCGTCAGCAGCGCGGGCTCGCTCAGCCGCACCTTGGCGACCCGCTCGCGAGCGCTCTGGATCCGCGCGGTGAGTGCCTGGTCGGCCGCGCGGTACCGCGCCGCGAAGTCCGCGGGGTCCGCGTCGTACGCCATCCGGCGCCGGACGACGTCGGCCCGCAGCGCCGGGTCCCGCGGCGCCGCGACCTCGACGGTGAGGCCGAAGCGGTCCAGGAGCTGGGGCCGCAGCTCCCCCTCCTCGGGGTTCATGGTGCCGATGAGGACGAACCGCGCGGCGTGCTCGACGGAGACGCCGTCCCGCTCGACCGTGGCGCGGCCCATGGCCGCGGTGTCGAGCAGGAGGTCGACGAGGTGGTCGTGGAGCAGGTTGACCTCGTCGACGTAGAGGATGCCGCGGTGGGCGCGGGCGAGCAGGCCGGGCTCGTACTCGACGGTTCCCCGGGACAGCGCCCGCTCCAGGTGCAGGGAGCCGAGGACGCGGTCCTCCGTCGCGCCGACGGGCAGCTCGACGAGGCGGACCGGGCGGGTGACGACCTCGGCGTCGGCGCCGAACGGCCCGTCGGGGGACGCTGCGGACGGGTCGGCCGGGTCGACCGAGAACCGGTCGGCCGCGTACACCTCGATCGGCGGCAGCACCGCCGCCAGCGCGCGGACCGTGGTGGACTTGGCCGTCCCCTTCTCGCCGCGGACGAGCACGCCGCCGATCTCCGGCGCGATGGCGGTCAGGACGAGGGCCAGCCCCATGTCGTCCAGGGCGTCGGCCTCGCACCCGAGGACGGCTGAGAAGGGGTACTGCACCGGCATACGAGGCTCCCGCTCGGTTGCGCCATGGGACGTGGTCCGGTCGCGAGGCCGGTCTTCGGACTTGCCGGGTCCCCTGCTGTCAGGGGCCCGGTTCACCGCAGCGGGCCTGTGCCGGAGTCTCACCGGCTTCCCAGATTCTCCTCGTCGACCAGCCCCACCGTTTCCGACGGCTCGGCCTCGAAGGCACCTCGTGACTGGCGGTCACGATAGCGTGCGGAGCCGTGCCCGCGCCGACGCGCCCTCGCCGTCCACCGACGGTCGCGGTGGTCGGCATCGGAGCCGACGGCTGGGACGGGCTGCCGGTGGACGTGCAGCGGCTGGCGCTGGAGGCACGCGTGCTGATCGGCGGTCAGCGGCACCTCGACCTGGTGCCGGACCGCCCCGGGCAGCGCCGCGAACGGTGGCCGACGCCGCTGCGCGACGCGCTGCCGCAGCTGCTCGCCACGCTGACGGAGGGACCGGTCGTCGCGCTCGCCTCCGGCGACCCGCTCCTCTCCGGCATCGGGTCGACGCTCCTCGAGCTGCTCGGCGAGGACCGCGTGGAGATCCACCCGGCGGTCTCCTCCGTCGCGCTCGCGCGGGCCGAGCTGGGCTGGCCGGCCGAGTCGTGCGCGGTCGTCAGCGTCGTGGGCAGGAGCGCGGCGCTCGTGCTGCGCGAGCTCGCGCCGGGCCGGCGCGTGCTGGTGCTCTCGTCCGACGAGGGCACCCCCGCGGAGGTCGCGCGGCTGCTCACCGACGCCGGGTACGGCGCGTCGCAGGTGCACGTCCTCGGTGACCTGGGCTCCGACCGCTTCACCCGGGTCGACGGCACGGCCGGCACCTGGTCGGCCGACTCGCCGCGGCTCAACGTCGTCGGGCTGGAGCTGCGCGGCCCGGTGCGCGGCGCCTGGGTGGCAGGCCTGCCCGACGCCCTGTTCGACCACGACGGTCAGCTCACCAAGCGGGACCTGCGCGCCTGCGCGCTGGCCCGGCTCGCGCCGGTGCCCGGCGCGCACCTCTGGGACGTCGGGGCGGGAGCCGGCTCGGTGGGTATCGAGTGGATGCGGGCCCACCCGACGTGCTCCGCGACGGCGGTCGAGGCCCACGCGGAGCGGGCGGCTCGGATCGCCCGCAACGCCCACCGCCTCGGGGTGCCCGGGCTGCGCGTCGTCCACGGCGCCGCCCCGGGCGCGCTGCTCGACCTGCCCCCTCCCGACGCGGTGTTCGTCGGCGGCGGCGCCACCACCCCCGGGGTCGTCGAGGCCTGCCTGGCCGCGCTCCGGCCCGGCGGGCGCCTCGTCGTCCACGGGGTCACCCTGGAGACCGAGCAGCTGCTGGCCCGCCTCTACCGGGACCACGGCGGGGAGCTGACCCGCGTCGCTGTCGAGAGCGCGGCACCGATCGGCTCGTTCACGGGCTGGACGCCCGCCCGGTCGGTCACCCAGTGGGCCTACGCGGGTGGCTGACCCGGTGTGACCCGGCGGTCGCGGCGGGCGTCGTAGAGGTACGACTCGCCGCCGGGCCGGGGGTCGAGCGCCCGGCCGACGAGGATGACCGCGGCCTGCCGCAGCCCGGCCGCCTCGACGGCGTCGGCGATCGTGGCGACCGTGCCGCGCAGGACGAGCTCGTCGGGCTGGCTCGCGCGGTGGACGACGGCGACGGGGCAGTCGGCGCCGTACTCCGGCTCCAGCTCCGCCATCAGCTCCCGCGCCCGCGTGATCGCCAGGTGCAGCACGAGCGTCGCGCGCGTCGCCGCGTACGCGGACAGCGACTCGGTGTCGGGCATCGCCGTCGAGCGGGCCTGGGTACGGGTCAGCACGACGGACTGGGAGACCAGCGGAACGGTCAGCTCGCGGCCCACCGCGGCCGCCGCGGCGGCGTAGGCCGGCACGCCCGGCGTGACGTCCCACGGCACCCCGGCGGCGTCGAGCCGGCGGGTCTGCTCGGCGAGCGCCGAGTAGACCGACAGGTCGCCGGAGGCGAGGCGGACGACGTCCTTGCCCTCGCGGTGGGCGACGGTCAGGCGCTCGGTGATCCGGTCGAGGTCGAGGTGCTGCGTGTCGACCAGCTCGGCCCCCGGGCTGACGTGACCGAGGACCTCCGGGTCGAGGTACGTGCCCGGGTAGAGCACGACGTCCGCCTCGGCCAGCAGCCGGGTCGCTCGAACGGTCAGCAGGTCGGCCGCGCCGGGCCCGGCACCCACGAAGTGGACGACCATCAGCCCTCCACGAACCGCGGCGTCCAGACGCCCGCCCGGCCGACGCGCGTGGAGTCGGCGCCCACGACGAGCAGGCACTTCATGTCGATGGTGGCCGGGTCGAGCTCGGCCAGCGTCGTCACCGTGAGCGACTCCTCGGCGCGGCCGACGTCGCGGCCGACGACGACGACGGTGTCGGGCTTGCGGTGCTCGAGCAGGACCCGCTGCGCGGTCGCGATCTGCCCGGTGCGCGACCGGGACGCCGGGTTGTAGATCGCCAGCACGAGGTCGGCCTCGGCGACGGCCCGGAGCCGCCGCTCGACGACCGCCCACGGCTTGAGCCGGTCCGACAGGGAGACGACGGCGAAGTCGGCCCCGATCGGGGCGCCGGCCCGGGCCGCGACCGCCTGGACCGCGCTGACACCCGGCAGGACGCGGATCGCCACGTCGGCGTACGCGGGGTCCTCGGCCGCCTCGAAGACGGCGGCGGCCATCCCGAAGACGCCCGCGTCGCCGCCGGAGACGACGGCGACCCTCTCACCGGCCCGGGCGAGGCCGAGGGCGTGGCGGGCGCGGTCGACCTCGACGGTGTTGCCGGACGCGTGGCGCGTCAGGCCGCTGCGCTGCGGCACGCGGTCGAGGTACGGGCCGTAGCCGACGACGTGGTCGACCTGCGCCAGCGCGGCCGAGGCCTCGGGGGTGAGCCAGGCGTCCGGGCCCGGGCCCAGGCCGACCACCAGCAGCTCCGCGGCGGGCCCCGCCTGCCCGGCCTGCCCGGCGTCCGCCTCGACCCCGTCGCTGCGGTGGCGGGACCGCCGTCCGTTGCGGGTGTCGCCGGTGACGACGACGAGCGCGAAGTACGGCACCGTGTCGGCGTCGACCTCGGCCACCGGCAGCCAGCGCTGTCCCGGCATCGAGGCACGCTCGACGTAGAGCGCGTGGTCCAGCCGGCCGGAGGCCTCCAGCGCCCGCCGGACGGCCGGGAAGGTGCGGCCGAGCTTCATGATGACCGCGGCGTCCGTGTCCGCCAGCCGGCGCGCGAGCTCGGGCTCGGGCATCGTGCCGGGCAGCACGGTGAGCACGTCGGTCTGGCGCGCCAGGGGCGCGGCCGCCGCAGCGGCGGCGGCCGCGAAGGCCGGCACCCCGGGCACGACCTCGGTCGGGTAGGTGCCGGACAGCCGGTCGTGCATGTACATGAACGAGCCGTAGAACAGCGGGTCGCCCTCGGCGAGCAGGACGACGTCGCGCCCGGCGTCGAGGTGGGCCGCGAGCCGGGCAGCGGACCGCTCGTAGAAGTCGGCGAGCGCCCCGGCGTACCCGCCGGGGTGGTCGGTCGTCCCCGTCGTCACCGGGTAGGTGAGCTCCTCCTCGACGACGCCGTCGAGGAACAGGCCCGCGGCGGTGCGGCGGGCGTTGGACTCCTTGCCGACACCGGCGTGGTAGGCGATCACGTCCGCGCTCTCGATGAGGCTGGCGCCCTTGCGCGTGATGAGCTCCGGGTCGCCGGGGCCGACGCCGACGCCGTAGAAGTGACCGGTCACTCCTCCTCCTCCCGGGCGAGGGCGTTGAGGGCGGACGAGGTCATGGCCGACCCGCCTCGACGGCCGCGGACGGTGACGTACGGGAGGTCGACGCCGTGCCGGGCGGCGAGGTCGACGAGGGCCTGCTTGGACTCCGCGGCGCCGATGAACCCCACCGGGCAGCCGACGACCGCGGCGGGGCGCGGTGCGCCGTCGAGGACCATCTCGAGCAGGTGGAACAGCGCGGTGGGGGCGTTGCCGACCGCCACGACGGCGCCGTCGAGGTACGGCTCCCACAGTGACACCGCGGCGGCGGTGCGCGTGGTCCGCCACTGTTCGGCCAGAGCCGGGACCCGGTCGTCGTGGAGGAAGCAGAGCACCTCGTTGTCCCGGGGCAGCCGGCTCCGGGTGACGCCGGTGGCGACCATCGTGGCGTCGCACAGGATGGGCGCGCCCGACTCCAGCGCGGCCCGCGCCGCGGTCACCAGGCGCGGGTGCACGACGAGGTCGGCGGCGAGGTCGACCTGTCCGCTGCCGTGGATCATCCGGACGGCGAGCTTCTCGGCGTCCGCGGGCACCCGGCTCAGGTCCGCCTCGCGACGGATCGTGGCGAACGAGTCGGTGTAGATCGAGGGGCCGGAGGCGACGTAGTCGTAGTGGCGCGAGGGCCTTCTCGGCTCGGTCACCGGTGGCCCTCCGGGACGAGCACGCCGCGCCAGGGGGTGACGACGACGTGGTCGGTGCCCGCCGTCAGCTCCGCGACGGCGACGGCGTCGAGGCCGGACGGCGGCACCCCGACGTGGCGGCCCCCCGGGACGTCACCGAACGACAGGGGCGGCGCCGCCGGCGGCAGTCGCGGGTCGGGCGGCGCCTCGTCGGCGAGCGGGTGGCCGAGCTCGGCCACGTGCCACGGCGCGCTCGGGCGGTCTCCGCGCAGGTCGAGGAACCGGACGGCGAGGGCCGCGAGGGTGCGCGCCGCGTCGAGGAGTCCCACGACCGGGCCCCAGGCCGGGCCCACGCGCAGCTGGGCCGTCCCGCCGTCCAGCGCGACGAGCCCGAGGTCGCAGGGCCGCTCGCGGAGGTCTCCCCTGCCGTCGTCCAGGGCGAACAGGAACCGTCCCGGCAGCCGGGCCGCCCGCGGGTCGGAGCAGAGCAGGGCGTCGAGCTCGCGGCTGACCGGCCGGAGGTCGGCGCGACCGCCGGCCAGCCCGGTCTGCGGGGAGACCATCACGTTGCGCACCAGCTCGTGCGTCCGCGTCGGCAGCAGGCCGGTCGCGTCGAGGGCCGCCAGCGCCGCCGGGTCGAGGTGACCGGCCGCGCCCGGCAGCCCCCGCACCTGGAGGTTGGCGCGCGACGTCACGTGGACGCGCCCGTCGCCGTACCGCTCGGCCGCGGCGGCCACCGCCTCGAGCTGCGTCGACCGCACGCGCCCGCCGATCAGCCGGAGCCGCACGAGCAGGCCGTCGTCGGCCGGCCACGGCCGCATCGCACCGGGGCAACGGTCTCGTCGGTCTCGGACGGCTGGCACGCTGGGTACCCCATCTGGTCATGGACCCTGGCGCGGGGTCCGGTGATGACCTGGCGGCGATCGCCGCCAGGGCCAGCAGGTCTTCGGACTCGGGATCAACCGGAGCGGAGCGCACCGGGTTCCCTGACTCCACCTCGTGGAGCACGACTGGCGGCCGTCACCCTACCGGAGCCGGTCGGTCGACCACCTCGCCGTACCGCTCGAGGTGCACCGCCTGCTCGAGCGGCCGCTTGCGTCGCCACCCGTGGCGCTCGAGGTCCGGGGTGTCCTGGAGCCGGGTGACGGACCCGACGCACAACCACGCCACCGGGCGGACGTGTCCCGGGATGCCGACGAGGTCCTGCAGGAACTCCTCGCGGTAGAACGACACCCAGCCCACACCGAGCCCCTCCGCGGTCGCTGCCAGCCACAGGTTCTGGATGGCGAGGCAGGTGGAGTACAGGCCCGCGTCGGCGATCGAGTGCCGACCGAGCACCGACGGCCCGCCACGGCCGGCGTCGTAGGTCACGACGACGCCGAGGCCCGACTCCATCACCCCCTCGACCTTGATCCTCGCGAAGGTCTCGCGTCGCTCCCCCGCCAGCGTTGCGGCGAAGACGGCGCGCTCCTGCTCGACGTGCTCGTGGAACCGGCGCAGCGTCTCGGTGCTGCGGACGAGGACGAAGTCCCACGGCTGGCTGTGACCGACGCTTGGGGCGGCGTGGGCGGCCTCGAGCACCCGACGCAGGACGTCCTCGGGCACCGGCTCCCCGGAGAACTCCGCCCGGACGTCGCGGCGACGATGGATCGCCTGGTACAGGCCCACGTCCGTGCTGGGCAGCCGCACCTCAGTCGACACGGTGCACGTACACCGAGCTGCCGAGCTCGACGAACTCCCGTGACTTGGCGCGCATGCCGTCGTCGAGCGCGGACTCGTCGTCCAGGCCGTGCTCCTCGGCGTACCGACGCACGTCCTGGCTGATGCGCATGGAGCAGAACTTCGGGCCGCACATCGAGCAGAAGTGCGCGGTCTTGCTGGCCTCGGCCGGCAGCGTCTCGTCGTGGAAGGCCTCGGCCGTGTGCGGGTCGAGCGACAGCGCGAACTGGTCGTGCCAGCGGAACTCGAAGCGGGCCCTGGACAGCGCGTCGTCCCAGTCGCGGGCCCGGGGGTGCCCCTTGGCGACGTCGGCGGCGTGGGCGGACAGCTTGTAGGTGATCACTCCGGTCTTGACGTCGTCCCGGTTGGGCAGCCCCAGGTGCTCCTTCGGGGTCACGTAGCACAGCATCGCCGTTCCGTGCATGGCGATCGCGGCCGCACCGATCGCGGACGTGATGTGGTCGTAGCCGGGCGCGATGTCGGTGGCCAGCGGCCCGAGCGTGTAGAACGGCGCGCCGTGGCACCACTCCTGCTGGAGGGTGACGTTCTCCTCCACGAGGTTCAGCGGCACGTGCCCCGGGCCCTCGACCATGACCTGGACGTCGTGCGCCCACGCCCGCTGCGTCAGCTCGGCGAGCGTGCGCAGCTCGGAGAGCTGCGCCTCGTCGTTGGCGTCGGCCGTGCAGCCGGGCCGGAGCCCGTCGCCGAGGGAGAACGACACGTCGTACCGGGCGAAGATCTCGCAGAGCTCGTCGAAGTGCGTGTACAGGAAGTTCTCCTCGTGGTGGGCCAGGCACCAGCCGGCCATGATGGAGCCGCCGCGGGAGACGATGCCGGTGATGCGCTGCGCGGTCAGCGGCACGTACCGCAGCAGCACGCCGGCGTGGATGGTCATGTAGTCCACGCCCTGCTCGCACTGCTCGATCACGGTGTCGCGGAAGACCTCCCAGGTCAGCCGGTGGGCCTCGCCGTCGACCTTCTCCAGGGCCTGGTAGATCGGCACGGTGCCGATCGGCACGGGTGAGTTCCGCAGGATCCACTCGCGGGTGGTGTGGATGTCGTCGCCGGTGGAGAGGTCCATGACGGTGTCGGCGCCCCACGTGACCGCCCAGGTGAGCTTGTCGACCTCCTCGGCGATGGAGCTGGTGACCGCGGAGTTGCCGATGTTGGCGTTGACCTTCACCAGGAACCGGCGGCCGATGACCATCGGCTCGGCCTCGGGGTGGTTGACGTTGAGCGGGATGATCGCCCGGCCGGCCGCCACCTCCGAGCGCACCAGCTCGACGTGGCAGCCCTCGCGCAGCGCGACGTACTCCATCTCCGGGGTGACGACCCCCCGGCGCGCGTAGTGCATCTGGGTGAGCGTGCCCGTGCCCCGGCGGGGACGCCGGGCCGGGCCGGTCCACTGCTCTCGGGCGGCGCCGCGCCGGACCGCGCCCCTGCCGTCGTCGACCAGCGCGACGGGACGGCCGTCGTACTGCTCGGTGTCGCCGCGCTCGGCGATCCAGTGCTCCCGCAGCGGCGGCAGGCCCTGCGTGGGGTCGCTGCCCGGGCCGGCGGTGGTGTAGCGGTCGAAGGTCTCCCCGTTGGTCAGGGCGACGCGGGTGAACGGCACGCGCAGGTCCGGCCGCGAGCCGGTGCGGTGGACGGTGCTGTGGGACGGGTGCAGGTGCATGCTGCTCTCCTTGAGGTGAGGGGTCAGTGGGTGTGGGCGACCGGGCCGCGGCCCCGGCCCAGCCGCCAGGGCGCGGAGACCCGCAGCCGGCCGGCCACGA
>JBKHXE010000043.1:0-48555 GCA_046566185.1 Actinomycetes bacterium | reverse complement strand
GCTGGGTCGACGTCCGACATGCCCCAACTATGCCGAACCACGAGAACAGGTCGCTGGGAGGCTCGCGCCGTGGTGACACTCCACGACGTTTCCGCTGACGCTACGGCGACGCCGTACTACTCGGTGTACCTCACTACCCCTGGGCCATGTCCACGAACCGTGAGTAGTGGCCCTGGAACGCGACGACGATCGTGTCGGTCGGGCCGTTGCGGTGCTTGGCGACGATGATGTCGGCCTCGCCGGCGCGCGGCGATTCTCGCTCGTACGCGTCCTCGCGGTGCAGCAGGATGACCATGTCGGCGTCCTGTTCTATCGAACCACTCTCGCGTAGATCCGACATCTGCGGCTTCTTGTCCGTCCGCTGCTCCGGGCCACGGTTCAGCTGCGAGATGGCGATCACCGGCACCTCGAGCTCCTTGGCGAGCAGCTTGAGCGCCCGGGAGAACTCCGAGACCTCCTGCTGACGCGACTCGACGCGCTTGCCGGACGACATCAGCTGCAGGTAGTCGACGACGACGAGCTTGAGGTCGTGGCGCTGCTTGAGCCGGCGGCACTTCGCGCGGATCTCCATCAGCGACATGTTGGGGCTGTCGTCGATGAACAGCGGCGCCTCGCTGACGGTGCCCATGGTGCGGGCGAGGCGCGTCCAGTCCTCCTCGCGCATCGTGCCCTTGCGCATGTTCTGCAGGGGGATCCGGGCCTCCGCCGACAGCAGGCGCATGGTGATCTCGTTGCGGCTCATCTCGAGGGAGAAGATCACCGTGCTGAGCCCGTTGCGGATCGCCGCCGATCGGGCGATGTCCAGGCCGATCGTCGAGTTGTGCACGACCACGTCGTCCGCGACGAAGTTGTGGGTACCGTCGACGGTGAGGTCGTAGACCCGCTCCCAGCCGGCCGGGACGACCTCGACGACCTCGTCCCACCACACGTCGGACGACGACAGCGACCGCAGGTCTGCCGACTCCAGCTCGTCGGCCAGGTGCCGCAGCGCCGCCCGGTCGAGCCGCTCCCCCACGTCGACCGGGTCGCCGTCCAGCGGCGTCCAGCCGGACGCGTCGCGGGCCTTGGCGACCAGGTCGCTGACCGCCTCGGGCAGCGACTCCAGCGTGCCGGCGTTGCGGCAGGCGGCGCGCACCTCGGCGCACCGCTGTTCCTTCCCGAGGATGCCGACGTCGCGGCAGAAGCCCGCCACCTGCTGCGGGTCGCGCACCACCACCCACCAGCCGGACGCCGCGCGCGCGCCACCGGTCGGCTCGTGCACCTCGGCGAGGACGCCGTAGCGCAGCAGCAGGTGCGCCACGTCCCGCGCGAGCCGCTCGCTGCCCGTCACCAGGCCGACCTCCGCCCGCAGCCCCGCCGCGCCGCGGGAGCGCCAGCGGGCCTGCACCCAGCCGCCGACCGCGAACATCCGCTGCAGCAGCAGGAGCATCTGCCGGTCGGGCAGTGAGAAGAACCCGTCCGGCACCCGCAAGCCGTTGCTCGTCAGCCCGACCAGCCCGAAGGCGTGCAGCGCCAGGGCGAGCTCGTTGCGGCCGCTCACGCCGGGCTTGAGCAGCAGCCGCGTGGGGTGCCGGTGGCCGGGCTCGCCGTCGCGCGTCTCGACGTCGTGCCCGGCCGCGGGGTCGGTGAAGGCGCACAGCGGGCCGTCCGGGCAGGTCCGCGAGCCCTGCGCCTCGACGTCCAGGTCGAGATCGGCGGCCCAGACCCGGACGTCGGCCGCGACCGCCGGGCCCGGCACGTCCACCCGCACCACGTCGTCCGACGTCAGCCGGCCGCCGGCCAGCACCATGCCGGTGAGAGCGACGATCGCGTCGCCGTAAGGGGAGCGCCGGCGCCGCCGCCACGCCGGCAGCCGCCGGGGCACGGCGACCCGGTCGCCCGGCGCCAGGTTCTCCAACGGCACCCAGCCGGTCAGCGTGCGCAGCGGGTGGTTTCCGGTCGCGGTCACCTGCCGGCCGGAGGCGAGCCGCAGCCGCAGCACCTCGCGCACGCCGTTGTCGACGAAGTCGCTGGGCTCGACGACCTGCAGCCGCCACCGCTCGTCGAGGGTGTGGACCCCGAGCCGCTCCCCCGCCCGGCCCCGCGCGACGAACTCGGCGATCGTCATCCGCCGTCCGGTGTGGGCGTCGGTGACGAGGGACGACGACGCCAGGCACTTGCCGATCGCCGGCCGCGCCGCGATGACGATCATCTGCCCGGGGTGCAGGCCGTTGGTCAGCCGGTCGAGGTCGGCGAAGCCGGTGGGGACGCCGATCATCCCGTCGCCGCGGTGGCTGGAGGCCTCGATCTCGTCGATCGTGCCCTCGATGATCTCGCTGATCGGCAGGTAGTCCTCGGACTGCCGCCGCTCGGTGACCGCGTACACCTCGGCCTGGGCGCTGTTGACGATCTCGTCGACGTCGCCGGCCGAGGAGTAGCCGAGCTGCACGATGCGGGTGCCGGCCTCGACGAGGCGGCGCAGCACGGCCCGCTCGTGCACGATACGCGCGTAGTAGCCCGCGTTGGCCGCGGTCGGCACCGACGAGATGAGGGTGTGCAGGTACGCGGCGCCGCCGATGCGGGCGAGCTCGCCGCGCTTGGTCAGCTCGTCGGCGACCGTCACGGCGTCCGCCGGCTCGCCCCGGCCGTAGAGGTCGATGATCGCCTCGTAGACCAGCTCGTGGGCCGGTCGGTAGAAGTCGATGCCGCGCAGCACCTCGACGACGTCGGCGATCGCGTCCTTGCTCAGCATCATCCCGCCGAGCACGCTCTGCTCGGCCGCGACGTCCTGCGGCGGGGTGCGCCCCAGGTCCTCCGACGGGGGCCCGGACGGCTCGTACTCGCCGAGCTCGGCGATCGACGTCATCGGTGCGTGCTCCCGTTCACCCGAGGTCTCCTGTCTCCGACCAGATCCGAACACCAGTACGACACACACCACCGACAACCGGTGACGGCGGGCTCGTTCCGCGGAGTCCGGGTGGGAGGCTATGGGCGGTCAGGGCACCGCTTCAACGACCGCTGTGCACAGCCATGTGCACAGCGTTGTGGACGGCTGTGGGCGGCCCCGGGGCGTCGTCCACAGGTCGTGGACAAACCTGGGGACACGCGTCGAGGCCTTCCGCGGCGCATGGCGCTGACCTGCACGAACGGCTTCCACGTCCTGTGGAGAGCAGAAAGTTCGCGCGATGTCCGTCACATGGACAGGGAGGGCTGTTCACGGGTGGTTCAACTGGACGACGACTCGCGCGCCGCGCGCCGCCGGCAGGACCGGGAGATCCTGCGCCTCGCCGTGCCCGCCTTCGGCGCCCTGGTCGCCGAGCCGCTGTTCCTGCTCGCCGACTCCGCGATCGTGGGCCACCTCGGCACCGACCAGCTCGCCGGGCTCGGCGTCGCCGGCGCTGTGCTGGCCACCGCGGTCGGCCTGTTCGTCTTCCTCGCCTACGCGACGACCGCCGCGGTCGCCCGTCGCTACGGCGCGGGTGACCTGCGCGCCGCGCTCGCGCAGGGGATCGACGGGATGTGGCTCGCCGCCGGTCTCGGCGTCCTGGTGGCCGCGGCCGGGCTCGTCGCTGCCCCGGCGGTCGTCACGCTCTTCGGCCCCTCGCCGGACGTCGTCCCGCACGCCGTGACCTACCTGCGCTGGTCGCTGCCCGGCCTGCCCGCGATGCTCGTCGTGCTCGCCGCCACCGGCGTGCTGCGCGGGCTTCAGGACACCCGGACCCCGCTCGCCGTGGCCGCCACCGGCGCCGGCGCCAACGTCGTCCTCAACTACGCGCTCGTCTACGGCGCCGGGATGGGCATCGCCGGGTCGGCGCTCGGCACCGTGCTCGCGCAGGTCGGGATGGCGGTCGCGCTCGTCGCGGTCGTCGTCCGCGGGGCCCGGCGTAACGGCGCCCCGCTGCGCCCGGACCGGGCCGGGATCCGGCTGTCCGCCCGCGCCGGGGCGCCCCTCGTCGTCCGGACCCTCACGCTGCGCGCCGCCCTCCTCGTCACCACCTACGTCGCCGCCCGCCAGGGCGACGTGGCGCTCGCGGCGCACCAGGTGGTCTCCACCCTGTGGACGTTCCTCGCCTTCGCCCTGGACGCCGTCGCGATCGCCGGGCAGGCCATCACCGGCCGGGCCCTCGGCGCCGGAGACGCCGCGGGGGCGCGTGCCGCGACCCGCCGGATGGTGCAGTGGGGCGTGGGGGCCGGGGCCGTGCTGGGACTGGTCGTCGCCGCGGCGTCCGGGCTGCTCGCGCCGCTGTTCACCCGGGACGCCGACGTGCGCGCCGCCGTCGTCGCCGCGCTGCTCGTCGCGGCCGTGGGGCAGCCGCTCGCAGGCTACGTGTTCGTGCTGGACGGCGTCCTCATCGGGGCCGGCGACGGCCGCTACCTCGCCGTGGCCGGCCTGTGGACGCTGCTCGCCTACGCCCCGCTCGCACTCGTCGTCCTGCTCGTCGGCCCCGGCGGGGCGGCGGGGCTGGTGTGGCTGTGGGTGGCGTTCGCGGCCGGCTTCATGGCGGCGCGCGCGGTCACGCTCTGGCTGCGCGCCCGCGGCGACGGCTGGCTCGTGCTCGGCGCCGTCCGCTGATCGAGTGTGAGTCCGGGGGCAGACTCGCCGCGCGTGTCTGCCCCCGGACTCACACTCGGCGGCGCTGGCAAGGTGGCGGGGACGGCGAAGGGCCCGGCCCCCGGGGTGGGGAGCCGGGCCTGTCGAGCGGTACCGCGGTCAGGACGCCGCGACGACCTCGAGGTCGACGGTCGCCTGGACGTCGGGGTGCAGGCGCACCTGCACCGTGTGGGCGCCGAGCGACTTGATCGGCTGGTCGATCTCCACCTTGCGGCGGTCGATGTCGCGGCCCACGGACTCCTTGACGGCGGCGGCCACGTCGGCCGGGGTCACCGAGCCGAACAGGCGGCCCGACTGTCCCGCCTTGACCGGCAGCCGCACGCGCTTGCCCTCGAGCGCCGCCTTGATGGCCTGCGCCTCGTCGAGCGTCGCCACCTCGCGGGCCTGGCGGGCCCGGCGGATCGCGTCCACCTGCTTCTCGCCGCCCTTGGTCCAGGCCGTGGCCAGGCCTCGCGGCAGCAGGTAGTTGCGGCCGTAGCCGTCCTTGACCTCGACGACGTCACCGGGCGTCCCGAGCCCGCTGACCTCCTGGGTGAGGATGAGCTTCATGTCCCGTCCCTTCCTCAGCGCGCCGAGCTCGAGTACGGCAGCAGCGCCATCTCGCGGGCGTTCTTCACGGCCTTCGCGATCTGCCGCTGCTGCTGCACCGAGACGCCGGTGACGCGACGGGCGCGGATCTTGCCGCGGTCGGAGATGAACTTCCGCAGCAGCGCGGTGTCCTTGTAGTCGATGTACTCGACGCCCGCCGCCTTGAGCGGGTTCGACTTCTTCTTCGGCTTGCGCACAGCCGGCTTGGCCATCGTGGAGCTCCTCCTTCGGGGAGCCCGGGTCTGCTGTAGGACCCGGGATGGGGTGTCAGGGAGTTGGATCAGGGGTGGTGCTGGTGGTGCCAGCGGATCAGAACGGGGGCTCCTCGGAGTACGAGCCGCCGCCCCAGCCGCCCTGGCCGGCCGCCTGGCCGCCGGAGCCGCCCGAGCCGCCGGAGGGGCTCGAGCCGCCCGACGGGCCGGTGGCCCACGGGTCGTCGGCCGCCTGGCCGCCGCCGAAGCCGCCCGAGGACTGGCCGCCGCCGAAGCCACCGCCACCGCGTGAGGTCTTGTTGACCTTCGCCGTGGCGTAGCGCAGCGACGGGCCGACCTCGTCGACCTGCAGCTCGTTGACCGTCCGCTTCTCGCCCTCCTTGGTCTCGAAGGAGCGCGACACGAGGTTGCCGGTGACGATGACGCGCGCCCCCCGGACGAGCGACTCCGCGACGTTCTCCGCCGCGTCGCGCCACACCGAGCACCGCAGGAACAGCGTCTCGCCGTCCTTCCACTCGTTGGACTGCCGGTCGAAGTTGCGGGGCGTGGAGGCGACGGTGAAGTTCGCGACCGCGGCCCCGGACGGCGTGAAGCGCAGCTCGGGGTCGTTGGTCAGGTTGCCGATCACGGTGATCTTGGTCTCGCCGGCCATGGGCCTCTCCTCGTCCTCGCGGTTTCGCCGGAACGCTAGCGACTGCCGCCGACAGGCGTCAGCGGGTCTCCGGCCGGAGCAGCTTGGTGCGCAGCACGGCCTCGTTGAGGTTCAGCTGCCGGTCCAGCTCCTTGGCCAGCTCGGGTGTGGCGGTCATGTCGACCACCGCGTAGATGCCCTCGGACTTCTTGGCGATGTCGTAGGCGAGACGACGCCGGCCCCAGATGTCGACCTTCTCGACGGAGCCGCCACCGGTCGTGACGACGTTCAGGAACTTCTCGAGCGACGGGGCGACGGTGCGCTCCTCCAGCTCGGGGTCGAGGATGACCATCAGCTCGTATCGACGCATGCTCAGAACCCACCTCCTCTGGACTCGGCGGTCACGGTCTCTCCGTGACAGGAGGGTCGTTGCGTCACAGCAACGGACGCCGGCTGCCCGGCGTCCGAGGATCCAGGGTACCCGCTCGGCGGCGATCGGGTGACCGTGGCACCGTCACAGCGCCACCGCGCGCCCCTGACCCCCTTCAGGGGACGATCAGGTCACCCGGACGACGACGGCGTCGGCGGCCCCCTCCAGGTCACCGGCAGCCGGGTCGTCGCGGGAGAGCCCGGGCGCGTCGCGGGGCGTGCGCACCGGGTCGAGGTGCGGCTCGCGGGCGGCGCTCAGCGCCTGGCGGGCCAGCCAGCCCATCGCCGCCAGCCGCGCGACGAGCAGGACGCCGTACGCCCACGGCGCCAGGCCGCGCTCGGGCACGGAGAGTCCGTAGAGGTAGAGCCACGTGCCGGTGGCGTAGGCGACCTCGACGCCGCCCCACACGAGGTGGTCCCGCCAGCGCGGCACGGCGAGCGCCGCGAAGGGCAGCAGCCACAGCGACGCCTGCACCGGCACCGAGGGCGCGACGACGAAGACGCCCACCAGCAGCAGCACGACGACCGCCGGCAGCCGCGGACGGCGCCGCGTGCCGAGGGTCGCGAGCGCGACCAGCAGCAGCACGACGACGAGGCCCACCACCCAGCCCCAGCGCACCGTCGCGGGCGGGAGCGAGGACCCGGCCAGACCGGGCAGCAGCCACAGTCCGCCGTACCCGGCCGGGGCGTCGAGCACGCCGCTCCAGTAGGCGGCCCAGCCCTGCGGCGCGACCGCCAGCACGGGCAGGTTCACCAGCCCCCAGGCGAGCAGCGCCGCGCCGGTGGCGCGGGCGGTGGCGCGGTACCGGCCGGTGCGGACCGAGAGCAGCCACAGGGCGACGAGGGGGACGAGCGCCACCGGACGGACGGCGACGGCCAGCCCGAGCAGGACGCCGGCGGCCACCGGGCGGTGCCGGGCGAGCGCGAGCGTGCCGAGGGTCGCCAGCGCGACCGCGACGAGGTCGAGGGACACGAGCCCGGCGACGACGACCACCGGGCTGAGCGCGACGAGGGCCGCGTCCCAGGGTCGCCGGTCGGCCAGGGCCGCGACGGCGAGCACGGTGACCACCAGCGCCAGCGCGAGCAGGAGCACGCCCACGTCGAAGACCCACGTCGGCGCGCCCGACCCGCCCGGAGCGAGCCACGCCAGCAGCGCCAACAGCCCGCCCGTGCCGACCGGTTGGGCCAGGTGGACGCCGTCCACCGACTGCAGGTACGGCACGACGCCGCGGTCGAGGCCGGAGCTGACGAACAGGGCCGGCAGGTCGCTGTAGCAGGCGTTCGTGAACTGCCCCGGCGAGGCGAACCCGTCGACCCGGCACGGCTGGCGCGTCAGGACGGCGAGCACCAGGGTCGGGACGGCGAGCAGCGCCAGCACCGACGGCGCCGACCAGGCGCCACCCGGTCCTGGCCCCGCGTGGCGGCCGAGCGGACCGCCCAGCACCTCGCTGGCGGCACGCGCGACGCCGTCCTCGCGCGTCGGCGCGACCGGACGCTGCACGCGTCAGCCGCCGCTGCCGCCACCGCCACCGTCGCCGCCTCCACCGGCGTCGCCGGGCGGTGGCGGCTCGGGCACCGGCTCGGTCTCCGGGGGCGGCGGCGGTGGCGGCGGTGGCGGACAGAACGGCAGGTCCGGGTTGTCGACGCACAGCCCGAGGTCGTCGGTCGGACCCTGCGTCGGGGTGACCGTGGTCGGGGTCGTGGTCGGGGTCGGGGTCGGGGTCGTCGTGGTGGTCGTCGGGGTCGGTGTCGGCCTGGGCCGCGGCGTCTCGGTCGGCGTCTGCTGGTCCTCCGGGATCTCGCCGACGTCCGCCCGCTCGGGGAACTCGACCACCTCGGTGCCGTCCAGCACGGTCTGCATGTACCCCGTCCAGATCTGCACGGGGTAGGACCCTCCGGTCACCTGACGACCCGCGTACTCCGGGATCTCGAGCTGCTCACCGTTCTCGCCGACGTTGTACAGGGCCACGACCGTCGCCAGCTGCGGCACGTAGCCGGCGAACCACGCCGACCGGTTGTCGTTGGACGTGCCCGTCTTGCCCGCGGCCGGGCGGTCGATGCGGCTCGCGTACTCACCGGACCCCCGCTCGACCACCTGGGTCATGGCGTAGGTCGCGTCGGCCATCACGTCCTCGTCGATGACCCGCTCGTCCTCGACCTGCGCCTCGTAGACCAGCGAGCCGTTCTGCTCGACCGACTGCACGATGTAGGGGTCGTGCCGCACGCCCTGCGCGGCGAAGGTCGCGTAGGCCTGGCCCATGTCGAGCGGGGTGACGGAGGGCGTGCCGAGCACATTCGAGGGGTTGGCCGGGGTGACGGCCTCCTCGGCGATGCCGGCGCGGATCGCGGCGTCCGACGTCGCCTCGGGGCCGACGTCCTCGTTGAGCGCGACGAAGACGGTGTTCACCGAGTTCTCGGTCGCGCGGACCAGGTCCATCTCACCGAAGGAGCGGCCACCGAAGTTGCGCACGGGCTGGGGCTCGCCCGCCTCGTCGACGTAGAAGCCGGGGAACTCCTTCGGCGAGCCTCCGTGGTACTTGGTCTTGAGCGAGATGCCCTGCTCGAGGGCGGCGACCAGCGTGAAGGGCTTGAAGGTCGAGCCGGCCTGGGCGATGTCCTGCGTCACCGCGTTGCGCTGGCGCTTCAGGTAGTCGGCACCGCCGTACATCGCCCGCACGGCACCGGTCGCGGGGTCGATGGACACCAGGGCGGCCTGCATCGTGGCGGGGCGGTTCTCCGTCGGGTAGTTCTCCGGGTCCTGCACCGCCTCGATCGCCGCCACGAAGGCCCGCTTGTCGATCGTCGAGACGATGCGCAGGCCCCCTCGGTCGACGTCGTTCTCGGTGAGGTCGGTCTTCGAGAGCACCTCGTCGCGCACCGACGCCAGCAGGTAGCCGACGGGGCCGGCGAACCGGTCGGTGGGGGCGTACTCGACGGTCGCGGGCACCGGCTGCGACGCGGTCGCCGCGTCCGCCGTGCCGGCCGACACCATCCCGTCGAGGACGTACCGGTAGCGCTGCTCGGCACGTTCGGGGTCGACCGCCGGGTCCCAGTTGCCCGGGCTCGGGATGATGCCGGCCAGCAGGGCCGCCTCGTTGACCGTGAGGTCCCCGACGTCCTTGCCGAAGTACGCCTGCGCCGCACTCTGGACGCCGTAGGCGCCCCGGCCGAAGTAGATGGTGTTGAGGTAGTCGGTGAGGATCTCGTCCTTGCCCAGCTGCTGATCGATCTTGATGGCGATGAACGCCTCGCGGATCTTGCGCTGGTACGTCTGGTCCGACTCCAGGTAGTAGTTCTTGACGTACTGCTGGGTGATCGTCGACCCGCCCTGCGTGGAGTTGCCGCGCAGGTTGTTCCAGAAGGCGCGCGCGATGCCCGTCGGGGAGATGCCGCGGTTCTCGTAGAAGCTGCGGTCCTCGGCCGCGATGACGGCGTCCTTGACGTGCTCGGGGATCTGGTCGCCCGGCACGATCGTGCGGTCCTGGGCGGCGAACTCGCCCATCACGGACTGACCGTCGGAGTAGTACACCGTCGTGGTCTGGGCGTCCACGAGGTCGTTGGGGTCCGGGATCTCCGTGCTCGCGTACCCGACCGCGAACAGGCCGACGGCGAAGGCCAGGCCGGTGAGCAGCAGGCCACTGACCAGCTTCCACGACGGCACCCAGCGGGCGAGGCCCCGCCGACCCTGGCGGGGGTAGTCGATGATGCTCTGGCGGCGGGCCTGGGAGGCGGTACGACGTCCCACGGTCTCTCTTCCGGGCGGGGGCACGGGCGCGCCCCGGGGGGCAGCGCAGACCAGTATGCGCGAGGGGCCCACCTGATGCCGAAACACGGTGACGCCGCGGTGACCGGCAGGTGGCCGGGTTGCCAACCCGGTGCTCGGCTGCCTATCGTGCCGATGTATCGGGCCGATACATCGAACGTCAGGGGGAGACCACATGAGCCGTCGTCACGGCGTCATGACCCTCGCCGTCCTCGGCCTGCTGCACGAGTCCCCGATGCACGGGTACGAGCTGCGCAAGCGGCTCAACTCGATGCTCGGCTCGTTCCGGGCCTTCTCCTACGGCACGCTCTACCCCTGCCTCAAGGAGCTGCTCGCGAACGGCTGGATCGTCGAGTCCGACCCCGCGGCCGCGGCTGCGCCGACGTCCACGCCTCCCGCCCTGTCGGGCCGGCGGGCGCGAATCGTCTACCAGCTGACGGCGGAGGGCAAGGAGCACTTCCAGGCCCTGCTCTCGGAGTCCGGCCCCACGTCGTGGGAGGACGAGCAGTTCAGCGTCCACTTCGCCTTCTTCGGCCGGACGGACGCCGAGACGCGCCTGCGGATCCTCGAGGGCCGGCGCAGCCGGCTCCAGGAGCGGCTCGAGGGGGTGCGCCAGTCGATGGCGCGCACCCGCGAGCGCCTCGACTCCTACACGCTCGAGCTGCAACGGCACGGGCTGGAGTCGGTGGAGCGCGAGGTGCACTGGCTCGACGGCCTCATCGAGGACGAACGACAGGCCCGGCAGGGCGAACGGGGCCGGCCGCCGGCCGCCGACGACACGTAGACCACGTCACAGAAGGAGCAACCGATGGGTTCCGTCCGCGTCGCCATCGTGGGGGTGGGCAACTGCGCCGCCTCCCTGGTACAGGGGGTGCACTACTACGCCGACGCCGACCCGGCGAGCAGCGTGCCCGGTCTCATGCACGTCACGTTCGGGGAGTACCACGTGCGCGACGTGGAGTTCGTCGCCGCGTTCGACGTCGACGCCAAGAAGGTCGGCTTCGACCTGTCCGAGGCGATCCTCGCCAGCGAGAACAACACGATCTCGATCTGCGACGTGCCGCCGCTCGGCGTGCCGGTGCAGCGGGGTCACACGCTCGACGGACTCGGCAAGTACTACCGGGAGACCATCGAGGAGTCGCCCGAGGAGCCGGTGGACGTCGTCCGCGCCCTCAGGGAGGCCCGCGCCGACGTGCTGGTCTGCTACCTCCCGGTGGGCTCGGAGGAGGCCGCGAAGTTCTACGCGCAGTGCGCGATCGACGCCGGTGTCGCGTTCGTCAACGCCCTGCCGGTCTTCATCGCCGGCACCCCGGAGTGGGCGAAGAAGTTCACCGACGCGGGCCTGCCGATCGTCGGTGACGACATCAAGAGCCAGGTCGGCGCCACCATCACGCACCGCGTGCTGGCGAAGCTGTTCGAGGACCGCGGCGTCGTCCTCGACCGCACGTACCAGCTCAACGTCGGCGGCAACATGGACTTCAAGAACATGCTCGAGCGTGACCGCCTCGAGTCCAAGAAGGTCTCCAAGACCCAGGCCGTGACGTCGAACGTGCAGCACGACATGGGCAAGCGCAACGTGCACATCGGTCCGTCGGACTACGTGCAGTGGCTCGACGACCGCAAGTGGGCGTACGTGCGCCTCGAGGGCCGCGCGTTCGGCGACGTCCCGCTGAACCTCGAGTACAAGCTCGAGGTGTGGGACTCCCCGAACTCCGCCGGCGTCATCATCGACGCCGTCCGCTGCGCGAAGATCGCGCTCGACCGTGGCATCGGCGGCCCGCTCCTGTCCGCCTCATCCTACTTCATGAAGTCGCCGCCGGAGCAGCACTCCGACGACGTCGCGAAGGAGAAGGTGGAGCAGTTCATCCGCGGCGAGGTCGAGCGCTGACCGCTCGAGCACGCTGACGCAGTGAGCCAGGGCCCCGGCCGCCGACGCGGCCGGGGCCCGCTCGGCCGAACAAGGCAGGACGTGCCGCGCGCTCACGCCGCGGCGAACCGCGCGAACCGTTCGGCCAGCCGCTCCCGGTCGGGCAGCTCCGCGCGCCTGGCAGGCAGCCGCATGAGGCGCCGCCCGTGGTGCGCCTGCAGACCGTGCCGCAGCATCGGCCCGTCGATCTCGTCGAGCAGCCGGGCATGGATCCGCACCTCGTAGTCGGGGGTGATGCCCAGCACGTCGCTGTCGAAGGCCGCGTGGTGGATCTTGCAGAGGGCGAGCCCGTTGGTGACAACGGGCGTGCCGTGCTCGGCGGCATCCGGCGTGATGTGCGCGGCGTCGAGCAGGCGCCGGTGGTGCAGGTCGCAGACCGCGCAGCGGGTGTCGTAGGCGAGCATCACCTGCCCGGCGAACACCCGCTGGTGCAGGCGGCGGCGGGTCTGGCTCACGAGGTAGCGGCGGGTCGCCTCCTCGACGGCCGACCCGGGCGTCACGTGCCGCTGGTCATCGGTGAGGGCCAGCACGAACTGTTCCTGCTCGCGCTCCTCGGCGACGAGATAGACGGGGAAGACGGCCTGGAACACCCCCGGCCGCAGGCCGTAGAACCACACGAGCGGCAACTGCCGGCGCATCGCGACCCGGAGCCCCTCGTTCTCGCTGGTGCCCCGCGCGTCGCGGCGGAGCTTGTAGCGGTGCAGGCCGTCGGGTCCTTCATCGTCGTCGTACGGCCTCACCCCGCCGGACTTCGGGACGGCCGTGAGGATGGACAGGGCGGCGTCCCAGCCAGCAGGCTTGCGGATCCCGCGACCGGTGTCGACGAGGGGGAACCGGACGCCGTCGACGGCGAAGTCGTTCGTCAGCTGTTCGCGGGTGATGGACAGCTCACCGTCGAAGGTGGCCTGCCGCAGCCACTCGAGCGCCATCGCACGGATCTCGTCCGGCCCCCGGTCCATGGGCACAGCTTGCCGTGCCTCAGGTGCCGCCGACGTGCGACGCGCACGACTCGAGACACGGCGAGGGCGAGGAAGCGTGGCGTGCGCGGTGTCACGGCACGAGAGCTCTCTCGCATCCCTCGGGGTATGACTGGACGGCGACCGTGGTTCCCTGGTCCGCATGAGCGGGGCCGCCGAGCACGAGAGGGACATGCTTCTTCTGCGGGGCCGGCTCCTCCCCCTCACCGCCACGCTCCTGCTCGTCGAGGGGACCGCAGTCGAGCTCGCCTCGCAGTGGGCCGACGTCCGCCAGACCGCGATGGCGCAGCGCGACTACCAGGTCACCTACGAGCCGGTTGGCGCCGACGACACCGAGTCCGCGCTGCTCGCGCTGCAACCCCTGTCCGGACCGAGCGCCACGCGGTTCCTCTTCCTACCGACTCGTGGCCGGAGCCCGTCGGGACGGCCGTGGACGTTGTTCCTCGACAACTGCTTCCAGGGAACGGACCTGAACTCGCCACTCGCGGTCTTCGCCTCCCGCGGCCGCGCGTGCCTCGGCGTCACCGCCCAGCCGCACACCTACGTCTCCGCCAGCGACACCGGCTACCACGGGCACCGCCGGCTCACCCTCGCGTGGCCCACTGACGACGAGCGCCGGTTCGAGGGCCGCACCGTCGCCATCCGCCGGACCGACTCCGCCCGCTGGGAGTTCTTCGCGGCCGGACCCGTCCAGCCCTTCGAGCGACCGGAGACGTACACCGCGCGCCGCACCACGGACCGGGTCACCGTCCCGCTGCTCCGCGAGTACGCCGCCGCCCTCGGTGCCCGCCCCTGGGACGAGGACTTCTACGATCCGAGCGCGGGAACGGTCCTCGCGCGCTACACCCACGAGCTGCCGCCGCAGTACATCGAGGTGTCACTAGCCGACGCCCAGGAGTCGCGGGCCACTGCCCAGCCGTTCGAGGACTACGCCCGCCATCCCCGCCGCGGGCGACCCCCGGCCTCGCGTCCTCCCCACCGCCTCAGTCTCCGCGACCGGCTACGGCCCCGCTGACCGGGAGACGAGTCACGAAGAGCTCACGGTGACGACCACTAGCGTGTGGTCGTGAGCCGTGACGGCACCGCCCTGTCCGACCTGCGGGTCGTGCTGGGCGGCAGCGGGTTCCGGCGCCTGCTCGCCGTCCGGCTGGCCGGCCAGGGCAGTGACGGGCTGTTCCAGGTCGCGCTCGCGTCGCTGTTCTTCTTCTCCCCCGAGCGCCAGTCGACCGCCTCCGGGGTGGCCGCCGCGTTCACCGTGCTGCTGCTGCCCTTCACGCTCGTCGGACCGTGGGCGGGCGTCCTGCTCGACCGCTGGGACCGGCGACAGGTGCTCGTCGTCGGGAACCTCCTGCGCGTCGGCGCGGTGCTGCTCACCGCCGCACTGCTGCTGCAGGCCGGCCCGGGGCTGGCCCTCTACGCCGTCGTGCTGCTGTGCCTGTCGGTCAACCGGTTCCTGCTCGCCGGGCTCTCGGCGTCCCTGCCGCACGTGGTGCCCACCGACCGGCTCGTGACGGCCAACGCGGTGAGCCCGACCGCCGGGAGCGCCGCGGCCTTCGCCGGCGCGGCCGTCGGCTTCGGACTGCGCCCGCTGGTCGGGGAGGGCGACCCGGGCGACGCGCGCCTGCTCGTCGGGGCGGCCGCCACCTGCCTGCTCGCGGCGCTGCTCGCCCTGCGGCTGCCCCGCGGCGGGCTCGGGCCGGACGAGCCCGCCGTCGCCGGTACCGGCTCCCGGTTGCGGGCCGTGTGGGACGACCTCGCGGCCGGGCTGCGCCACGTGCGCGACCGCCGCACCCCCGGACTCGCGCTCGCCGCCGTCGGCGCGCACCGACTGGCCTACGCCACCGTGTTCATCGCCACGATCCTGCTCTCGCGCAACCTGCTCGCCGAGCCCGGGGACACCGACCGGGCCCTGACCGTCCTCGGCCTCGCCATCGGGGCGACGGGCATCGGCTTCGTCGCGGCGGCGCTCGTCACCCCAGTCGTCACCCGCCGCATCGGTCCGTCGCGGTGGATCGTCGTGTGCCTCGCCCTGGCCTCCGTCACCGCGGCCGGCGTGGCGGTCGACGTGTCGGTGCCGGTGGCCGTCGGCAGCGGCTTCCTGCTCGGCGTCGCCGCCCAGGGGCTGAAGATCGGTGTCGACACGATCGTGCAGCGCGACGTCGACGACGGGTTCCGCGGCCGCGTGTTCGTGCTCTACGACGCCGTCTACAACGCGGCGTTCGTCGGCGCCGCGGCCGCCGCGGTGCTCGTCGTGCCGGACGACGGCTGGTCGCCGTGGCTGTTCACCGGCGTCGCGGCCTGGTACGCCGTCGCGGCGCTGGCCTACCGCTCCGGCGTCAGGCGGACGACTCGGGCTGCTCCTGCCACCACCTGAGCAGCTCGGCCCGCGCGACGTCCGGGTCCACCGGACCGCGCTCCATCCGACGGTCGAGCAGGAACCGGTAGGCCCGGCCGACGACCGGGCCCGGCCGGACGCCGAGCGTGGCGATGATCTCGTTGCCGTCCAGGTCGGGCCGGATCGCGGCGAGCTCCTCGGCCTCGGCGAGCTCGGCGATCCGCCGCTCGAGGTGGTCGTAGGCGGCCGACAGGCGCGCCGCCTTGCGCTGGTTGCGCGTCGTGCAGTCCGACCGCGTCAGCCGGTGCAGCCGCTCGAGCAGCGGCCCGGCGTCCGTCACGTACCGACGGACGGCCGAGTCGGTCCACTGGCCCTCGCTGTAGCCGTGGAACCGCAGGTGCAGCGCGACGAGCTTCGACACCGCCTTGATCGTGGCGGTGTCGAACCGCAGCGCCTTCATCCGCTGGGCGGTGAGCTTCGCTCCGACCACCTCGTGGTGGTGGAACGACACCCCGCCGCCGGGCTCGAACCGGCGGGTCGCCGGCTTGCCGATGTCGTGCATGATCGCGGCGAACCGCAGCACGAAGTCGGGGCCGGGCACCGGGCCCTCCGGGCCGTCCTCCAGCGCGATCGCCTGGTCGAGCACGGTGAGCGAGTGCTGGTAGACGTCCTTGTGGCGGTGGTGCTCGTCGATCTCCAGGCGCAGCGCCGGCAGCTCGGGCAGCACGTGGTCGGCCAGCCCGGTGTCCACCATCAGCTCCAGGCCCCGACGGGGGCGCCGGGCCACGACGAGCTTCACCAGCTCGGTGCGCACGCGCTCGGCCGAGACGATCTCGATGCGGGCGGCCATGTCCTGCATCGCGGCCCGGACCTCGGGCGCGACCCGGACGTCGAGCTGGGCGGCGAAGCGGGCGGCCCGCATCATCCGCAGCGGGTCGTCGTCGAACGACTGCTCCGGCGAGCCGGGGGTGCGCAGCAGGCCCCGGGCGAGGTCGGCGACGCCGCCGAAGGGGTCGACGAACTCGAGCGACGGCACCCGCAGCGCGATGGCGTTGACGGTGAAGTCCCGACGCGACAGGTCACCCTCGAGGGTGTCGCCGTACTGCACGGCGGGCTTGCGCGACGACGGCACGTACACGTCCGACCGGTACGTCGTCACCTCGACGACGACGTCACCCTTGCGGGCGCCGATCGTGCCGAACTCCCTGCCGATGTCCCAGTGCGCGTCGGCCCAGCGTGCGAGCAGCGCCTGCGTCTGCTCCGGCCGGGCGCTGGTCGCGAAGTCGAGGTCGACGACGTGCTCGCCGAGGCGCCGCAGCAGCGCGTCCCGCACCGGGCCGCCGACGAGCGCCAGCTCGTGACCGGCCGCCGCGAAGACCTCGCCGAGCTCGACGGCCGGCGCGGCGTGCCGCCGCACGGCGGCGACGGCGTCCTGGCGCGCCGCCTCGAACGCGGCCTCGACGGCGGCCGCGGAGGCGCCGGGCGAGGCGGGGGTCTGCGGGGGCACGACGTCCAAGCCTGCCAGACACCGGGCGGCCACCGGACGCCTGGTTACAGTGAGGCGTATGCCCGCCGTCCCTCGTCGTCCGCGACCCCGAGGGGCCCGCTGGCGGACGGTCGAGGAGACCTCGGCCGGCGGGCTCGTCGTCGACCTGGGTGCTCCGGGGCTCTCCGTGGCCGTCATCGCGCGGATCAACCGCGCCGGACGGCTGGAGTGGTGCCTTCCGAAGGGGCACCTCGAGGGCAGCGAGACCCCCCAGGAGGCGGCGGTCCGCGAGATCGAGGAGGAGACCGGCATCCGCGGCCGCGTCGTCGGCGAGCTCGGGACCATCGACTACTGGTTCGCGGTCGAGGGGCGTCGCATCCACAAGACGGTCCACCACTTCCTCCTCGAGGCGACCGGCGGTGAGCTGACGACGGAGGGCGACCCCGACGCCGAGGCCGTGGACGTCGCCTGGGTGCCGCTCGGCGAGCTGGACGACCGACTGGCGTTCGCGAACGAGCGACGCATCGCCCGCGCCGCGACGGCGATGCTGGCGGACATCGCGTGACCGCATGACACTCCGCGCCCGACACCTGCTCGTGGCGCTGCTCGCCGTGCCGCTGCTGCTCGCCGCCGGCGGAGTGCCCGCCGGCGCCGACGAGCACGACACCCGCGTGGGGCTCGAGGTCACCGCTCTCGGGCCCGCCGTGCTGCGGCCGGACGGCACCGTCAGCGTGCGCGGCACCCTGCGCAACGACGGCCCGGTGGCGGTCGACGCGCTCGAGGTGCGGCTGTTCGCGTGGACGCCGCGGCTGAGGTCCCGCGAGGCGGTGGACGAGTGGGCCGAGGGCCGCTCCGGCATCCGGTCGGGCAACCGGCTGCTCGACATCGTCGAGGTCGAGTCGCTCGCGGGGGGCGAGCAGCGCGCCGTCGAGCTGCAGGCGCCGGCGAGCGACCTCGGGCTCTCCACCCGGACGACGTCGTGGGGTCCCCGCGGACTGACCGTCGACGTCGTGGACGACGACTTCGACCAGCTGGTCGTCGAGCGCGGCTTCACGGTGTGGGACCCGCGGCCCGCCGCCGACGTGGACGCCGCCACCCGCGTCAGCCTGCTGGCTCCGCTCACCGCCGGCCCGCCCGACGTCACCACCGGGCTGCTCGACCCCGGGCGGACGGCGGAGCTCACCGCGGAGGGAGGCCGCCTGTCCCGGGTCGTGCAGGTGTCGGCCGGCACCGGCGCGGCGTGGGCCGTCGACCCCGCGGTGCTGGCGTCAGCCGCCGCCGAGGAGCAGGGGTGGCTGGCCGTCGTCCGCGACGAGGCCGCGCGCCGCGACGTCCTGGCCCTGCCCCGGTCGGACCCGGACCTGCTCGGCGCGAGCCGCGCCGGCACCCCCGAGCTCTACGAGCTCGCCACGCGCCTGAGCCGCGGCGACCTGGCTGCCGCCCTCGGCACGTCGCCGCTGGCGGAGGCCGCCTGGCCGGCGGGCGGCGGCGCGGACGACGCGGCGGTGGCGCTCGCGGCCCGCTCCGACGCCACCGTCGTCGTCCTCGGTGCCGGCGCGCACCCGCCGGTCGACCCCGAGGCGGGCACGCTGACGGGACGCAGCACCGTGCGGGCCGGCGACGAGCGACTCGACGGGCTGCTGGTCGACACCGCGCTGTCGACGGCCCTCACCGACGCCACGGAGGGCGAGGAGCCCGCGCTCGCGACCGCCCGGCTGCTGGCCGAGACCGCGGTGGTCGACCGCGCCGCGGACGCCGGCGACCGGCGGCCGCACCTGCTGCTCTCGCTGCCCCGCGACTGGGACCCCGACCCCGGGGTCGCCGCCCGCGTCCTGCAGACCCTGCTGTCGGCGCCCTGGCTCGCCGAGGCCCCGCTGCGGGAGCTGCTCGCGGCCGAGCCGGACGACGTCGACCGGGCCCCGGTCTCCCTCACCGACGCCGACCGGGCGACGGAGCTGCCGCCCGACGGGCTGCGGCGGGCCGCCGGGGCGCTCGCGTCGGCGCGCGAGCTCTCGTCGGCCCTGACCCGGCCCGACCGCGTGCTCGACGGGATCGAGGTCTCCGCGGTCGCCGCCTCGGCCGTGGCCTGGCGGCACGAGCCGGCGGCCTGGGCCGACGCGCTCGACGAGCTGACCGCCCGCGTGACGGCGCTGCAGTCGGCGGTCCGTGTGGTGGAGGGCAGCGCGGTGAACGTGGTCTCCGCGTCCACCGACCTGCCGGTCACGGTGGCCAACGACCTCGAGCAGGACGTCGACGTGGTCGTCGCCGTGCAGCCGCGCAGCCCGCGGCTGGTGGCCCGGGGCGAGGTGGAGATCAGGGTGCCGGCGGGCTCGGCCGAGCGCGTGTCGCTGCCGGTGCGCGCCGTCGCCAACGGCAACACCGACGTGGTCGTCAGCATCCGCACTCCGGACGGCGCGCTGCTGGGCGAGCCGGTCACCGTGCCGGTGCGGGTGCGCGCCGACTGGGAGACGCGCGGCATGCTGGTCGCCGGCGCCGCCCTGGCGCTGGTGCTCGTCGTCGGCCTGACCCGGACCATCCGGCGGGGCCGTCGGCGAGGCGCCACGACCGAGGAGGCGCGGCCGTGAACGTGTTCCGCTCCAGCGCCGTGATGGCGGCCGGGACCGCGACGTCGCGCGTCCTGGGCTTCGTCCGCGCGGCGGTGCTGGCGTGGGCGATCGGGGTGAACGCGGCCGGCGCCGACGCCTTCGCGATCGCCAACACGGTGCCGAACAACCTCTACATGCTCATCGCCGGCGGCGTGCTGAACGCCGTGCTCGTGCCGCAGATCGTGCGCGCGACGCAACGGCCCGACGGGGGCCAGGAGTACCTGGACCGCCTGCTCACCGTCGCGCTCGTCGTGCTCGTCACCATCACGGTGGGGGTCGTCCTCGGCGCGCCGCTCGTGGTGGGCCTGTACGCCAACGACTTCGACGGCGACCTGCTCGCGCTCACCGTCGGGTTCGCCTTTTGGTGCCTGCCCCAGGTCTTCTTCTACGGGCTGTACACGCTGCTGGGTCAGGTGCTCAACGCGCGCGGCAGCTTCGGCCCGTACATGTGGGCGCCCGTCGTCAACAACGTCGTCGCCATCGCGGGGCTGCTGGCGTTCGTCGCGCTCTTCGGCTCCGGAGCCGCCGCGCACCCCGTCGAGACCTGGACGCCGGGCAAGATCGCCGTCCTCGCCGGGACGGCCACCCTGGGCGTGGCCACCCAGGCGCTCGTCCTGGTCGTGCCCCTGCGCCGCAGCGGCTTCCGGTTCACCCCTCGCGGCGGGTGGCGCGGCATGGGGCTCGGGTCGGCGCGCCGGGTGGCGACGTGGACCTTCGCCGCGGTCCTGGTCGGCCAGCTGGGCTTCCTGCTCGTGACCAACGCGGCGGCCGTGGCCCGGGAGGCCACGAAGGAGCAGCCCGCGGAGCTGGCGGCCCAGGCGCCCGGCATGGCCGCCTGGACCCTCGCCTTCCTGCTGTTCATGCTGCCGCACTCGCTGGTGGCGGTCTCCGTCGTGACGGCGCTGTTCACCCGGATGAGCGCCTCGGCCGCCGCGGGCGACACCGACGCCGTCCGCCGCGACGTGTCGGCGGGCCTGCGCCTGCTGGGGGTCGCCTCCGTGCTGGCCACCGCCGGCCTCGTCGTCCTCGCCGGTCCCGCCGGGCGGCTGATCAGCGACGCGCCCTCGCCGGTCGAGGCGCAGGCCATCGGCCGGGTGGCCGCCGCGATGGCCCTGGGCCTCACCGGCTTCAGCGCGTCCTACCTCCTGCAGCGGGCCTTCTACGCCTACGAGGACGCGCGGACGCCGTTCCTCGTCCAGCTCGTCGTCGTCGGCGTGTGGAGCGTCGGCAACGTGCTGTCGATCTGGCTTCTGTCACCGCGGGCCGTGGTCGTCGGCGTGGCCTTCTCGATGAGCGTGGCGCACGTCGCCGGCGCGTTGACGAGCGCCGCCCTGCTGAGCCGCCGGCTCGGCGGCATCGACGGCGCCCGTGTCGTCCGCACCCACGTGCGGCTGCTGCTGGCCGGCGTCGCGGCCGGTGTGGCCGGCGCCGGGGTCTCGACCCTGATGTCCGACGTCACGTGGGGCAGCCGACCCGGCGCGCTGGCCACCGCCGCGGTCGCGGGCGCCGCCATCGCCGTCGTCTACGTCGGCGGGCTGCGGCTGCTGCGGGTCGACGAGCTGGACGACCTGCTGCGCCGGGTGCCGGGTGGGCGGCGAGTCACCCGAACGTGATCGACAAGGGACTCAAGGGCCTGGCCGCAGCGACCGACAAGAGGGCGTGGACCTTCTGCCCGTCCGCCGCGCGCACCCCGACGCCGGTGACATCGTCGTCGGCTGGCTGACCCGCATCGTCGTGGTCGTCGGCCTCTTCGGCCTGGTGCTGTTCGACGCCATCTCCATCGGCGTCTCGCGCCTGTCGGTGGAGGACGCCGGGGTGCTCGCCGCGCGGGAGGCCAGCACCGACCTGGCCCGAACCGGCGACCTCCAGGCGGCCTACGCCGCGGCGCTGTCGACCGTCCAGCAGGCCAACCCGCTCAACCAGGTGCCGCCGGCGGGCTTCGAGGCCCTGCCCGACGGCCGCGTGCGGTTCGTCGTCTCCCGCGACGCCACCACCTTCGTCGTCCACCGCATCGGCTGGATCGAGGACTGGGCGCACGTCGAGGCGACCGTCACCGGCTCACCGCTGCCCTGACGCGGCCGACGCGCGTCCGTCGTCCCCGGTCGGCCCCCGCCTAGCATGGGCACGCATGCGGCGCCCGCCGCGAGCACGACTCGGTGGAGGTGACCGACCTGGACGGCGTGGGGCACGGGACGATCCTGGCGGGCCGGTACCGCCTGGAGGAGCAGCTGCACGCCGGGCCACGCACCGCCTTGTGGCGGGCCGTCGACGTCATGCTCGACCGCCCGGTCGGCGTCCGGGTGGTCGGCGGCGACCTCGCGCCCGACGCGCTGGACGCCGCGCGCCGCGTGTCGGTCGTCGAGGACCAGCGCCTGCTGCGCGTGCTCGACGTGGGGGACGAGCGCCTGCCGGGCGGCAGGGGCGAGGTCTCGTTCGTCGTGTCGGAGTTCGTCGAGGGCGAGTCGCTCGCCGCGCGGCTCGGTCGGGGCCCGCTGCGGCCGGGAGCGGCTCGCGCCGTCGTCGGCGAGGCCGCGCGGGCGCTGGAGCGCGCCGCCGCCGCGGGCCTGCACCACACCCGGCTGACCCCGGCGTCCGTCGTGCTCACCCCCGACGACGGCGTGAAGATCGTCGGTCTGGGGGTGGACGCCACCCTCACCGCCGACGGTGTCGACCCGGACGACGAGGCCGCCGCGTCGCGGGAGGACGCCCTGCGCCTCGTCGCCCTGCTCTACGCAGCCCTGACCGCCCGCTGGCCGCTGGGACCGGCCGACGGCCTCGACGCCGCGCCGCAGGTGAGCGGCCGCCCGGTCCCCCCGGGCGACCTGGTGCCCGGCGTGCCCAACGACCTGGACACCCTCTGCGCGGTGACGTTCGGCCCGCACGACGACGGGCCCCGCACTCCCGGCGAGCTCGCCGAGCAGCTGGCGCCGTGGGGGCGGTCCGGCGGCCGGGACGCCGCCTCGGCGGAGCGCGCGATGCGGCCCGCCGGTCGCTTCCCGGTGCGCCTGGCCGGGACGTCGGGTGCGGTGGGGGCAGCGGCCGCCGCCGCCTCGGCGGCGGCGAGCGCCGCGGGCCTGCGCCGCGGACCGGTCGACGAGGGCGTGACGGTCGGGGGCACGTCGCTGATCTTCGGGGAGCGGGAGGCGCCGCTGACCGGCACGGCCGCGGCGCCACCGCCGGCGGCACCACCGTCCACCGCACCGGGCGAGCCCGACGAAGCCGGCCCCGACGAACGCTGGCACCGGCCGGAGGACCCCGAGACCGAGCGCGGCCGACGGCGCCAGGGGTCCGCGGCGCTCGTCGCGGTGGTGGTCCTCGTCGCCCTCGGTCTCGTCTTCGCCATCGCCTCCCTCAGCACCCTCGGCGGCGACGACCGGGAGCCGGCGGCAGCACCGCAGCCGCCGGCCACGAGCGCGCCCGCCGGGCAGCCCACCGCCGAGCCGACGACCGAGGCGCCGGCCGCGACGACGGCCCCGCCGCAGATCCAGGGCGCCGCGACCCTGGACCCGCAGGGCGACGGGTCGGAGAACGACGACCAGGTGGCCCGCGCCATCGACGACGACCCGGGCACCACCTGGAACACCGAGACGTACACCACCGCCTCGCTGGGCGGGCTCAAGGACGGCGTCGGCCTGGTCCTGGACCTCGGGCGGGCCAGCACGCTGACGGGACTGGACCTGTCGGTCGGCGGTTCCGGCGGCACGGTGGAGGTGCGCACCGCCCCGGGGCCGGGGCTGGACGGCTCGGCGGTCGTGGCGACCGCCGACCTCGGCGACGCGGTCGACGTCACCCTGGAGGAGCCCGTCGAGACGCAGTTCGTCGTGCTCTGGTTCACCTCGCTGCCCGACGTCGGCGACGGCTACCGGGTGGAGCTGTCGAACCTGGCGGTGCGCTGACCGTGCCGCCCGAGGCGCGCCGCGGCCCCGTGCCCACGGACGACGGTCCGGACGACCGCGAGCTGATGGCCGCCCACGTCGCGGGCGACGCCGACGCCTTCACCGAGCTGGTCCGCCGGCACCAGCCCCGGCTGTGGGCCGTGGCGGTGCGCACCCTCGGGAACCGCGAGGACGCCGCCGACGCGCTGCAGGACGCCCTGGTGTCGGCCTACCGCAACGCCGCCTCCTACCGCGGCGACGCGGCCGTCACGACGTGGCTGCACCGCATCGTCGTCAACGCCTGCCTGGACCGGGTGCGGCGCGCTCGCTCGCGCCCCACCGCGCCGCTGCCCGAGACCGACGTCCCCGCCCCCCGCGACGAGCACGCCCGGGCCGAGCTGCGCCTGGACGTCCGGGCCGCTCTCGCCCGCCTCCCGGAGCACCAGCGGGTGGCGCTGGTGCTGGTCGACATGCAGGGTCTGCCGGTCGCCCAGGTGGCCGAGGTGCTCGGCGTGGCCGAGGGCACCGTCAAGTCACGCTGCGCGCGGGGCCGCGCCGCCCTGGCCGAGCTGCTGCGGCCGGGGAACCGCGGGTCGTCCGGGGACGTCCCACCTGCGGCGCACCCTCCGGTGTCGCCGCACCCGACCGCCCCCGGAGACCCGTCGTGAGCACCAGCGGCGCCCACCCCGCGCCCGAGGAGCTGGACGTCCTGCTGGAGGCCGACTCCCCCGACGTCCCGGCGTCCGAGCGCGCCCGCCTGGCGGCGCACGTCGAGTCGTGCGGGCCCTGCCGCGACACGGTCGACGGCATGGCGGGCGTGCGCGCTCTGCTGCGCGCCGAGGCGGCCCACGTGCCCGAGCCGCCGGCGGACCTCGACGCCCGGATCGCCGCCGCCCTGGCGGCCGCCCCTGCCGCCGCACCGACCACCGTGGTCCCGCTGCGCCGCGAGCGCCCGAGGGTGCCCCGGTGGGCGGCCGTCGCCGCGGGCCTGCTGGTGCTCGGCGGCGCGGCGCTGACCGCCAGCCAGACGCTCGGCGGCGGTGGCGCGCTGGTCACCGCCGGGTCGGGCGGCGGCGACGAGGCCGCCGAGTCGTCCGCCGCGGAGGCCGGCGCCCTGCCGGCGGCGCCGGTGCTGGCGACCGGTACCGACTACGACCCCGAGGGGCTCGGGGAGCAGGTGGGCCGGCTCGTCGAGCAGGCTCCCGGCGCGGCGACGCTGTCGGCGACCGAGCGCGACGGTGGCGCGGCCGCCGAGGAGAGGCCCGGGACCGTCGACGCGCAGCGCTCGGCGGAACCCCTGGCCATCCCCCAGGGGCTCGCCGGCTGCCTCGAGGCGCTCGGTGCCACCGGTGCCGTGCCGCTGGCCGTCGACCTGGCGACGTGGCGGGGTCGCGACGTGGCCGTCATCGTGCTCGACGAGGGCGAGTCGCGGGCGGTGTGGGTCGTCGAGCGCACGTGCGCGCCGGGTGCCGACGGCCTCGTGCACTATCAGTCCGTGACGCGGTGAGCCGAGGGAACATCCGGCCCCTACGATCGGTTGTGCGCCACGACGACGTGGTGATACCCCCCGCGGTATGACCCGCGCACGACCACCGCAGAGACCCCGACCAGGCAGGCGAGGCAGTGAGCGAGCAGACCACCGTTCAGACCAGCGAGATCCGCGACGTCGTCATCGTGGGGTCCGGCCCCGCCGGCTACACCGCAGCGCTCTACACGGCCCGCGCGAACCTGCGTCCGCTGGTGCTCACCGGGTCGGTGACCGCGGGTGGCGCCCTGATGAACACCACCGAGGTCGAGAACTACCCGGGGTTCCCGGAGGGACTCCAGGGCCCCGAGCTCATGGAGCGGTTCCAGCAGCAGGCGGAGCGGTTCGGTGCCGAGCTGGTCTGGGACGACGCCGTCGAGGTCGACCTGGACGGCGAGGTCAAGACGGTCGTCACCGGCAGCGGCGAGCGCTACCGCGCCCACACCGTCATCCTGGCCACGGGGTCCGCCTACCGGGAGATCGGGCTGGAGAACGAGAAGCGGCTCTCGGGCCGCGGGGTCAGCTGGTGCGCCACCTGCGACGGGTTCTTCTTCAAGGACCAGGACATCGTCGTGGTCGGCGGCGGCGACTCCGCGATGGAGGAGGCGACCTTCCTCACCCGGTTCGCCCGCTCGGTGACGATCGTGCACCGGCGTGACAGCCTGCGCGCCTCCAAGATCATGCAGGAGCGCGCGATGAACGACCCGAAGATCACCTTCGCGTGGAACAGCGAGGTCGTGGACGTGCTCGGCGACGACAGGGTCACGGGCGTCCGCCTGCGCGACACGGTGACGGGCGAGGAGCGCGACCTGGCGGTCGGCGGCCTCTTCGTGGCCATCGGCCACGACCCTCGGGTCGAGCTGTTCTCCCACCAGGTGGCCCTCGACGACAAGGGCTACGTGGCCGTCGAGGGGCGCTCGTCGCGCACCAACCTGCCCGGCGTGTTCGCCTGCGGTGACGTCGTCGACCACGAGTACATGCAGGCCATCACCGCCGCCGGCTCGGGCTGCGTCGCGGCCCTGGACGCCGAGCGGTACCTGGCCGCCCGCGGCGAGGCCGGCGCGCCGTCCGCCGAGCACGCGCAGGCCGAGGGCCGCCCGGAGCTCGCCGAGCCTGCCGGCCTGCGTCCCTGACGTCGTCCGACCCCCCGCGTAGCGTTCGTCCACCACCGAGAGCCACCACCGAGAGGAGCCGCCCCGTGGGCGCCACCAAGGCCGTGACCGACGACACCTTCGAGACCGAGGTCCTCAGGGCCGACAAGCCCGTCCTCGTCGACTTCTGGGCCCCCTGGTGCGGTCCTTGCCGCCGCGTCGCCCCGATCCTCGAGGAGCTCGCGAGCGAGCACGCCGACAAGATCGACGTCGTGAAGATCAACACGGACGAGAACCCGCGGACGGCGGCGTCGTACGGCGTGACCTCGATCCCGACGCTCAACGTGTACTCGGGCGGCGAGCTCGTGAAGAGCATCGTCGGCGCCAAGCCGAAGCCGGCGCTCGTCCGGGAGCTCTCCGCCTTCCTCGGCTGAGGGCGCCCGTCGGCGGCCGCGCGGCATAGCATCGGGCTTTTCCCACGCGGTCGCCGACTGGGAGGGGGTAGACCGGTGGAACGTCGTGACGTGCTGCTGCGGCAGGGGGACGTCGGGCCGCGGGTCCGTGCGGTGCGCGAGCTGCTCGCCGCCGCGGGGATGCCCGTACCCGGCGGGTCGGGCGGGGACCCGGAGCTGTTCGACGCCGATCTGGACCGGGCCGTCCGCGCCTTCCAGCAGGAGCGCGGCCTGACCTCCGACGGCATCGTCGGCGAGGAGACCTCCCGGGCACTGGACGCCGCTCACTGGCGGCTCGGTGACCGCATCCTGCGCTACACGCCCGGTCACCTCGTGCACGGGGACGACGTCGTCGCCCTCCAGGAGCGCCTCAACTCGCTCGGCGTCTTCGACGACCGGGTGGACGGCATGTTCGGGCCGGCGACCGAGCGGGCCCTGCGCGAGCTGCAGCGCGGCCTGGGGCTCACCCCGGACGGCACCTGCGGCCCCGACACGCTGAGGGCGCTCGCCTCGCTCGAACGCACGGTGCGAGGCGGAGACGTGAGCCTGCTGCGGGACGCCGAGACCGTCCGCCGGTCCGGCTCGAGCCTCGTCGGGCGGGTCATCGTCATCGACCCCGGCCACGGGGGCGACGACACCGGGGCCCAGGGGCACGGCCTCGTCGAGGCGGACGTCGTCCTCGACCTCGCACTGCGCCTCGAGGGCCGGTTGACCGCCTCGGGCGTGACGGCCGTCCTGACGCGCGGCGCGACCCAGAACCCGACCACGGCCGACCGGGTCCGCCTCGCCGACGACGTGCGGGCCGACGTCCTGCTGTCGCTGCACTGCGACTCGGGAGCCGACGGCGGCGGCCAGGGCGTCGCCACCTTCTACTGGGGGGACCCCCGGTTCGGCACGCGCTCGGCGACCGGGGCGCGGCTGGCCGACCTCGTGCAGCGGGAGGTGCTCGCCAGGACCGACCTCGTCGACTGCCGGAGCCATCCGCGCACCTGGGACCTGCTGCGCCTGTCCCGGATGCCCGCTGTCCGCGTGGAGCTCGGCTACCTCACCGACGCCGGGGACGCCCGGCGGCTGGCCGACCCGGCGTTCCGCGACACGTGCGCCGAGGCGCTGCTGGTCGCCGTCCAGCGGCTGTTCCTGCCCGAGGAGGAGGACGCCACGACCGGGACGCTGCGCGTGGACGACGTGATGGCCCGGGCGCGGGAGGCCGGCGGCTGATCAGCGGCCGGTGAGCACCGGGGCCCGCACGCCCGCGAGGATGCGCTCCAGCGCCTGCTCGACGTCCTCCCGCCACGACAGCGCGGTCTTCAGCTCCAGGCGCAGGCGCGGGTGCTTCCGGTGCTGCCGCACCGTCTTGAACCCGACCGACAGCAGGAAGTCGGCGGGGACCACGCAACCGCCCGGTCGACCGTGGGCAGGCTCGTCCGCGGGGCCGTTGCGGCCGAAGGCCTCGATCGCGCGCACCCCGCGCCGCGTGAGGTCCTTCGCGGCACCCTGGACCAGCATCCGCGCCAGCCCTCCGCCCCGGAACTCCGGCGACACCGCCGAGGTCATCAGCAGCACCGCGTCCGCGGAGACGGGTGACGTCGGGAACGACGCCGAGCGCGGCACGAAGGCCGGCGGCGCGTAGGTGACGTAGCCGGCGGCGACGTCGTCCACGTAGGCGATGCGCCCCGCCGAGCCCCACTCGAGCAGGACCGCGGACAGCCAGGCCTCCTTCTCGAAGGCCGTGTCCCCGGCCCGCTCGGCCCGGTCGCGTGCGACCGGGTCCAGCTCCCAGAACACGCAGCGTCGGCACGGGTCGGGGAGGTCGTCGAGGACGTCGAGGGTCAGCGGCGCCAGGTACCGGCTCATCCGGTCGGCGGCACCCCGGACGCCACGACGACCGGGTGACGGTGTCGCGGCCTGAGCAGCTCGCCCACGAACGCCGCGACCGCGCCGAGCAGCAGGCCCGTCACGACGTACCGGGCGACCCTCATGCGACACTCCCTGGACGACGACCCGCTGCTGCTGCGCCCGCGTCCGCGGACAGGCACCGTCATGGTACGGCGCCCGGGGCACCGGTGGCAGACGCGGTCCGGGACCACGGCGAGAGGACGCAGCGGTGACGACCGACAGGACGGGCAGCCGCCTGGACCCGTGGGCGGACACGTACGCCACGCGCACGTACGGCATGAGCGCCTCGGCCATCCGAGCCCTCTTCGCGGTGGCCAGCCGACCGGAGGTCGTGTCCCTGGCCGGGGGCATGCCCAACCTGTCCGCGCTGCCGATGGACGCCGTCTCCGAGGTGATGTCCCAGCTCGTCACCGACACGGGGCCGACCGCCCTGCAGTACGGCTCGGGCCAGGGCGACCCCGTGCTGCGCGAGCTCATCACCGAGGTGATGGCGTTGGAGGGCATCCGGGCGTCCGCCGAGGACGTCGTCGTCACCACCGGCTCCCAGCAGGCCCTCGACCTGGTGACGCGCATCTTCGTCGACCCCGGTGACGTCGTCGTCGCGGAGGCGCCCAGCTACGTCGGGGCCCTCGGCGTCTTCCGCGCCTACCAGGCCGACGTCGTCCACGTGCCGATGGACGCCGCGGGGCTGCAGCCGGACCTGCTGGAGGAGACGCTGCGCGCGCTCGCCGCCGCCGGTCGCCGGGTCAAGCTGCTCTACACCGTGCCCAACCACCACAACCCCGGCGGCGTGACGCTGAGCGCCGAGCGCCGCCCGGCCGTGCTCGAGGTGGCCCGCCGGCACGGCGTCCTCGTGCTCGAGGACAACCCCTACGGGCTGCTCGGCTTCTCCGGCGACCCGCTGCCGGCGCTGCGCTCCGCCGACGCGGACGGCGTCGTCTACCTCGGGTCGTTCTCCAAGACGTTCGCGCCGGGCCTGCGCGTCGGCTGGGCCCTGGCCCCGCCCGCCGTCCGCGACAAGCTCGTGCTGGCCAGCGAGGCATCGATCCTGTGCCCCAGCGCCTTCGCGCAGTCGGCGGTCGCCGGGTACCTGCAGCGGTGCGACTGGCGCGGTCAGGTCAAGGTGTACCGGGAGCAGTACCGCGAGCGGCGGGACGCGCTGCTCGCCGCGCTGGAGGACATGCTGCCGCAGGCGTCGTGGACGGTGCCGGACGGCGGGTTCTACGTCTGGCTCGGGCTCCCGCACGGCCTGGACGCGGCGGCGATGCTGCCGCGGGCCGTCACCGAACGGGTCGCCTACGTGCCGGGGACCGCCTTCTTCGCCGACGGACAGGGCGGCAGCCACCTGCGGCTGTCGTACTGCTACCCCACCCCCGAGCGCATCCGGGAGGGGGTGCGCCGCCTCGCCACGGTGGTGCGGGCCGAGGCCGAGCTGCTCGAGACCTTCGGCCCGGGGGACGGCGCCGAGCACCGCGCGCGCCGGGCGGTCGACGCCCCGGGCCCCGATGTCGGCTGACTCCGACCGTCCGGCCACGGCCCCTAGCCATCGACTGCCCTCGATACGTCACGTCCGACCCCTGCCCTGGAGGACCCGACCACCATGACCGCCTCCCCCCGCGTCCTCGTCCTCGCCGGAGGCCTCTCGCACGAGCGGGACGTGTCGCTGCGCTCCGGCCGGCGCGTCGCCGAGGCGCTGCGCGGCGCCCGCTGCGAGGTCGAGGTCCGGGACGTCGACGCGTCGTTGCTGCCGGCCCTGCGGGCCGACCGGCCGGACGTCGTGTGGCCCCTCCTGCACGGGGTGAGCGGGGAGGACGGCGCGGTGCGCGACGTCCTCGAGCTGCTGGGCCTGCCCTACGTCGGCGCGGTGCCCGCCGCGTGCCGCCGCGCCTTCGACAAGCCCGTCGCCAAGTCCGTGGTGGCGGACGCGGGCCTGGCGACGCCGGCCTCGGTCGCGCTGCCCCACTCGACGTTCCGGGAGCTGGGCGCCGGCGCCCTGCTGGACGCCCTGGTGACGCGGCACGGGCTGCCCCTGGCGGTCAAGCCGTCCCGCGGCGGCTCGGCGCTCGGCGTCACCGTCGTCACGGCCGCGGAGCAGCTGCCGCGCGCGATGGTCGACTGCTACGGCTACGGGGAGGTGGCGCTGGTCGAGAGGGCGGTCACGGGCCGGGAGGTCGCGGTGAGCGTCATCGACACCGGGGACGGCGCCCGGGCGCTGCCGGCGGTGGAGATCCAGCCGGCGGCCGGCGGGTACAACTACGACGCGCGCTACACCGCCGGCGGTACCGAGTACTTCGTCCCCGCACGGCTGGACGACGCGGCCGCCGGCGCCGCCGCCGAGGCGGCCCTGGTGGCGCACCGCTGCCTCGGGCTGCGCGACCTCTCCCGGACCGACCTCATCGTCGACGACGAGGGCCGCCCGTGGTTCCTCGAGACCAACGTCGCGCCGGGGATGACCGAGCTGTCCTTGCTCCCCCAGGCGCTCGCCGCGGCCGGTGAGGACGCCGGCGAGGTCTACCGCGCACTCGTCGAGCAGGCCGTGGCGCGCTCCTGAGCGCGGGTCGTCCACACGCGTTGTCCACAGGCGGTGTGGACGGTTCCTGCGGGGATCCACAGGCCACATGGTGCGCCTGTGGACAACGCGTCAGGGGCGGAAGACGCCGTCGTCGTCCGGCGCGAGGACGCCGATGATCCGGTTCAGGTCCTCCACGCTGGCGAACTCCACGGTGAGCCGGCCCTTGCGCTGACCGAGCGCGATCCTCACGCGGGTGTCGAGGCGGTCGGACAGCCGGGCGGCCAGGGCGTCCAGCGCGGCGTGGCGGTCGCCGGGGCGGGGACGGCGGCGCTGCGGCGCAGCCTCCTCGTCGCCTCCGAGGGCGACGACCTCCTCGGTCGCACGGACCGACAGCCCCTCCGCGACGATCCGCTGCGCCAGCCGCTCCATCGCCGCGCCGTCGGGCAGGCCGAGCAGGGCGCGCGCGTGGCCCGCCGACAGCACCCCGGCCGCGACGCGACGCTGGACCAGCGGTGGGAGCTTCATCAGCCGCAGCGTGTTGGAGATCTGCGGCCGGGACCGGCCGATCCGGCCGGCGAGCTCGTCGTGCGTGCACCCGAAGTCGTCGAGCAGCTGCTGGTAGGCCGCCGCCTCCTCCAGGGGGTTCAGCTGGCTGCGGTGCAGGTTTTCCAGCAGCGCGTCCCGCAGCAGGTCGTCGTCCCCGGTCTCCCGGATGATGGCCGGCACGGTCGCGAGGCCCGCCTCCCGGCTGGCGCGCCAGCGCCGCTCCCCCATGACCAGCTCGTAGCGGGCGCCGTCGCCGTCGGACGGCGCGGCCCGCACGACGACGGGCTGGAGGACGCCGATCTCACGAACCGAGTGGACGAGCTCGGCGAGCTCGTCGGCGTCGAAGACCTGGCGGGGCTGCCGGGGGTTCGGACTGATCCTGTCCACCGGCACCTCGGCGAACCGCGCGCCCGGCACCGGGACGAGGCCGTCGTCCCCCGGTCCCGGGTCAGCCGGATCCCGCGGAGCTGCCGGCTCCTCACCCGCTGCCGAGGACGACGGCTCGTCCCCGTCGTCTCCCGTGACACCGTCCGGCTCGTTCGTGGCCCCGGGGAAGAAGACGTCCACCGGACGCTCCCCGGTGGGGCGCGCGCCCGTCGTCGGCCCGTTGGGGATCAGGGCGCCGAGGCCCCGTCCCAGTCCGCGTCGCTTCTCGGTCACTGCCGCTCCTCGGTCCCCGTCGTCGCTGCCGCCGTGTCGGGCGTGGCCGGGGCTGCTCCCCGCTCGGCCACCTCCCGGGCCGCCGCGAGGTACGACAGCGCCCCACTGGACCCGGGATCGTAGGTCATCACGGTCTGCCCGTGGCTCGGCGCCTCGCTGATGCGGACCGACCGCGGAACCGTCGTCCGCAGGACCACCTCCGGAAAGTGCTGGCGCACCTCGTCGGCGACCTGGGCCGCCAGTCGCGTGCGCCCGTCGTACATCGTCAGCAGGATCGTCGACACGTGCAGCGGCGGGTTGAGATGGGCGCGGATGAGCTCGATGTTCCGCAGCAGCTGGCTCAGGCCCTCCAGCGCGTAGTACTCGCACTGGATCGGGATGAGGACCTCCTGGGCGACGCAGAAGGCATTGACCGTCAGCAGGCCGAGGCTCGGCGGGCAGTCGACGAGGACGTAGTCGAGCCGCGGCTCGCCGCGCTCCTCGCGGTCGGCGACGTACTGGGCGAGCGCGGTCCGCAGCCGGGTCTCGCGCGCCACCATCGAGACCAGTTCGATCTCCGCGCCGGCCAGGTCGATGGTCGCCGGGGCGCACCACAGGTTCTCCACGTCCGGGCAGGCCTGCACCACCTCCGCCAGCGGCCGGCCGTCGACGAGGACGTCGTAGAGGCTGGGCACCTCCGAGTGGTGGTCGATGCCCAGTGCCGTGGACGCGTTGCCCTGGGGGTCGTTGTCGAGCACCAGCACCCGCAGGCCGGCCTGCGCCAGCGCTGCCGCGATGTTGACCGTCGTCGTGGTCTTGCCGACGCCGCCCTTCTGGTTCGCCACGGTCAGCACGCGGGTGCGTGCCGGCCGGGGGAAGCGCCGGCCGGTCAGGTCGATGCGTCGTCGGGCGTCCTCGGCGACGCTCAGGGCGAGCGGGGTGCTGTCGTCGGCCAGGGGGATGGCGTCGGCCAGCGCCTGTCGCTCTGCCTCCGAGTACCCGTCCCGGGCATCGGGGCCCATCTCCGGGGTTTCACGTGGAACCACCACGGAGTCCTCCCCGGTTTCACGTGAAACCCGCTCACTGTTCGGCCACCCCAACCCACCGCCGGCACCCCTCACGGCGTGCGGGCGCGACGGCCCCGGCCACCCGAGGCCGGTCGCGACCGGCTCACCCGTCCTCGCCTCGCTCATCGCTGCCCCTTCCGACGTCGACGTCGCGAACCCCCGTCGCGGCGATCCGGCCCTCGGGGGACGCGGTCGCCGACCCTAACGCTGACCACCGTGGTGGGGACCTCCAGCAGACCGGAGCCGCACTCGACGATGCCCTGCTCCACCGCTCCGAGGCGGGCCAGCGCGGCGGAGGCCGCCTCCAGCTCGGCGGCCGCCGACCGACCCTTGATGGCCAGCAGGGTGCCGCCCGCCTCGAGCAGGGGCAGTCCCCAGGCGGCCAGCCGTTCGAGAGGGGCGACCGCCCGGGCGGTGACCACCGGAGCCCGCACGGTACCCACCACCTCCTCGGCCCGCGCCCGGCAGACCTCGACGTCGAGTCCGAGGTCGTCCACGACCATCTGCAGCCAGGCCACGCGGCGCTCGAGGGGCTCGACGAGCACCAGGCGAAGGTCCGGCCGGGCCACGGCCAGCGTCACCCCGGGCAGTCCCGCGCCACTGCCGACGTCGACCACGCGCTGGTCGGCGCCGATGAGCTCCTGGAGCACCGCACAGTTGAGCACGTGCCGAGACCACAGGCGCGGCACCTCCCGCGGGCCCACGAGACCCCGCTCGACAGCGGTGGTCGCGAGGTGCTCGACGAACCGGTCGGCGAGCGGCAGTCGCGCGCCGAACAGCGCAGCCGCAGCGTCCGGCCTGGGCTCGACGTCGGGGGCGAGGAGCGGCTCCTGCGTCATGGATGTTCCACGTGAAACGCGGTGCCCGTGGTCAGCCGGCCGGCAGCACGACGACGCGCCGCTCCGGCTCCTGGCCGGTCGACTCGCTGGCCAGCCCCGCCGCTGCGACGGCGTCGTGGACCACCTTGCGCTCGAACGGGGACATCGGCTCGAGCGTCACGGCCTCGCCGGTGCGCCGCACCTCCGTGACCGCGCGCTCGGCGAGGGCCTCCAGCTCGTGGCGCCGTCCGGCCCGGTGGCCCGCGACGTCGAGCATCAGGCGGCTGCGCTCACCGGTCCGGGCCTGGACGGCGAGTCGGGTCAGCTCCTGCAACGCCTCGAGCACGACCCCGTCACGCCCGACCAGGACCCGCAGCGAACGCATCGCCACCGGGTCGGCGACGATCGAGACCGTCGCCCGGCCGTTCTCCACATCGATGTCGATGTCGCCGTCCAGGTCCGCGATGTCGAGAAGCTCCTCGAGGTAGTCCGCGGCGACCTCGCCCTCCTCCTCCAGGCGGGACGGGCCAGGGACGGCGGGAGCGGCCTGCGGCGCGTCGTCGACGGCGGCGGCGGGCTCGGTCACAGGGGTGGAGTCGGACACGGCGGGTGTCTCCTCGGGCGGTGTCGGGGCCGACCCTCGGGTCGGATGGACGAGTCGGTGGTCACGGGACGGTCGGCTCAGCGGGACGCGCCGGCCGCGGCCGGTCCGTCGTCCGACGCGTCGTCCGGGCCGTCGGCCGCAGACCCGGCGTCGGGCGCACCGGCCTGCTCGGCCCGCCGCCGGCGGTCCTTGCGCTTCGGCTGCTGGCGCTGTCCACGCGGCTTGACCGGGGGCACCGGCTCCTCCGGCTCGGCGGCCGGGGCCCCGCCGCGGCGGCGGCGGGCCCGCCGTTCCTGCAGGGCCTTCTCCGCGGGGGAGCCGGGGGCCGGCATCCGCCGGATCACGTACAGCTGCTGCCCCATCGACCACAGGTTGGTCGTCGTCCAGTAGATGAGGACGCCGATGGGGAAGTTCACGCCGGTCACCGCGAAGATCACCGGGAGGGCGTAGAGCAGGATCTTCTGCTGCTGGGCGAAGGGGTTGTCCAGCGCAGCCGCCGGCATGTTCTTGGTCATCAGCTGCTTCTGCGTGATGAACGTCGTCGCCGACATCGCCACGATCAGCACCAGGGTCAGCGCCTTGGTGCTGACGTCGTCCGACCGCAGGAACGTCGAGGAGATGGGGGCGCCCAGCAGCGTGGCCTGGTTCGCCTGGCGCGCCAGCTCCTCGGTCAGCGGGCCGATCTCCCGCACCTTGCCCACGTACTCGTTGAGCACCCGGAAGAGGGCGAAGAAGATCGGGGCCTGCAGCAGGATCGGCAGGCAGGAGGCGAACGGGTTGGTGCCCGTCCGCTTGTACAGGTCCATGGTCTCCTGCGTCATCGCCTGGCGGCTCGCAGGGTCGCTCTTGCCCTTGTACTTGTTCTGGATCTTCCGCAGCTCCGGCTGGATCAGCTGCAGCCCACGGGACGCCTTGATCTGCTTGACGAAGAGCGGGATCAGCAGGATGCGGATGACGACGACGAGCCCGACGATCGAGAGCGCCCAGGTCCACCCGCCGGCCTCGGACATGCCGAGCGTGGTCAGCAGCGCATGGAACTGCACCATGATCCACGCCACGGCGATCTCGAGCGGCTTGAGGATTTCCACGGAGAAGCTCCTGGGGTCAGGCGGCCGGGGCCGAGGTGGTCGGCGGGCCGTCGGAGGCGGGGGGCCGGATGCGGTCGTGCGGGTGCTCAGGCGTGTCGCCGGCGGTGCCGTCGGCGGTACAGCCGGTCGTGCGGGCGCGTGCCGGGGGAACGGGGTCGACGCCGCCCGGGTTCCACGGGTGGCAGCGCCCGACCCGGCGCACGCTCAGCCACGTCCCGCGCAGCGCGCCGTGCTCCCTCAGCGCGCCGACCGCGTAGGCACTGCACGAGGGGTAGAACCGGCAGGTCTGCCCCAGCAGGGGCGAGACGAGCAGCTGGTAGCCGCGGACGAGACCGATGAGCGCCAGGGCCGGCAGGCGCCGAACGTGCCGGAGGGCGAGGCTCACGACGGGGTCCCCGTGCGGCGCGCGAGGCGCCGGCTCGCCGACTCGAGGGCCGCGTCCAGGTCCGACTCCAGCTCGGCGGACGACGCGTCGGCCGCCGCCGGCAGGGCGCGGACGACGAGGCACGTCCCGGCCGGGAGCCGATCGAGCCGCGAGGCGACCAGGTGACGCAGCCGACGCTTCACGCGGTTGCGCACCACGGCCGTCCCGACGGCCCGTGACACGGCGAAGCCCGCCGCCGCCGGTCCGTCCCCGACCGCGAGGTCGAGGTGCACGACGAGGCGGGACCTCCCGGAACGGACTCCTCGCCGGACGGTGCGGTCGATGTCACGTGACCGCCGCATCCGGTGAGCGGCCGGCAGCACCGCGGCCGGGCTGCTCAGGCCGACAGCTCGGAGCGACCCTTGCGACGGCGCGCGGCGAGGATGGCCCGGCCGGCGCGGGTGCGCATGCGCAGCCGGAAGCCGTGCGTCTTCGCCCGACGGCGGTTGTTGGGCTGGAACGTCCGCTTGCTCACTGTTTCTCCACACTCCAGGCTCGGACCCGTACCGGGGCACGGGGGTGGTCACCGGTTCACCGGCCTCCACCGGACGTCCGCGCCCGAGCGGGCGTGGACATGCGACAGGGGCCGCCGAGCGGCGGCTCCCTACGGTACGGTCCGCCGCGCGAGGGGGTCAAACCACGAGAGCCGTCCTCGCCGTCGCGGCCAACCCGCCAGTCTCCTGCCAGCCGCCCCGCTCGCCCGCCCGACACGCCGCGGCGTCCGGAACTCGCCGCGAGCAATTGGGCGAAGGCGGTTGTGGTGGCCGCCGCACGTGAGTAGCGTCCGTCGCCGCTGACCCTTCCGAGCCGCCGGCCCCCGGCTGGGCGGCGCCGTGTTCCACAGGTGTGGACAACCCTGTGGACCGTGATCGTCCGGTGTGCTGTCTACTAGGGGCTCGCGTCCCGGCACGCCGAGGGGCACGACGCGCACGAGCGGGAGAGTCAAGGAGGGGGACGTGACCGAGAGCGCCGACCTGCCACAGCTGTGGAGGTCTGTCGTCACCTCCCTGTCCGCCGACGGCCGGGTGACCGCCCAGCAGCTGGGCTTCGTCCGCCTCACCCGCCCGCTCGGCCTCCTCGACGGGACGGCGCTGCTCGCCGTCCCCAACGACCTCACCAAGGAGATCCTCGAGCAGCGGGTGCGCGAGCCCGTCGTCGAGGCCCTGTCGACGCACCTGGGTCAGCAGGTCCGGCTGGCGGTCACCGTGGACCCGACGCTGGACCTGGAGACCCTCGAGGACGCCGACGAGCTCGACGACCTCGACGACGGGGACGACGGCACCCTGCCGGCCGCCGACCAGTTCCCGCCTCCCGGCTCGGGGTCGCGCCGCCTCCGTGAGCCCCAGCGGGAGACCGAGCCGGCCCGGCTCAACCCGAAGTACACGTTCGACACCTTCGTCATCGGCGCCAGCAACCGGTTCGCGCACGCCGCCGCCGTCGCGGTCGCCGAGGCCCCGGCGAAGGCCTACAACCCGCTGTTCGTCTACGGCGAGTCCGGGCTGGGCAAGACGCACCTGCTGCACGCGATCGGCCACTACGCCCAGCACCTGTTCCCCGGCGTCCGGGTCCGCTACGTGAACTCCGAGGAGTTCACCAACGACTTCATCAACTCGATCCGCGACGACAAGGCCAGCGCGTTCCAGCGCCGCTACCGGGACGTCGACGTCCTGCTCATCGACGACATCCAGTTCCTGCAGGGCAAGGTGCAGACGCAGGAGGAGTTCTTCCACACCTTCAACACGCTGCACAACGCCAACAAGCAGGTGGTCATCACCTCCGACCTGCCGCCCAAGCAGCTGTCCGGGTTCGAGGAGCGGATGCGGTCGCGCTTCGAGTGGGGGCTCATCACCGACGTCCAGCCGCCGGACCTCGAGACGCGCATCGCCATCCTGCGCAAGAAGGCGGTGGGCGAGCGCCTGCAGGCGCCCGGCGACGTCCTCGAGTACATCGCCAGCAAGATCTCGACGAACATCCGCGAGCTCGAGGGCGCCCTCATCCGGGTGACGGCGTTCGCCAACCTCAACCGGGCCGAGGTCGACCTGCCGCTCGCCGAGGTCGTCCTCAAGGACCTCATCACCGACGACGACACCGGCGAGATCACCGTCGCGACGATCATGGCCCAGACGGCCGACTACTTCGGCCTGACGATCGAGGACCTGTCCGGCACCTCCCGCTCCCGCGTGCTGGTCACCGCCCGGCAGATCGCGATGTACCTGTGCCGTGAGCTCACCGAGCTGTCGCTGCCGAAGATCGGGCAGGCGTTCGGCGGCCGCGACCACACCACGGTGATGCACGCGAACCGCAAGGTGCGCGAGCTGATGACCGAGCGCCGCTCGATCTACAACCAGGTCACCGAGCTGACCAACCGGATCAAGCAGCAGCACCGCGCCTGACCGGTCCCGGCCCACTACACCCTCGGGCCGGTGCCGGGGAAGACCCGGACGGCCACCATCACCCGTTTCCCACACCTGTGGACAACCCTGTGGATCTGTGGACCCGAGCGGGTCCCGGCTGTGGGCGGGCGGTGGACGACGCGAGCCCGCCGGCGGCCCGGCCACCGTCGTCAACAGCCGTCCCCAGGCGGGTCGGCCCGGACGCCTCCGGTGTCCACACCGCCGGCGCGCCGCTGACCAGCCCCGACGTCCGTCGTCCACAGAAGTCACAGGCGTGATGACGACGACGTGCCTGCCTCCTCCGAGAAGAACCGTCCACCCACATCCACACGACCGACCCTTCCCCGAGCCCGCCGTCCGCCGCGAATGACGAATGTGTGATCCCGGTTCACCCGGGGTGCTCGTCTGCCGTACTGTCGTCCGCGCACACCGAGCGCGCCGACGGGACCGACCCCGCCAACGGCGCCGGGGAGAAGGAGCGTGGCTGCGTGAGGTTCCGGGTCGAGCGCGACGTCCTGGCGGAGGCGGTCGGCTGGGCGGCACGGACGCTGCCCACGCGCCCGCCGGTCCCGGTGCTCGCAGGCCTGCGACTCGAGGCGGACGCCACGGGCTCGCTCACGCTGTCGAGCTTCGACTACGAGGTGTCGGCGCGCGTCGAGGTGCCGGCGGACGTCGTCGAGCCCGGGACGGTGCTGGTCTCCGGGCGTCTGCTGGCCGACATCTCCCGCAGCCTGCCGGCCAAGCCCGTCGAGGTGGTCGCCGAGGGCAGCAAGGTGACCCTGACCTGCGGCGCGAGCCGCTTCTCGCTGCTGACCATGCCGGTGGACGAGTACCCGGCTCTGCCGCAGATGCCGTCGGCCGCCGGCGGCATCCCCGGCGACGTCCTCACCTCCGCCGTGGCCCAGGTGACGGTGGCGGCCAGCCGTGACGAGACCCTGCCGATCCTCACCGGCGTCCGGATGGAGATCGAGGGCGACACGGTCACCCTGCTCGCCACCGACCGGTACCGCCTCGCGATGCGCGAGATCACGTGGCACCCCGCGTCGCCCGACACCTCGGCCATCGCCCTGGTGCGCGCGCGCACGCTGTCGGACGTCGCGAAGTCGCTCGGTGGCGGGGGTGAGGTCACGCTCGCGCTGTCGAGCGGGGGCGGCACCGAGCTCATCGGCTTCGAGGCCGGCGGCCGCCGCACGACGTCCCTGCTGGTGGACGGTGACTACCCGAAGGTGCGTGCGCTGTTCCCGGCCGAGTCGCCGGTGTGGGCGGTGTGCGACACCGCCGCGCTGGCCGAGGCGGTGCGGCGCGTCGCGCTGGTCGCGGAGCGGAACACCCCGGTGCGGCTCACCTTCACCGACGGCCAGGTGACCCTCGAGGCCGGGCAGGGCGACGACGCCCAGGCGTCCGAGGCCCTGGACGCCGACCTGCACGGCGACGACATCTCGATCGCCTTCAACCCGCAGTTCCTGCTCGACGGGCTGCAGGCGCTCACGACGCCGTTCGTCCGGCTGTCGTTCACGCTCGCGACCAAGCCGGCGGTGCTCACCGGCCAGGGCGAGCGCGACGGCGACTCCGACGACAGCTACCGGTACCTGCTGATGCCGGTCCGGATGGCGGGCTGAGCGCGGCTGCGGGAGGTTCGGACCATGGACACCGCCGTGCACGTCGGTCTGGTCGGCCTGGGCAAGATGGGCTCCAGCATGCGCGAGCGGATGCGCCGCGCGGGCCTGGAGGTCACCGGCTACGACCGCAACCCCGAGGTCTCGGACGTCGACAGCCTGGCCGCCCTGGTGGAGCGGCTCCCGGCGCCGCGCACGGTGTGGGTGATGGTTCCGGCCGGGCCGGTGACCCGGTCCGTCGTCCGGGAGCTCGGCGGCCTCCTCGAGGAGGGCGACCTCGTCATCGAGGGCGGCAACTCCCGCTGGTCGGACGACCAGGAGCACGCCGCCTGGCTCGGTGAGCGCGGCATCGGCTACCTCGACTGCGGCGTCAGCGGCGGGGTGTGGGGACTCGACAACGGCTACGGCCTGATGTGCGGCGGCGACGCCGCGCTCGTCGAGCGGGCGATGCCGGTGTTCGACGCCCTGCGGCCCGAGGGGCCGCGCGAGGAGGGCTTCGCGCACGCCGGCCGGGTCGGCGCCGGCCACTACGCGAAGATGGTGCACAACGGCATCGAGTACGGGCTGATGCAGGCGTACGCCGAGGGCTACGAGCTGCTGGTCGCCAAGGACGTCGTCGAGAACCCGCAGGCGTGCCTCCAGGCCTGGACGCGCGGCACCGTCGTCCGCTCCTGGCTGCTCGACCTGCTCGTCAAGGCCCTCGAGGAGGACCCCGGCCTGCAGTCGATCAAGGGCTACGTCGAGGACTCCGGCGAGGGCCGGTGGACGGTGCAGGAGGCCGTCGAGAACGCGGTGCCGATGCCGGTGATCTCCGCCGCCCTCTTCGCCCGGTTCGCCTCGCGTCAGCAGGACTCCCCCGCGATGAAGGCCGTCGCCGCCCTGCGCCACCAGTTCGGCGGGCACGCCGTGACCCGGACCGGCCCGACGTCCCCCGCTCAGGACGTCGCGGCCGAGGCGCGGGCCGACGAGGCCGGGCCGACGTCCGGCAGCGGCGACGCCGGCTGAGGCGCCCCCGCCGACCCCCGTGCACGTCACCCACCTGTCGCTGACCGACTTCCGCTCCTACCCCGCGGCGGAGGTGACGCTCGGGCCCGGGGTCACCGCCGTCGTCGGCCCCAACGGCCAGGGCAAGACTAACCTCGTCGAGGCGCTCGGCTACGTCGCGACGCGGGGCAGCCACCGCGTCGCGACCGACGCGCCGCTGGTTCGCGCCGGGTGCGAGCGGGCCGTCGTCCGGGTGGCCGTCGACCGCTCGGGCCGTTCCACGCTCGTGGAGATCGAGATCGTGCCCGGCCGGGCCAACCGGGCCCGGGTGAACCGCGCGCCGGTGCCTCGGGCGCGCGAGGTGCTCGGCGCGCTGCGCACCGTGCTGTTCGCGCCGGAGGACCTCGCGCTCGTCAAGGGCGACCCGGACGGGCGCCGACGGTTCCTCGACGACCTGCTGGTCGCCCTCGCGCCGCGCCTCGCCGGCGTCCGCGCCGACTACGAGCGGGTGCTGCGCCAGCGCAACGCCCTGCTGCGGTCGGCGGGGGCCACCCGCGCGGCACGCTCGGCGGCGTCCGACCTGCCGGCCCTCGACGTGTGGGACAGCCATCTCGCGACCGCCGGCGCGGAGCTGCTCTTCGCCCGCATGCACCTCGTTCACCGGCTGGCGCCGCACGTGGCCGAGGCGTACCGGCAGGTGAGCGCCGACCAGGGGGACGCGGTGATCGGGTACCGGTCGTCGCTGCCGGGTGGGCTGCCGGACGACGCCCCGCGGCGTGAGGAGCTGGCGGCCGCGCTGGTCACGGCCCTGCGCGAGCAGCGCCGCGCCGAGGTCGAGCGCGGCGTCTCGCTGGTGGGACCGCACCGCGACGACCTCGTGCTCTCCCTCGGCGGCCTGCCGGCCAAGGGGTACGCCAGCCACGGGGAGTCGTGGTCGTTCGCGCTGGCGCTGCGGCTGGCCTCGTGGTACCTGCTGCGCGGCGACGTGGGCCCGCAGGGCCCCCAGGGCCCGCCGGACCCGGACACCGAGCCGGTGCTGGTGCTCGACGACGTCTTCGCCGAGCTGGACGCCGGCCGGCGCCGGCGCCTCGCCGAGCTCGTCGCCGGCGCCGAGCAGGTGCTCGTCACCGCCGCCGTGGACGACGACGTGCCGGCCGAGCTGGACGGCGCGCGCCTGGTGGTGCGGGGCGGTGAGGTGACCGGTGGCTGACGACGAGTCGGGTGTCGACGAGCCGGGTGTCGACGCGGTGCGCGCGGCGCTGAACCGGGCCCGGGCGGCGGCGGCCGCACGAGGCCTCAGCCCGTCCGCGCGACCCGGCCCGGCGGCGGCCGGCCGGCAGCGGCGGCGGGTGGCCGGGGAGAGCCGGTCGGGCGCCAGACCCGACGGTCGCGACCCGCAGCGGGTCGGCGGCGTCATCGACGGGCTGGTCACCGAGCGGGGCTGGCAGGCGCCGGTCGCGGTGGGCGGGGTGATCGGGCGCTGGGAGCAGGTGGTCGGCGCCGAGGTGGCCGCGCACTGCACGGCGGAGCACTTCGACGCCGGCGCGCTCACCGTGCGGACCGACTCCACCGCCTGGGCCACCCAGATGCGGCTGCTGGCGCCGACGATCCTGCGCCGCATCGCCGAGGAGCTGGGGCCGGGGGTCGTCGAGCGGCTCGTCGTCCGCGGCCCCTCGGCGCCGAGCTGGCACCGCGGGCCCCGGACCGCCCCCGGTGGGCGTGGGCCGCGCGACACCTACGGATGAGCCGCCTGCGGGCCGCGTCACCGCGGTGCGCGTACCGGGACACGTGACCGGGGGCCTCGGTGCGCCACGCCGCGCGCCAGGGCCTGTGGACGGCCCGTTCCGACCGCCGCGAGGGGTAGAATGACGGCGATCGGCGGTCGCCGTCCGCTTCGCCCGGTCGCAGTGCGACACGGGAGCCCCTGACCCAGGAGCGAGCGGGTGCGCGGCCGCGTGCTGTGCCGACCGACAGGCCGACGACAGGAGTGCCGGATCCGTGGCTGACGACACCAGCATGCCCGACCCCGACGGCGGCACCGCTGTCCCCGCCCCGGAGGAGGCGCCGTCCCTGGCCGGCGGCGAGTACGACGCCAGCGCGATCACGGTGCTCGAGGGCCTCGAGGCCGTCCGCAAGCGCCCCGGCATGTACATCGGCTCGACCGGTGAGCGCGGCCTGCACCACCTCGTCCAGGAGGTCGTCGACAACTCCGTGGACGAGGCCCTCGCCGGCCACGCCACCCGGATCGACGTCACGCTGCTCGCCGACGGTGGCGTCCGGGTCGTCGACGACGGCCGCGGCATCCCGGTCGACGTCCACCCGGTGGAGAACCGCCCGGCGGTCGAGGTCGTGCTCACCGTGCTGCACGCCGGCGGAAAGTTCGGCGGCACCGGCTACGCCGTCTCCGGCGGCCTGCACGGCGTCGGCGTCTCGGTGGTCAACGCGCTGTCGACCCGGCTCGAGGTGGAGGTGCGCCGGCAGGGGTTCGTGTGGCGGCAGGCGTACTCGGGCGGCGTCCCGGAGGCGCCGCTCGCCAAGGGCGAGCCGACCGACGAGACCGGGACGACGGTGACGTTCTGGGCCAACGGCGACATCTTCGAGACCACCGAGTACGACTTCGAGACGCTGCGCAGCCGGTTCCAGCAGATGGCGTTCCTCAACAAGGGCCTGACCATCTCGCTCGTCGACGAGCGGCCCGGCCACGCCGCCGAGGACGAGGACGAGGTCGCCGCGGAGGCGGCCCGGCCGGCCGCCGAGGTCAGCGCGCGCAAGGTGACCTTCCGCTACGACAACGGCCTGGTCGACTACGTCACCCACCTGAACTCGTCGAAGAAGAGCGAGAAGGTGCACCCCGACGTCATCGCCTTCGAGACCGAGGACGCCGAGCGCCGGATGAGCCTCGAGGTCGCGATGCAGTGGACGGGCGCGTACTCCGAGAGCGTGCACACCTACGCGAACACCATCAACACGCACGAGGGCGGCACCCACGAGGAGGGGTTCCGCGCCGCGCTCACCACCTTGGTGAACCGCTACGCGCGCGAGCAGAACCTGCTCAAGGAGAAGGACGCCAACCTCACCGGCGAGGACATCCGCGAGGGCCTCACGGCGGTCATCTCCGTCAAGCTCGGCGAGCCCCAGTTCGAGGGCCAGACGAAGACGAAGCTCGGCAACACCGAGGTCAAGGGCTTCGTGCAGCGCGTCGTCACCGAGGAGCTGTCCGACTGGTTCGAGCGCAACCCGCGCGAGGCCAAGGACGTCGTCCGCAAGGCGATCCAGGCGGCGGCGGCGCGGATGGCCGCGCGCAAGGCGCGGGAGGCGACCCGGCGCAAGGGCCTGCTGGAGTCGGGCGGCATGCCGGGCAAGCTGCGCGACTGCCAGCTCAACGACCCGACCCGCACCGAGGTCTTCATCGTCGAGGGCGACTCGGCGGGAGGGTCCGCGGTGCGCGGCCGCAACCCCGAGACCCAGGCGATCCTGCCGATCCGCGGGAAGATCCTCAACGTCGAGAAGGCCCGCATCGACAAGGCGCTCGCCAACAACGAGGTGCAGGCGCTCATCACGGCCTTCGGCACCGGCATCGGCGAGGACTTCGACCTCGCCAAGCTGCGATATCACAAGATCATCCTGATGGCGGACGCCGACGTCGACGGCCAGCACATCGCGACCCTGCTGCTGACGCTGCTCTTCCGGTACATGAAGCCGCTGATCGAGAACCGGCACGTGTACCTCGCCCAGCCCCCGCTGTACCGGCTGAAGTGGAGCAACTCGGCGCACGAGTACGCGTACAGCGACCGCGAGCGGGACGCGATGCTGCGCGAGGGCGTCGCGGCGGGCAAGCGGATCCCCAAGGACAACGGCATCCAGCGCTACAAGGGTCTCGGCGAGATGGACTACTCCGAGCTGTGGGACACCACGATGGACCCGGACACGCGGACGCTGCGGCTCGTCACCATCGACGACGCGGCGGCCGCCGACGAGATCTTCTCGATCCTCATGGGGGAGGACGTCGAGTCGCGCCGGGCGTTCATCCAGCGCAACGCCAAGGACGTCCGCTTCCTCGACATCTGACCCACCCCGCCCGTGATCATGCAGTCCCGCCACCCTGACGAAGGACACCGGTGACCGAGCAGCCCCCCACCAACGGACCCACGGCCCCCGCCGACCGGGTGGAGACCGTCGACCTCCAGCTGGAGATGCAGCGGTCGTACCTCGACTACGCGATGAGCGTCATCGTCGGCCGGGCGCTGCCGGAGGTCCGCGACGGACTCAAGCCCGTGCACCGCCGGGTGCTGTATGCGATGTACGACGGCGGCTACCGGCCCGACCGCGCCTTCTCCAAGTGCTCGCGCGTCGTCGGCGACGTCATGGGCCAGTACCACCCGCACGGCGACGCCCCCATCTACGACACCCTCGTGCGACTCGCGCAGGACTGGGTGCTGCGCTACCCGCTGGTCGCCGGGCAGGGCAACTTCGGCTCCCCCGGCAACGACCCCGCCGCCGCTCCCCGGTACACCGAGTGCCGGCTCGCGCCGCTGGCGATGGAGATGGTCCGGGACATCGACGAGGACACCGTCGACTTCCAGGCCAACTACGACGGCCGCACCCAGGAGCCCGTCGTCCTGCCGAGCCGGTTCCCGAACCTGCTCGTCAACGGCTCGGCCGGCATCGCGGTCGGCATGGCCACCAACATCCCGCCGCACAACCTGCGCGAGGTCGCCGCCGGCGTCGCCTGGCTGCTGGAGAACCCCGACGCGACCAAGGAGGAGCTGCTCGACGCGCTCCTGACGCGCGTCCAGGGGCCGGACTTCCCGACGGGCGCGCTCATCATGGGGCGCCGCGGGATCGACGAGGCGTACCGCACCGGTCGCGGCTCGATCACCATGCGGGCCGTCGTCGAGGTCGAGGAGATCCAGGGCCGCACGTGCCTGGTGGTCTCCGAGCTGCCCTACCAGGTCAACCCCGACAACCTGGCGCAGAGCATCGCGCAGCTCGTCAAGGACGGCCGGCTGGCCGGCATCGCCGACATCCGCGACGAGACGTCGGGCCGCACCGGCCAGCGGCTGGTCATCGTGCTCAAGCGTGACGCCGTCGCGAAGGTCGTGCTCAACAACCTCTACAAGCACACGCAGCTCCAGTACACGTTCGGCGCGAACATGCTCGCCCTCGTCGACGGGGTGCCCCGCACGCTGAGCCTCGACGCGTTCGTCCGGCACTGGGTCGACCACCAGCTGGACGTCATCGTCCGGCGGACCCGCTACCGACTGCGCAAGGCCGAGGAGGAGGCGCACATCCTGCGCGGCTACCTCAAGGCGCTGGACGCGCTCGACGAGGTCATCGCCCTCATCCGTGCGAGCGCCACCGCCGACGATGCGCGGGCCGGCCTGATCGAGCTGCTGGCCATCGACGAGGTCCAGGCGACCGCGATCCTCAACATGCAGCTCCGCCGGCTCGCGGCCCTGGAGCGGCAGAAGATCATCGACCGGTTCGAGGAGCTGCAGGCCGCCATCGCGGACTACAACGCGATCCTCGCCTCCCCCGAGCGGCAGCGGCAGATCGTCGGCGACGAGCTCGGCGAGATCGTCGAGAAGTACGGCGACGAGCGCCGCACCCGGATCGTGCCGTTCGACGGCGACGTGTCGATGGAGGACCTCATCCCCGAGGAGGACGTCGTCGTCACGATCACCCGCGGCGGCTATGCCAAGCGCACGCGCGTCGACCAGTACCGGTCGCAGCGCCGCGGGGGCAAGGGGGTGCGCGGCGCGCAGCTGCGCACGGACGACGTCGTCGGCCACTTCTTCACGACGTCCACCCACCACTGGCTGCTCTTCTTCACCAACCTCGGTCGCGTCTACCGGGCCAAGGCGTACGAGCTCCCGGAGGGCGCCCGCGACGCCCGGGGCCAGCACATCGCGAACCTCCTGGCGTTCCAGCCCGACGAGCACGTCGCCGAGGTGCTCGCCGTCCAGGACTACAGCCAGGCGCCGTACCTCGTGCTCGCCACCCGCAAGGGCCTGGTGAAGAAGACCCGGCTGACCGAGTACGACTCCAACCGCAGCGGCGGCCTCATCGCGGTGAACCTGCGGGACGGCGACGAGCTCGTGTCCGCGCGCCTGGTGTCGGCGGACGACGACCTGCTGCTCGTCTCCCGCAAGGGCCAGTCGCTGCGGTTCACGGCGACCGATGAGAGCCTGCGGCCGATGGGCCGCTCGACGTCCGGCGTCACCGGCATGAAGTTCCGCAACGGCGACGAGCTGCTCGCGATGGACGTCGTCCGGGAGGGGACCACCGACGACGTCTTCGTCGTCTTCGAGAACGGCCTGGCCAAGCGGACTCCGGTGGAGCAGTACCGCGTGCAAGGCCGGGGCGGCCTCGGCATCAAGGTCGCGGCGATCTCCGAGCGGGGCGGCGACCTCGTCGGGGTGCTCATGGTGGGCCCCGACGACGAGGTGCTCGTCGTCATGGAAAAGGGCAAGATCGTGCGCTCGCGCATCGACGAGGTGCGCTCCACCGGCCGCAACACCTCGGGCGTGAGGTTCGCGGCCCCGGACGCCGGCGACTCGATCATCGCGGTGGCGCGCAACGCCGAGCGGGCGATCGAGGACGAGATCGAGGCCGCCGAGGGCACGGACGCCGACGACGCCGGCGGCGCGCCGGTCGGCGAGCCCTCCGATGGCGTACCGTCGGAGGAGTCCGACCACGGAGGTGAGGCGTGAGCCAGTCCGACCAGACCCAGCCCGGCACCGTCGCCGGGCAGCGGGCCGCCGGTACGGCCGCGCCGTCCGCGACGGCGACCGCCGCGCGCACGCAGGCGCAGCCGACGGCCGAGACGGCCGCCACGGCCCAGCAGCCCCGCGTCGCCGGGCCGGGCCGCTCGCCGTCCACGTCGTCGTCCACGTCGGGGCACCGCGCCTCGGAGCGAACCACGCAGCGGCCCACCGCGGCGTCGTCGAGGCCCGGCGCACAGCAGACCTACGGCCCCCGCCGGGTGCGGCTCACCGTCTCGCGCGTGGACCCGTGGTCGGTGATGAAGCTGGCGTTCCTGCTGAGCGTCGCCATCGGCATCGCGATCGTCGTCGCGGCGGGTGTGCTGTGGACGGTGCTCGACGGCATGGGGGTGTTCACCGACGTCAACGGCGTGGTCGGGCAGATCCTCGACGACGCGACGTTCGACGTGAACGACTACGTGGGCTTCTCCAAGGTGGTGTCCCTGGCCACCGTGATCGCCGTCGTCGACGTCGTGCTGCTCACCGCGATCGCCACCCTCGGGGCGTTCCTCTACAACCTCGCCGGAGCCCTCGTCGGCGGCCTGCACGTGACCCTCACGGACGACTGAGCCGGTTTGGGAGCCGTCTGGTCGCTGGGGTACCCTCGACCGGCACCACGGGCCTATAGCTCAGTCGGTTAGAGCGCTTCCCTGATAAGGAAGAGGTCAGAGGTTCAAGTCCTCTTAGGCCCACGTGAAGAAGCTCCTCACCCTCGC